>JBBQFJ010000080.1:0-15032 GCA_038321755.1 Acidimicrobiia bacterium | reverse complement strand
GACACCCCTGTCGTCATCGCCGCGGACGGTAGCCGGGTGAACGGTCGCCCGTCGCTCCGTCATAGGGTGCACACATGGAATATCGACGGTTGGGACGGTCCGGCCTCAAGGTCAGCGTGCTCTCGTTCGGCTCGTGGGTGTCGTTCGGTCAGCAGATCGACACGAGCGCCGCGGTCGAGTGTCTCGCCGCCGCACGCGAAGGCGGCATGAACTTCTTCGACAACGCCGAGGTCTACGCCGGCGGCCGGTCGGAGCAGATCATGGGTGACGCGATCGCCGAGCTGGGCTGGGAACGGTGGAGCTACGTGATCTCCACCAAGGTGTTCATGGGCCTGCACGACGACGTGAACATGAAGAGCACGCTGAACCGCAAGTACCTGTTGCAGTCCATCGACGGCTCGCTCGAGCGGCTCGGCCTCGACTTCGTCGACCTCCTCTTCTGTCACCGCGCGGATCCCGAGACGCCCATCGAGGAGACGGTCTGGGCGATGTCCGACATCGTGTCCAGCGGCAAGGCGCTCTACTGGGGGACGTCGGAGTGGACCGCGGAGGAGATCCGTGCCGCATGGGACATCGCTGATCGTCACCACCTCCACAAGCCGGTGATGGAACAACCGCAGTATCACCTGTTCGAGCGGCGGCGCGTCGAGCGCGAGTACGCCCGCCTCTACGACGACCTGGGGCTCGGTCTCACGATCTGGAGCCCGCTCGCCTCGGGGCTGCTCACCGGCAAGTACCTCGACGGGGTGCCGGACGGCACCCGGGCGTCGCTTCCCGGCTACGAGTGGCTCCGCGACGCGCTCACCGATCCAGCCGCGAATGCGAAGGTACGCAAGCTCAAGACCATCGCGGATGACCTCGGGTGCGAGCTGTCGCAGCTCGCGCTCGCCTGGTGCGCGAAGAACCCCCACGTGTCCACCGTCATCACCGGCGCGAGCCACGCTGCACAGGTCTACGAGAACCTCGGAGCCGTCGATGTGCTCGACCTGCTCGACGACGACGTGATGGCGCGCATCGACGCCGCGAGCCGCGGCGAGCAGTAGGCGCGCTCAGGCGTCCGGAACGAGGTGAGCCGGAAGGCCCCCGCGACTCACGGGCCCCCACCGGTCGATCGACACGCGCACGAGGGACTTCCCCTGGCGCTGCATCGCGTCGCGGTACTCGTCCCAGTCGGGATGCTCACCGCTGATCGCGCGGAAGTAGTCGACGAGCGGTTCGAGCGCCTCGGGGAGGTCGAGCACCTCGGCGCGCCCGTACACCTGCACCCACTCCCCGCCGAAGTCGTCGGACAGGACGAGCACCGAGGCACTCGGGTCGCGCCGCGCGTTCTTCGTCTTGGCCCGTTCCGGGTAGGTGGCGATCACGATGCGCCCAACGGCGTCGAGGCCCATCGTGACAGGCGACAGCTGCGGCGAGCCGTCGGTGCGGCTCGTTGCCAGGATCCCGTGGTGGCGCGGGCCGATGAACTCGAGCAGCGCGTCCCGCTCGACGGTGAGATCGCGTGCGGCCGGGCTCATGGCGCCAGCATAGGGAGCGGCTCGCAAGCCCAGTTAGGGTCCTGACCCCATGGCAGCGACTTCACCCAGCTCCCGACCGACGCCGCGTTCCGAGCCGTCGTCCGAGCCGGCGTCCGCACCCGACAGCCGAGACCGCGTCGGGTTCACCTCCGAGCTCGGCTGCTCGGTGTCTGTCGACGGTGAAACGCTCGTCGGTTCCGGGGCGATCGCACCCGAGCTCTGCATCCCGGGGGCCGGCCTCGCGCGCCCATCCGTGCTGCTCGCGTGGGCGGACATCCTCACCGGATCCCTCGCCAACGAGTTCACGCTGCCGCGCGTCTGCATGACTGTCGACCTCAGCGTGCGCATCGTCCGTCCGGTGCCGGTCGACTCGCAGCTCGTCGGGGTGGGAAGGATCCTCAAGGCGGGACGCACGATCATCTTCGGCGAGACCACGTTCACGATCGCCGGTGATGACACCGTCGTTGCGGAGTCCCTCGGGACGTTCGTCGCGTCCCCACGCCCGGAGGACCTCGGAGAGTCGGGCACCGCGCTCAAGGCATCCGCGTCCGGGCGGAGCGTCCCCGCGCCCTCCGCCCCCATCTCCGAGATGCTCGGTACCCGGGTCGTCGCGCCGGGCGTCGTCGAGGCCGACCGTCACCAACGAATCCTCAACTGGGCCCAGACCGTGCAGGGCGGTGCGGTTGCCTCGCTCGCCGAAGACGCAGTCCTCGCGCTCGATGACGCGCCAGTGCCGAACGAGCTCGAGGTGCGTTACCTCGCCGCGGTCCGCTTCGGACCGATGCGGGCGACCGCTCGCCGCATCGGCTCGTGGATCCGGGTCGAGGTCGTCGACACGGGGAACGCGGATCGCCTCGCGTCGGTCGCGATCGTGCGCGGCGACTGACGCGTTCCCTGCGCTCCCCGGCGGTGCTACTTCGAGCCGGGGAACGCGACCACCTCGAGGTTGAGCGGCAGCTGTTGACGGTGCAGCCCGAGGTTCGTCTTGGCGATCTCGGCGACTGCGCCCTTCTGCACGTCCTCGATCGGGGTCGTCACCTTCCCCTCGCCGACGAAGCGGGTGAACTCGAACGGCAGACCGTTCGAGAGCAGCGGTGACGGTCCGTCCATGATGTGGAAGTGCAGGTGGGCGCCGTCGGTGTTGCCGCTGTTCCCGAGCTTGCCGAGCACCTGACCGGTTGTCACCCTGTCGCCCTGCTTCACGGTCAGCGTGTCGGGGATGAGGTGCGCATAGAACGCGAAGTTGCCACGACCGAGGTCGACGACCACGTAGTTACCGCCGGCCGTCTCGACGGTCGCGTTCGGATCGAGGGCGCCCGGCGTCTGATCAGGAAGCCCGTCCTGGGTCGCCACGACCGTGCCCGGCGCCACGGAGTAGATCTCGTCGTCGTAGTAGGCGTAGCTCTTGTTCTTGTCGACCGGTCCCTCGAAGAGCTTGCTCGTGTCGTCGAGCTGCACGAAGTCGATCGCGTAGCGCTCGGGCACGTGGATCGTGCCGTCGATCGGCAGCGTCGCGCCGCGGTGCGCCGTGACGTCGGCGCAGCACCCGTTGCCCACCACCCAATGGCTCCCGCGCAACGGCGGGGCGACGACGACCGGCCCGACGTTCTGCACCGTCTGCGGAGACCCGATGAAGTCCGCCGCCTTCGCCGTGCTCGGATCGACACCGGGATCCGCTTGCGTGTACTGGAAGTGGTGCTCGAGCCGGCTCGGCACCGCCGCACCCTTCGGGAGGCTGACGTCGAAGAAGAGGATCCCGCCGCCCCCGGCCGGGATGGTGGCGCCGAGGTCGCCACCATCGACCTTGAGGGTGGTGGCGAGCGTCGCGGCGTCGACCGTCGTGACGACGGCATCGTCGTCGTCCGGATCCAGGACCTCGATCGAGGTGAACGTGATGGTCTTCGGGAAGAGCACGCTGATCTCGAGCTCATACGCGAGGTGCGTGCGACCGTCGGCGCCGGCCACCGGACGCGTCGGGTTCAGCGGACGCGCTTGGAACGCCGTGACCGTCGGCGCGGGTGCATCCGTCGGCGCGGCTCGGTCCGCGGCCACGGGCATCGCGAGGGCTGCCGCGCCGAGGACGCTGCCGACGGTCGCCAATGCCGCGAGCACCACGCTCCGAATTGCGTGTGGGTGGCCACTGCTGCTCATCCGACTCCTCGGGCTCCGTTGACGCGTGCAGCGTATTCGTTCAGTCGCCCGGGTCCGCCGACACCGACGTCTGGAGCAGCGCGCTCGCGAGCGAGCCGACCCGCGGGTCGAGCTCGCCCGCCGCGACCCAGGCGGCGATCTGCTCCTGCAACTTCTGTGCTCGGTGACCCTTGCGGTCAAGGTGCTCCAAGGAGCGCTGCAGCTCGTCGAGAAGGTCACCGGACGCCGATCCGTAGGCACCACTCGTGAGGAGCGAGGCGAGCTCCGGCAGGGTCGTGGCCCGTAGCGCCACGGTGGTGGGCGGTGACGGCGCGGTCGTCGTGGTCGCGGCGGTCGACGGCACGGTGCTCGGTGCCGCGGCCACGGCACCGGTCTTCGCGTTCGTGTCCCCCGCGGTCCCGGCGAGCGCGAAGCCGCCAACCACGAGTGCCGCGACGGCGACAGTCGCGACGAACCAGCGGGCGCGACCCCCGCGGGACGGCTGGCGCGTCGTCACGGGCTCGAGCACGGGCACCACTGCCGTGCGGGTCGGATCCACGACGTCACTCGCGACGGTGTCGTCTCCGGGCGCACGACGCAACGCGTCGCGCATGGCCTCACTGCTCGGGAATCGCGCCGCGGGATCCGGCGCGAGCGCGCGCTCGATCGCGGCATGCACGAACGGCGGCAGGCCAGGGCGCTGCTCGCCGAGGTTCGCGTCGGGCGCGGTGCCCGTGAGCATCCCCCGCAGCACCAAGCCCACCGCGTAGAGATCCGAGCGAGGTGTGGCGGGATCACCCAACCGCTGTTCCGGTGCGAGGTAGCGCGGCGTGCCCACCACCAGACCGGTCGCAGTCGCGTCGCCATCCGCCGTCGGTCCAACCGACTTGGCGACCCCGAAGTCCACCAGCTTCACCACGCCATCACCGGCGAGCATGATGTTCGCCGGCTTCACGTCACGATGGACGATCCCGAGCGCGTGCGCGGCGCCGAGCGCAGCGAGCACCTGATCCGCGATCGAGAGGGCGTCCGGGAGCGGGAGGGGCCCGCGCCTGCGCACCGCGCTCGCCAGGGTCGGCCCATCGACGAGCTCCATGACGAGGAACGGCGGGTGGTCGTCAGCCCCGTAGTCGTAGATCGCAGCAGCGTTCGGATGCGTGAGGCGTGCGCCGGCACGTGCCTCGTGTGCGAACCGTGACCGGGCATCGGGACCGAGGCCTCCCGCGACGAGCGCCTCGTCGCGCAGCTGCTTGATCGCGACACGACGTTGCAGGCGGTGGTCGTACGCCTCGAAGACGTCGGCCATCGCACCGGAGCCCAGCAAGGGCCCGAGCTCGTAGCGGTCGTGGATCAGCAGCATCAGGAGTAGGCCGCGCCGGCCCAGGAGCCGCATACCCCGACCGGGCGGGGACGAACCATCATCCACGCGTCGGCGCAGCTCCCCAACGGGCGTACCGTGGACCATGGTCGATGACCCCACCGACGACACCAACACCGACACCGAACCTGAGGACAGCGAACCCGAGGACACCAATCCGGCCGACGCCGAGTGGGAGCGTCCGGTCGACAAGTTCCGCCGGACTGCAGCCGGTTCGATCGTTGCCGCTGGACTGCTCGGCTTGCGTGACGTCATGGAGGGTCGCCCCGAGCAGGAAGAGACCTCGATCGTCAGCGAGGCTCCGACGCGTCCCATCGGTGATCTCGACGTCGTGATCGATCTCGATCATCCCGAGCGCAACATCGCGATCGTCCGGCGACGTCCCAGCCGTGAGGAAGCACCACCATCAACGGATGACAGGACGCCTCCGTCGTCGCCATAGCATCGGCAGCCATGGCATCCGCTCCCGCAATTCTCGCCGAGGACCTGGTCAAGAGCTTCGGCGAGGTCGAGGCACTGAAAGGCGTCTCGTTCACCGTGCCCACCGGCACCGTGCTCGGGCTCCTCGGCCCGAACGGTGCGGGCAAGACCACTGCAGTGCGCGTGCTCACCACGCTCTTGCGTCCCGACCGCGGCCGCGCCGAGGTGCTCGGGATCGACGTCACCAAGGACCCAATGACCACGCGGATGTCGATCGGGCTGGCCGGGCAGAACGCCGCGGTCGACGAGAACCTCACTGGGCGCGAGAACCTTCGACTCGTCGGGCGCCTCACGCATCTCACCAATGCCGAGATCAAGCAACGGAGCGATGAGCTCCTCGAACGCTTCGAGCTCACGCGCGCCGAAGACCGACTCGTCCGCACCTACTCGGGTGGGATGCGGCGCCGGATCGATCTCGCCGCCTCCCTCGTGCACCGCCCGCCGGTCCTCTTCCTCGACGAGCCCACCACCGGGCTCGACCCGAGAAGCCGCACCGACCTCTGGGGTGTGATCGAGGACCTCGTCGAGGGTGGCACCACGGTCCTCCTCACGACGCAGTACCTCGAAGAGGCCGACCGGCTGGCCGACTCGATCGTGGTCATCGACCATGGATCGGTGATCGCGGAGGGCACGGCGTCGGAGCTCAAGGGTCGACTCGGCTCCACCGTCATCGAGATCGGGTTCGGTGATCCCGAGACCGTGGCACGCGCCGCCGAAGCGCTCGCGCTCATCGGCGGCATCAGCATCGACGGCCACCAGATCCGGCTCAGCGTCGACGACGGTGCGAAGTCGATGCTCGCGACGGTGCGCGCGCTCGACGCCCAGCAGCTGGAGCCCCTCTCGATGGCGCTGCGCGAACCGACGCTCGACGACGTGTTCCTGTCGCTCACGGGCCACGCCGCCGAGGACGCCGCGGCCGACGAGGACGACGAGGACGACGACGGCGGCGGACCGAAGCGTCGGCGCGGGCGCCGCGCCAACGCGAAGCGCACGTCGGCACCGACCCAGAAAGGGGCCGCCGCGTGAGCGCCCCGTCCGCAACCGCCCCGTCGACCACCGCGCCGCTGCAGGTCGGTCAGCCGCGTTGGTTCGCGGACGCGCTCACGATCGCGTGGCGGAACGTGCTCAACCTCCGGCGCAACCCGGAGCTGCTCGTCTTCGCGACGATCCAGCCGGTCATCTTCGTGCTGATGTTCCGGTACGTCTTCGGGGGCGCCATCTCCGTCCCCGGGATCCCCTACGTCGACTACCTGATGCCGGGGATCTTCGTGCAGACGGTCGTGTTCGGTTCGCTCACCACGGGCGTCGGACTGGCGGAGGACCTCCAGACCGGCGTCATCGACCGATTCCGCTCGCTGCCGATGGCGCGCTCGGCAGTCCTCGTCGGCCGCACGTTCGCCGACCTGCTCCGCAACACGTTCGTCGTCGCACTGATGGCGGTCGTCGGCTACCTCGTCGGCTGGCGGCCCGACACGGGCGCGCTGTCGATCCTCGCCGGTCTCGGGCTGGTGCTCGCGTTCTCGTACTCGTTGTCGTGGCTCTTCGCCATCGTGGGCTTGAGCGCGCGCAACAGCGAGACCGCGCAGGCCATCTCGTTCCCGATCCTGGCGCCGCTCGTGTTCGCGTCCTCGGCGTTCGTCCCGGTGTCGTCGATGCCGAGCTGGCTGCAGACGTTCGCCGAGAACCAGCCCGTCACCGTCGTCGTGAACGCCGTGCGCGGACTCACCTACGGCGGCGCGCCGTCGGAGGACCTGCTCTACGCGATCGCGTGGATCGTGGGCATCGTCGCGGTGTGCGCGCCGCTCGCGGTGCGCAAGTACCGACGCGTCGTCTGAATCGAGCGCCCGCTACGGCGTGGGCGTCGGCGTCGGCGTCGGCGCGGCCGGCGGGGTGGTGACCGGGGGAACCGTCGGTTCGGGGAGCGGCGCGGTGTTGGGCGTGCTGCGCGTCGTCGAGGGCACGCCGCGGCCGTTCTCCGAGATCGAGGCTCCCGGACGATCACAGGAGGGCCCTGGGAGCGGGAACTCCGCCACGGGCAGCCCGAAGAGCGCCGAGTCCATGTACCGCTTGAAGATGCGCGCCGGGATCTGACCTCCGAAGCCGGCGCCCGGAACCCGGGCGAGCGCGTTGCCGTGCCAGATGAACGTCGCGAGCTGCGGGGTGAAGCCGAGGAAGTTGGCGTCGGTCTTGTTGTCGGTGGTCCCGGTCTTGCCCGCGACCGGTCGGTTCCCCGCGAGCCGTGCGGCAGTGCCCGTCCCGCCCGTGATGACGCCTCGGAGCATGTCGGTCTCGCACGCCGCCGTGTCGGCCGAGATGGCCTGATCGCCGGGGACGTCCTTCGACGCATCGAAGATCACCTCACCCGTGGGCGACTCGATCTTGGAGACGAACACCGCTGGGTGGTGCTCGCCGCCGTTGGCGATCGTGGATGTCACCGTCGCCATCTCGAGCGCGGTCGACTCGACTGCGCCGAGCGTGAGGGTCAGCACCGGCTTGAGCGTCTCCTGCGTGATCCCCATCGCGTGTGCAGTGTCGATCACCTTCGGGAAGCCGACGGCGAGCTCCGTGCGAGCGAAGGCGCAGTTCACCGAACCCGAGGTCGCCGACCGGAGTGACATCGTTCCTCCGCCGCCCTCCGCGTTCTGCGTCCGTCCCCACACCTTGAAGCTGCACGGCGAGCTCCCACTCACCGAGTCCTTGGGGGAGAACCCACTCTCGAGCGCGGCCGCGAGCGTGATGACCTTCCACGTCGATCCCGCCTGCCGACCCGGATAGGTCGTCGCGATGTTGTACTGGCTCGACTCGAAACCGGGTCCGGCCACCATCGCCTTGACCTGCCCGGTCGAAGGCTCCATCGAGATCAGCGCACCGGTGAAGCCCGGCTTCTCCGGGAGGATCGCGTCCATCGCGTCCTGCGCGAGCTGCTGCAGGTGCGGATCGAGCGTCGACGTGATCTTCAGGCCACCAGTGAGCACACGCTGCTCGCGCTCGGCCGGCGTCTTGCCCAGCACGGCGTAGACGTCGTCGTTGAAGAGCCGATCCTGCACCTCTTCGGCCCACGATGTGCGCGGCCGCAGCTCGGCTTCGGGCTTGATCGACGGCATCGGTTCCTGCGCGGCCACCGCGGCCTGCTCGGCCGTGATGTAGTGCTGGTCGACCATGCGAGACAACGCGAGGTCCCGGCGGCGGCGAGCACCGTCGGGATTCACGAACGGGTTGTTGCCCTCCGGGTTCGAGATCAGGCCGGCGAGCAACGCTGCTTCCCCGATCGTGATCTCGTCGAGTCGCTTGCCCCGCGGGAACGGAGACCCCGGATCGACGGTCACGAAGAACCGCTCGACCATCGACTTCACGCCGTACGACCCCTGACCGAAGTACACCGTGTTGAGGTACTGCTCGAGGATCTCGCGCTTGGTGTACTTGTGGTTGAGCCGGAGCGCGTAGAGCACCTCACGGACCTTGCGGTCGATGTCGCGAGCGTTCGTGAGGATGCGGTTCTTCACGAGCTGCTGGGTGATCGTCGAGCCGCCCTGCTCGATCCGACCCTTGCTGAAGTTCTCGACGGCCGCACGGAGCAACGCGTTGGGGTCGATGCCGTTGTTGGTCCAGAAGGTCTTGTCCTCGACCGCGATGACCGCGTGCTGGATGATCTTCGGCACCTCGGACAGCGACGCGTCTTCGCGGTTGATGGTGCCCACGCGAGCGATCTCGGTACCGGTGCTGTCGTAGATCGTCGAGCGCTGGGCGAGGGCCCGCAGCGCCGGCACGATCGGCTTGTACTGGTGGGATTCCGCCAGGACCGTCGCACTCGGGATCAGGGCTGCCACCAGCACCCCGATCGCCAGGCCGCCGGCCGCGACCGTCACCAGCAGGGAGCGCCTCGGGGGGAGGTCCTGGAACCAGGCGATGAGCCGATGCGCTCCAGACACGGGGCGATTCTACTGACGCACCGCCGCGATTCTTCCGCGGGAGCCCACCATGGAGCGTGCGGCCCACCCGGTCGCCGGCCGGGTTCCCGTACCGTAGGGCGCATGGAGATCGACGCCGTCCTGTGGGACTACGGCGGGGTGTTCACACCCTCGCCGTTCAGAGCCGCGCACGCCTACGCCCGCTCGCAGGGCGCCGACCCCGACGGATTCGTCCGCGTCGTGTTCGGCAGCTACGACGCCGACACGGACCACGCGTGGCATCGCCTCGAGCGGGGCGAGCTGTCCTTCGCCGACGCCCTCACCGAGATCGGCGAGGCGGCCGAGGCCTCGGACATGCGCTTCGACGTGGGCGAGATGTTCGGGACGATGGCCGGTGACGACATCGATCGGACGATCGTCATCGACTACGTGCGGACGCTCCGGGCCGACGGCGTCCGCACCGCGATCGTCACGAACAACATCCGCGAGTACGGCGACACATGGCGCAAGCAGCTCGACGTCGATGCGCTGTTCGACACCGTCGTCGACTCGTGCCTCGAGGGCGTGCGCAAGCCGAACCCGGTGATCTATCTCACCGCGCTCGAGCGCGTCGGGGTACCGGACCCGTCACGCGCGGTGTTCCTCGACGACTTCGAGAACAACGTCGTCGCGGCGCGCGAACTCGGGTTGCACGGCATCGTCGTCGGTCCGGACCCGCAACCGGCGCTCGCCGAGCTCGACGCCCTGCTGCGGCTCTGAGAATCTGGGCGAGCGAGCAGGAGCGCGGCAGCCCGACGAACGAGCGCTATGCGTCCGGTGTCGCGTCGGCCTTCTCGACCGCGTTCTCCTCGACGGGCTCGTCCGCCGCAGTCGGCTCCGTGGTCGCCGCGATCTCGTCGGCGTACCGCCACGTCGACGGGTCGTTGATGTCGATGGGCGGGCCGTCGTCCCGGATCACCGGCTCGGGCGCGAGGCCCTGACGGCGGGCGCGCTTGGCCGCCTGCTTCTCCTGGCGGGCGCGCTCCTTCTGGAGCTTCGCAAAGGTGGTGCGCTGTCTCCCAGCCATGGTGTTCCCCTCTCGTTGTCGTCCTCGTGGCGTTCGGTCGCGTCAGCGACGCGGCGGTTTCGCCCGCCCGCGCTCGCGTCCGCGGATGGTCGCGTCGAGCACCGTCTTGCGGAGCCTGACGTTCCCCGGTGTCACTTCTGCGCACTCGTCGGACGCGACGAACTCGAGCGCCTGCTCGAGCGACATCGGGCGCGGCGGCACGAGCCGCACCATCTCGTCCGCCGACGAAGCACGGTGGTTCGTGAGCTTCTTCTCCTTCGTGGGGTTCACGTCCATGTCATCCGACCGGGCGTTCTCCCCGACGATCATCCCCTCGTAGACCTCGATCCCGGGGCCCACGAGCATCTGCCCGCGCTCCTGCAGGTTCATGAGCGCGTACGAGTTGGTCTGTCCCCGACGGTCCGACACCATGCTGCCGGTGGGCCGGGTACGGAGATCACCGTGCCACGGCTCGTAGCGCTCGAACACGTGGTGCAAGATCCCGGTGCCACGCGTCTCGGTCATGAACTCCGTGCGGAACCCGACCAGACCACGTGCGGCGACCAGATACTCCATGCGCACCCAGCCGGTGCCGTGGTTGACCATCTGCTCGAGGCGCCCCTTGCGCATCGAGAGGAGCTGGGTGACGACGCCGAGGTAGTCCTCGGGGACGTCGATCGCCACGCGCTCGACCGGCTCGTGGATCTTGCCGTCGACCTCGCGCGTGACGACCTCGGGCTTGCCGACGGTGAGCTCGAAGCCTTCACGGCGCATCATCTCGACGAGCACCGCGAGCTGGAGCTCGCCGCGTCCTTGCACCTCCCACGCGTCCGGGCGGTCGGTGTTGAGCACCCGCAACGAGACGTTGCCGACGAGCTCGGCGTCGAGGCGGTTCTTCACCATGCGCGCGGTGAGCATGGAGCCGTCCTGGCCGGCGAGCGGGGAGGTGTTGATCCCGATCGTCATCGACAGGCTCGGGGCGTCGACGTGGATGACCGGGAGGGGGCGTGGGTCTTCGGGATCCGCGAGCGTCTCACCGATCGTGACGTCCGGGAGACCGGCGATGGCACAGATCTCGCCCGGGCCGGCTTCCTGCGCGTCGACGCGGTCGAGCGCCTCGGTGACGTACAGCTCGGTGATCTTGACGTTCTCGATCGAGCCGTCAGCCCGGCACCAGGCGACCTGCTCGCCCTTGCGCAGGGTGCCGTGACGCACTCGACAGAGCGCGAGCCGACCGACGTACGGCGAGGCGTCGAGGTTGGTGACGAGCGCCTGCAGCGGGTGGTCGGGGTCGTACTCGGGCGCCGGGATTCGCTCCAGGAGCAGCTCGAGGAGTGGCTTGAGGCCACCCTCGGCAGAGGCCTCGGGCAGGAGCAGGTCGGGGTCGGCGGCGTCGAGCGACGCGCGACCGGCGCGGGCGTTGCAGTACACGATCGGGAAGTCGATCTGGTGCTCGTCGGCATCGAGGTCGAGGAACAGCTCCTCCACCTCGTGGACGACCTCGGCGACGCGCGCGTCGGCGCGGTCGACCTTGTTGACCACCAGGATCACGGGGAGGCGGGCTTCGAGCGCCTTGCGGAGCACGAAGCGGGTCTGCGGGAGCGGGCCCTCGCTGGAGTCGACGAGGAGCAGGATCCCGTCGACCATCGTGAGGCCGCGCTCCACCTCGCCACCGAAGTCGGCGTGGCCGGGGGTGTCGATGACGTTGATCTTCACGTCGCCGTAGCGGACCGCCGTGTTCTTGGCGAGGATCGTGATGCCCTTCTCGCGTTCGAGGTCGGTCGAGTCCATGACTCGGTCGACGACCTCCTCGTGGGCGCGAAAGGCCCCGGTCTGACGCAGCATGGCGTCGACGAGAGTGGTCTTTCCGTGGTCGACGTGGGCGACGATCGCCACGTTCCGCAGGTCGGCACGCGCGCGCACAACAGGGCCTTTCCGGTGGAGCCGGGGAATCCCTAGTTTACCGCCCCGGGAGCACCAGGCTGTGAGCGGGCCGAAACGCCCCTCCAGGTGCTTTGGCGTCACAAGCACCCGCTCAGGAGGCGCTCACTGACGCCAAAACACCTCTAGAGCAGGGTTCGGAGCAGGTCGCGGGTGTGGCTGCGCTCCTCGGAGGAGCCGAAGACGTTGGCGACGAAGTCGGTCGTGCCGACGGCTCCCAGCCGCTCGACCTGGGCGCGAACCGAGCCCTCGTCACCCACGAGCGCCACGTCCGACGGCCCGCCGGCGCCCTCCTTGTCGAGCATCGCCCGGTACGACGGCAGGGTGCCGTAGATCTGGAAGAGCTCCGCGGCCCGCTCACGGGCGGCGGACTCGTCGTCCGTGACGCACACGGGGAGCCCGACACCGATTCGGGGAGCCGGACGGCCGGCCGCGGTCGCCGCGGCGGTGATCGTGGGAACGATGTGCGACTCGATGGTCGCGGGTCCGGTCATCCAGGTGACCGTGCCGTCGGCGACGGTGCCGGCGAGCTCGAGCATCTTGGTGCCCAGCGCGGCGACCAGGATCGGACAGGGCGTCGCGCCCTTGACGTCGAGGCCGACGTGCCCGGTGAGCGTCTCGCCGGCGTAGGACACCGAGCCGGTCTGCACGAGCGGCACCAGGATCTCGAGGTACTCACGCATGTGCCGCGCCGGCTTCTCGAACGACATCCCGAACATCGACTCGATGACAACCTGGTGGGACAGCCCGATCCCGAGAAGCAGCCGGCCGTCGCACGCCATCTGCGTGGTGAGCGCCTGTGCGGCGAGCATCATCGGGTGGCGCGGGTAGGTGGGCACCACGCCGGTGCCGAGCTCGATGCGGGGGACCTGACGGCCGACCACCGCGAGGGTGGTGAGCGCGTCGAGCCCGAAGATCTGCGGCACGTGGTAGCCGTGGAACCCTTCCGCCTCCACCTGGCCCGCGGCGTCGACCGCGGCGTCGAGCGTGGGCTGTTCTCCACCGAAGATCGAGATGCGCATGGGCTCGACCCTACCGGGACGCCCCGCCGGTTGGATCGGTCCCGTCGGCCGCGAGCTCGGCGAGTATCGCGAGGACGGCGTCGTTCGTGGGGATCTGCCACTGCTGCGTGCCGACGGCGTCGAACCGGACCACGCCGGCGCGGTCGATCACGAAGAGGGCCGGACGTTGCCCGAGGCTGAGGGCGCGGCTCGCGACGTCGTAGGCGTCGAAGCAGCCGTGCTCCTCGTCGGAGAGGATCGTGTACGGGACCGGGTGCTGCCGCTCGTAGCGCGCCACGGCTGCGGGTGACTCCGGTGCGATGGCGACCACCGACGCGCCCAGCTCGACGAAGCGTTGATGGTCCTCACGCAACTGCGCGAGATGCCGGCGGCAGAAGGGTCAGGCGAAGCCACGGAGGAACACGAGGACGACGGGTCCATGTGCGAGCACGTCGACGAGGGCGATGCTCGTGCCCGCCGCGTCGGGGAGTGCGAAGTCCGGCGCGGTCGTGCCGACGGCTGCGGTCGTGCTGTGCGTGGCCATCGGGACCGACCCTACGCGCGGGCCGGTCGAGGTGAGGTTCTCCGGCCCCGGAAGGGCCCCTGCTATCTTGGACGGTTCACGCGGACGTGGCTCAGTTGGTAGAGCATCACCTTGCCAAGGTGAGGGTCGCGGGTTCGAATCCCGTCGTCCGCTCCAACGAATGCGCAGGTCAGCCGGGGCTCTTGCCCCGGCTGCTTCGCGCTCGGGCTCGTGTCATCCCACAGAAATCCCACAGGCGCCCGCGAGCTGCGTCCCCGACCCGGCGTGAGGGGACGGTCGCCCATGTCCTCGCGGCTGCTCGCGAGGGGAACGTTCGATGGTCAGGCGTGGCCCTCAGATAGGAGTAGGTACCCCACCGCATCGAGACAGTCGGAAGCTCCCGGTCCCCACCCGGCGAACCGCAGGTCCTGCCCAACTGGGTCATCTGAGTACACAAGAACGCTCGGCCCTTCCGGTGATCGCCAAACGACCTGCGCGGTCCACCAGTGGTCGCGCAAGTCGGCTTGATCCTCGTCGCGCTCAAGTCGGTGAAGTGCATCGTCATCTCGCGCCAGGACGCGACGTGTTCGTCGGACCTCGTCAAGTACGAACCCCCGTCCTGCGATCGCGGTCCTCAGCGCCACAAGCAGCTGAGTTCGTCGATCGAGGCCGAGATCCGGTGGACCCACGGAGATCGATTCCACGTCGTCCGGTGCCTCGAGCCACCAACGCATCCAGCGCGGCGCCGTCATCCGACCGCGTCCAGTGCGGTCGTACCGTCCGCCATCTCCACGATGAAACGACGGGTCGGTGCGAAAAACAAAGTAGAGGCCGATTCCGATGAGCGCACCGACCACACCACCCACGACCAGACTCACGGCGCCCTTGCGCCAGAACGGTATGGACACCGCGGTCGCGATCACGAGAGCACCGGTAACCGCACCGCGAACTGGATGGTCACCGAGCCGCCGAGCTTTGCGTCGAGCCCGGTCGACCTCATTTCGTGGAAGTACTGGCTGACGCCAGTACTTCCATGCCGTCGACGCGAACCACACGGCGAGAAAGAATTCGAAGATCAAACCCAGGATCGTCCGCGCACTGATCGCGAC
>JBBQFJ010000079.1:0-15236 GCA_038321755.1 Acidimicrobiia bacterium | reverse complement strand
CGGGCGCCACTTCTTGTTCCACCTCGGTGCAGGCTTCGACGCCGAGGTGATCGAGCAGGTGGAACGCCGACATTGGGTGAAGCGATGGTTCGCGCACCCGGTCTTCGCCGTCGCCGCGGTCACGACGTTCCTCCGTGGCTTCGATCGAGAGCGACCCGCGTACCGGGTCGAACGCGCGGATGGGACGCCCATCGCGGACGGGTACTTCGCGATCGTGTCGAACACCAAGCCCTACGCGTTCTTCGGTCCGCGTCCGCTCATGGTCACCCACGACGCCGGCCTCCACCGTGCGCTCGCCCTCACGATGTTCACCCGGTTCGACGTCGGGCACACCATCACCGCCATCGGTTCGGCACTCGCACGCGGAAACCGACTCGCGAAGAACGCCGCGATCGTGCAGCGCGCCGACCTCGATGCGCTCACCTTCGTCGCGTACCAGGGGCCGTTCCCGTGGCAGGTCGACGGCGACTACCTCGGTGAGGTCGAACGCCTCGAGGTGCGGTACGTCCCGCAGTGCCTCACGCTGGTGGTCCCTCCCGACGACGGGAAGTAGTGGCGTCGGGCCTCGGCGATCAGGCGTCGGAGCTGGTGAGCACGCGACCAGCCACGTCGGGCACGTCGGTGATGATCGCGGCGACACCGGCCGCAGCGAATCGCACCATCTCGTCCCCGTCGTTGACCGTCCAGACGTTGATCGCCACGTCGAGGTCCTGCGCCCGACGCATGATCGGGTCCGCGGTCTCGACGTTGACCAGCGCGAAGAACGGGTGCAGCGCGCCGTGGCCGTGCTCGGCGCAGATGTCCAGACCCTCCAGCGGATCGAAGATCGAGAGGAAGCCCGTCGGCACCGCCGGCTCGAGCTCCCGCACCCGATCGATCGTCGCCAGGTTGAAGGACGACACGAGCACGTCGTCACGGTGGTCGCGCCTGCCGAGGAGCTGTACCACGAGCGCCGCAGCTCGGTCGGAGTCGTCGTAGTCGGCGTCGGTCGGGAGGTTCTTGATCTCGATGTTCACGAGGGAGCCCGCGCAGGCGTCGAGGACCTCCTCGAGCGTCGGGATCTCCGGTCGCTCCGCTCGGATGTCGGCGACCTGCCGTTCGGCCAGGATGCCCAGCCCGACGGCCTCGGCGTCGTGATGGACGACCAGGGCTCCGTCGGCAGTGCAGTGGACATCGAGCTCGACCCCGTCGGCACCCTGCGCGAGCGCCACCGAGAAGGCCTCGAGCGTGTTCTCGGGCGCCACCGTCCGGGCGCCGCGGTGCGCCAGCACGAGCGGCGCGGGCTGCGGGAGGGGCACGGATCCGGAGCCTATGGCGTGGCCGGGGAGCGACCCGGGAACTACGGCGCCCGGCGTCTCGCGAAACCGCAGGTCAGGGCCCTTGTGCCCCCTGTCACCTCCCCCGTAATGTTCGTTTCGCCTCGAGGGTGGCTCGCCCCGGGGACCCGGTGCGGTTGGCGCACCCAGGCTCGAAGCACCGCGCCGCCCGGGTGCGGCCCGGAGCCATGAGGAGGGGGAAGAGCGTTGGCGCTCACTTGGATCCGCACGCACGACTGGGATGTCGACGATTGGCGCGACCGCTCGGCGTGCCTCGACTCAGATCCGGACGTGTTCTTCCCGATCGGGACGACGGGTGGCGCCCTCGAGCAGATCGAGACCGCCCGACGCATCTGCAACGCGTGCCTCGTGAGCCACGAGTGCCTCGAGTTCGCGCTGGCGACGAACCAGGAAGCGGGCATCTGGGGCGGCACGATCGAAGAGGAGCGTCGCAAGCTCCGCAAGACTTGGCTCGCGCAGCAGCGCGCCACCGCCTGAACCCAGTCGCACACCGCTGGCCCTAGGTGTCGACACCCTCGACCTTGACCGGGATCCGCAGGTGCACCTGGGTCCCGTTCGCGTCGCGCATCTCGATCGAGCCGCTGAGCTCGCTCGTCACCAGCGTGTGCACGATCGAGAGGCCGAGCCCTCGCGACTGATCGAGGCTGAAGCCGCTCGGCAGGCCGACGCCGTCGTCGATGACCTGGATCAGGAGCGCTGACTCGTCACGGCCGAGCAGGATCCGCACATGGCCGTCGACCGACTCCCCGTCCTCGTGCGGGAACGCGTGGTCCACCGCGTTCTGCATGAGCTCGTTCAGCACCACCGCGAGCGGCGTCGCGATCTCGCCGGGGAGGTCGCCGGCATCGCCCTCGACCTCGAAGCGCAGGCGTTGCTCGTCCGTCGACACCGTCTCTTGGACGACAGCGACGAGCGGTCGCACGATCTCGCCGAAGGACACGACGTCCTCGCCGTCACGGGACAGTGTCTCGTGGACGATCGCGATCGAGCGGATTCGCCGCTCCGACTCCTCGATCGCCTCTTGCGCCTCGGTCGACTTCAGGCGTCGCCCCTGGAGTCGGAGCAGCGCCGCGATCGTCTGGAGGTTGTTCTTGACCCGATGATGGATCTCCCGAATCGTCGCGTCCTTCGACATCAGGATCCGGTCACGGCGACGGAGGTCGGTGACGTCGCGAACGAACACCACCACGCCGGACACGCGCCCACCCTCGATGAGCGGGATCGCCTGGACCAACACCGACGTGTCGCCTCGCTCCAGCTCTTCGGTGACGGGCATGCGCATCCCGATCGCCGCCTCGGCGGCGTCCTGGTCGAACCCGATCTCGCGGGGCTGCAGCCCCTGCGTGAACGCGTGGATCCCCATGCGGTGCAGTGCACTGATCGCGTTCGGGCTCGCATACCGCATGCGCAGCGCATCGTCGAGCACGATGACGCCGTCCGCGACGCGGGGCGCCTCCTCCAGCTCGACCTCGTCACGAGCGAACGGAAACGTCCCTTCCGAGATCATCCGCGCCAACCGCTCGAACACGTCCATGTAGTGGCGCTCGAGCTCGCCGGGGCGCCGGCCCGAGGTCATCGCGCTCTCCCGCGTCAGCACCGCGAGCACCCGGTCGCGATGTCGCATGGGGACGCACTGCACGCGTGCCTTGTCACGTCCCCCGAGCACCGTCGTGTCACCACCGACGATCTCCCCCTTGCGCCACGCGCGCGCCACGACCGGGCGCTCGATCTCGTGCACGACCGTGCCGACCAGGTCGGCGGGGTAGAGCGTCTGCCCCGTCGTGGGGCGGACGTGCGCGAGCACGACGAACCGATGACCTTCCTCACCGTCGACCGGCGCCATCAGCAGCAGGTCGGAGAAGCAGAGGTCGGCCAACGGCTGCCACGTGGCGACCAGGCGTTGTGCGTGACGAAGCGGAGCGCCCGTCAGCCCGGTGTTCGCGAGCGCGAGCTCATAGAGGGGAACGGACACCAGGCCAGGTTACGGGGCGAGGAGCCGTTCCCCGATGCTCGCCAGCCCGCTGATGTCGTGGACGTCATCCTCGAGGGCGGGGACGGTCGCGACGACGTCGGGCAGGCGTCCCAGCTCGTCGCGCAGCTCGACCTCGCGCGACGCCACGATCGCGTAGTCCCGGAACGAGGTTGCCGCCGTTCGCAGCACCCGGGCCGTGTGCTCGACGTCTTCGAGCGCGGCCACGCCCAGCCCAGCGACCGCCGCGGCGGCTGCGGCGGGATCGGCGAGCACCGCATCGGCGGCCTCTCGACCGTCAGGGGACCGCAGGAACTCGGGGAGCACCTTGTTGAGCACGAGCGCGCCGAGGTGGAAGTCGCGGTCGGTCAGCGCTTCGCAGAAGAACTGCGCCTCTCGCAGTGGTGCGCCTTCGAGCGTCGTCACGACCACGAAGGAGGTCCGCCGGTCGTGCAGCAGCTGCTCGACTGCGTTCGCGCGCTCGACGAAACCGTCGTACATCGTCTGGAAGTTGAGGAAGAACTCGGCGATGTCCTGCAGGAACTGACTCCCGAGGATCCGATCGGCCATCTGGTAGAACGGCCGACTCGCGAAGTTCACGAACCTCGCGCCGCGCTTGCCGCCGATTCGGTACGGCATCGTGAGCCACCGCAGGAGGCGGCCACCGAAGAAGTCGGCCATGCGCGCGGGAGCTTCGAGGAAGTCGATCGCGTTCCTGGTTGGTGGCGTGTCGATCACGATGAGGTCGTACGCACCGGTCGCGTGCAGGTCGAAGAGCCGTTCCATCGCGATGTAGTCGTGGCTCTGGACGAAGCGGCCGGTGATGTTGTGGTACAGCCGATTCTCCAGGATCCGGTATGCCGTCTCCTCGTCGGGAGCGTGCCGCAGCACGAGCTCGTCCCAGCTCGCCTTCGTGTCGAGCATCGCGGCGTACAGCTCGCCTCGCGGTTCGAGCCCGGCGGCGCGGAGCACGTCGTCGGGGACACGACGCTCCATGTTGCCGAGCGCCTCGAGTCCGAGCGCGTCGGCGAGCCGACGGGCCGGATCGATCGTCAGCACCAGGACCTTCCCTCCCGAACGCACCGCCGCCCCGAGCGCAGCGGCAGCCGCGACTGTGGTCTTTCCCACGCCGCCCGATCCGCAGAACACGACCACCTCACGCGTCGCGAGCAGCGCCTCGAGGTTCGTCTCACGCGATGCGCTCGTGTCCACCTTCGAGCGACTCATATGCCCAGCTCGTCGGCGAGCGCCTCGGCCACCATCCGCGTCACCCGCAGACCGTGGTCGCGAACGAAGAGGAACGGCAGGTAGACGAGCGGCAGATCGACCGACTCGCGGAGGCGGGCGAGGTGCACCGCCCGCGACCGCCGCAACGCGACTGCGAGTGCCGCGGCGTCGATCACCGCGCGGGCGCCGATCCCGACCTGGGCTGCGAGTGCGGATTCGACACGCGGGTCACGCAGCGCCGCGAAGACCGGTTCATCAGCGTGCGTGAACGGCTCGGGCAGGACCCGGTTCACCACGACCGAACCGAGCGGGACATCGATGTCGGAACGTGCCGCGGCGACGAGGTCGATGGTCTCGCTGACGGGCATCTCTTCCGGGGTCGTCACGACGTTGAGCGCGGTGATCGCGGGATCGGCAAGCAGGTCGACCATCCAATCGGTCTGCGTCCGAACTGGGCCCACCTGCACGAGCTCGCGGATGGCGCGCGGCGAGTCGAGCTGCGCGAGCACGTGTCCGGTAGCGGCCGCGTCGACCACGACGAGATCCCAGTCGGCGCGCCCCTCGAGCGACTCGCGAACCTCCCAGCACACCTTCCCGACGGTGAGGATCTCCTTCACCCCCGGCGCCGCAGTGGCCACGAACTCGAGCATGTTCGCCATCGGACCCAGCCGTCCGAGCACCGGCACCTTGAGGTTCAGCTTGAGGTACTCGCGGAGCGAAGCCTCCGTGCGCATCTGCATCGCGTGCACACCGGGGTACACCTCGACCGGGTCGAACCCGACGGGCGCGTGCTCGAACAGGGAGGTGAGGTTGCCCTTGTCGTCGACCTCGACCAGGAGCACCCGCTTGCCGCGCTCCGCGGCGAGCAGGGCCGTCGCGGCGGTGACCGTGCTCTTGCCGACGCCACCCTTCCCGGTGAAGAAGAGAAGCCGTCGATCCAACCACCCGCCCGCGGCGCCCGAGAAGGCGGTCATCTCGTGAGGCGGGGGGTCGTGAGGCGGGGGGTGTCAGGCGGGGCCGAACCCGACCCGCTTCGTGTCGTGGTCGCCCTCGATCTCGACGTACGCGATCCGCTCACCGGGCACACCGACGCGACGCCCTTTGGTGTCGGTCAGCCAGAGGACGGCGTCCTCCTTCTCGAGGGCGCGATCGAGCGCCTTCGAGACGTCGTCGGGAGTCCCGGCGACGTCGATCTCGATCTCTTTGGGCGTGTGCAGAACACCGATGCGGACTTCCATGCGCCCGACACTATCGGCCGCCGCGAGCCCCCTCCGAAACCGGATTGACGACTGGGGCCGACCGCGAACAGGGTGAGGCCGGTGCTTCCACTCCTTGCTGCGAGCTCGTTGCCGCTCTTCCTCGGCGCAGCTGCGGCGGCTGGTCTCTGGTGGCTGGCCGCGGCGGTGCTGGTCGTGCTCCGGCGCCCTCCGCAGGTGCGCCCCAGCACCGGCCGCGGGCTCGATCTGCCCGACGAGCCGCCGGCCGTCGCGGGACTCCTCGCGAACGACTTCATCGTGCCCGGCGAGGTTGCGCCCGCAGTGCTGCTCGATCTCGCGGCCAAGGGGGCGCTGGCGCTCGACGAGGTCCAGCCGGGGCGGACGACCTGCACGGTGCGCGCCGGTGGTGCGCTCCCCCTCTCCTCCTACGAGGCTCGGATCCTCGCGGAGCTCCGCACCAAGGCGATCGACGGCGTGGTGCCGACCGACGCGCTCACCACTGGGCCAGAGGACCAGTCGAAGCGCTGGCACCGGGTGCTCGCCGAGGAGATCGTGGACGACGCGAAGGCCCGTGGCCTGACCGTCGATCGATGGCCGAACCGGATCGTGGGACCACTCGGGATCGCGCTCGTCGTGATCGTGGCACTGATCTTCATCGGGCTGAAGCTCGAGGACGACACCAACACGGATCGCCCGGTCCTCGCCGCAGTCGCGGCCACCATCGCACTCCTCGCGTTGTTCGGGGGCTTCGCGTTGGTCGGACGACTCGGCCGTTCGCTCGCGCAGCTCCCGACGGCGAGCGGACGCGACGCGGCCGAGCATGCGGTGGGGCTTGCGGACCAGCTTCGATCGAACGCTGCGCTCTCCGATCTCCCACCTGCGGGCGTGAAGCTCTGGGACCGACTGTTCGCCTATGCCGCCGTGTTCGGCGCCGCGCCGACGGCCGTCGCACTCCTCCCGATGGGAGCCGAAGACGACCACCGCGCCTGGAGTCGTGCGGGGGGTCACTGGCGTCGGGTGCGGGTGCGCTACCCGCGCGGGCTGCCACCGGCGTGGGGAAAGCACCCCGTGCTCGCCGTCGCGCTCGCACTGTTCTGGGGTGCGGTCGCAGGGGTGATCCTCTACGGGCTGCGCGGGCTCGTCGAGTCGGAGCACCCGGCGGGGATCAGCCGCGCCACGTGGGACTGGGTCGAGCGGGGTGGCGTGCTGGCGATGATCCCTTGCGTGCTCGTGGTCGGATGGGGCATCTGGGTCCTGGTGCGGGCCGTCCCCGACGTCTGGCAGACGCGCTCCGTCACGGGCGAGATCGTGCGGGCACGCCGGTTCCGGCAGTGGTTCTCGTCGGGGGACGAACCGAAGTACTGGTACTACGTCGCCCTCGACGACGGCACGGCGGAACGGGTCGCAGCCTGGCGCGTGAGCGAGATCCTGTACCGCGATCACGCGCAGGGCGAGCTCGTCACGGCCGAGGTCACACCCCGACTCGGCTACGTGCGAACGATGCGCCGCTCCTGAGGAGCAGCAGCCAAGACGATGGGGCGCGACCTACGCGATTCTCTGCGCTCCGTCGATCATCGCCGCGATGGAGCGGAAGACCACCGCCGCCTCGTCGTCGGGATGCGCCACGACGATCGGGTCACCGACATCACCGCCTTCGCGGAGCGCGGGGACGAGCGGGATCTTGCCGAGCAGCGGCACGTCGAGCTGCTCCGCGAGCTCCTGTCCGCCGTCGGCACCAAAGATCTCGTACGCCTTGCCGTCGTCGCCTCGGAACCACGACATGTTCTCGATGACCCCCACGACGTCGAGCTCCACCTTCGCGGCCATCGACGCGGCGCGCTGCGCCACCTTCTGGGCCGCCGGCTGCGGCGTCGTCACGATGATGACCTCCGCCTGGGGCAGGAACTGCGCGATCGACAACGAGATGTCACCGGTCCCCGGTGGGAGGTCGACCACGAGGTAGTCAGGGGCCGCCCAGTAGACGTCGGTCAGGAACTGCTCGAGTGCCTTGTGCAACATCGGTCCGCGCCAGATGACCGCCTGGTCCTCCTGGGTGAAGAAGCCCATCGAGATCACGTGCACGCCGTGCGCCGTCGGCGGAACGATCACGTCGTCGATGAGATCCGGCGGGTGGCTCACGCCGAGCATGCGCGGCAGCGAGAAGCCCCACACGTCCGCGTCGACGACTGCGACTCGGCGTCCGAGCTGCGCCAGGGCCACCGCCACGTTCGTGGTCACCGACGACTTGCCGACCCCACCCTTGCCGGAGGCGATCGCGATGATGCGCGTGCCACTCCCGGTCGCAAAGGGATTGATGCGTGGCGGGGGACGCGGTGGTGCGTTCGCATCGACCACGGCGAGCGGGTTCGGTGGCGGTGCGCCCTGTCCCTTCAGGACGAGTGCGACCGCCGGGAGCTCGGCCTCGGTCATCTGACGCAGGTCGACCTCGACGCGCTCGACCCCGTCGATCGCCTGCACGGCTTCGACGACACGAGACTCCAGCTCGGCCCACCGGCCCCGATCGGCGAGCGGCTCCGCAACGGCGATCACCACGGTGCTGCCGTCGACCGCGATCCCCTGGACGATGCCCAGCTCGGT
Source organism: Acidimicrobiia bacterium (assembly GCA_038321755.1). GTDB lineage: Bacteria > Actinomycetota > Acidimicrobiia > IMCC26256 > PALSA-555 > JALHSW01. Next base: position 6,888 of record JBBQFJ010000079.1, on the reverse strand, counting down.
GATGGGCAGGAGCAGCTCAGGCTCATCGACCGTGGCGAGCGCGGTGCGGACCTGCTCCTCGGTGGCCGGCATCTCGGTGGCCTTTCTGCGTCGTCGGACGGGTGATCGGATCGGGGGAGATTTCCACTACGGCGATAGGTAGAATATCGGCGTGACCTCCGAGAGCCCCCAGCCTGGGCAGCTGTCCCCCGATGAGTTCAACGCGGCGGTCACCGCCGTCACGAACGCCTTCGGGGACCCGACCCGCCGTGAGATCTACCTCCTCGTTCGGGAGGCACCCGACGGCGTGACGGCGACGGAGGTGGCCGAGCGATTCGACCTCCACTCGAACGTCGCGCGACACCACCTCGAGAAGCTCACGAGCGGCGGCTACCTCACCGTGGCGATCGCCGGCCCCACCGGCGACGGGAGCAGCCGGCCGGCCGGTCGCCCGTCCAAGCGCTATCGGGCCAGCGAGCTCGACGGCGGCGCCCTGACCATGCCCCTCCGCCACGACGACGTCCTCGCGAACCTGCTGGCCCGCGCGCTCGACGCGCTCGGCCCCGAACAGGCCGAGACCCTCGCCGGCGACGTCGGCTACGAGTACGGGCGCACGCTCGCCGATCGGATGGACCCCACGGAGAGTCATCGCTCGGCGAGGACCGCGATCGGGGCCGTCGCCGACGCGCTCACCGCGCACGGCTTCGCGGCGCACGCCGAGTCCGACGGCAACAAGCTGTCGATCGTGTCGGAGTGCTGCCCCTTCGGTGAGACCGCGCATCGGTATCCGCACGTCGTGTGCGCCCTCGACCGCGGGATGATCCGCGGGATGCTTGCCGGCCTGTACGGCGAGACGACGCCGCACTTCGAGTCGAGTCGACCCGACGGCGCGGACCACTGCGTCGCTCGCGTCTGAACGATCCACCCTGCTGCGATGCGGGCCTACCTCGACCACGCGTCGTCGTCGCCACTGCGTCGCGTCGCCTTCGACGCCATGGTCCCGTTCCTCCGGGACCATCCGGCCGACCCCGGTCGCCTGCACAGCGAAGGGCGCACGACCCGGGTCGCGGTCGAGAACGCACGCGAGCACGTCAGCGCGCTGTTCGGCGCCCGCCCGCGTGAGGTCGTCTTCACCGCGACCGGGACGGAGAGCATCAACGCTGCCGTGTGGGGCGCCGTGCAACGCGGGCTCGAGACCAGCAATCGTGCCGCTGCGCACGTCATCACCAGCGCGGTCGAGCACTCAGCGGTGCTCGACGCGTGTCGCCGGGCACCCGTCGAGCTGACCAAGATCGGGGTCGACTCGTTCGGCCGCGTCGATGCCGACGCCGTCCTCGACGCACTACGGGACGACACAGTCCTGGTGTCGATCCAGCTCGCGAACCACGAGGTCGGAACGGTCCAGCCCGGCCTCGCCGGCGTCATCGCCGGCGCCCGCGACCGAGGTGTGCTCGTCCACGTCGACGCGTGCGCGGCGGCAGGCCAGGTTCCGATCGACTTTGCGACGCTCGGTGCAGATCTCTGCTCGGTCACCGCCCACAAGCTCGGCGGACCGAAGGGTGCCGCAGGGCTGTTCGTGCGACGCGGGCTGCGGGTCCCGCCGTTCGTGGTGGGCGGGATGCAGGAGCGTGCGCGCCGGGGCGGGATCGAAGACGTGGCCGCGATCGTCGGATTCGGCGCGGCTGCACTCGAGCTCGCCGACGGAGACCGGCTGGAGGTCGAGGCCGCGCGCGCGCGACGGCACACCGATCGGATCACCGAGTCCGCGCTCGCCATCGATGGTGTCGTCCGGTACGGCGACGCGACCTCGCGTCTGCCCGGCCTCGTCTGCCTGGGTGTCGGCGGCGTCGAGGCGGAGCCGATCCTGCTCGCCCTCGACCAACGGGGGGTCGCCGTGCACTCGGGCTCCTCGTGTTCGAGCGAGGCGCTCGAACCATCGCCCGTCCTCGAGGCGATGGGCGTCGACGCGGAGAAGTCGCTGCGGATCAGCGTGGGCTGGAGCACCAGCGACACCGACGTCGATGCGTTCGGTGCGGCGTTCCCCGAGGTCGTGACGAAGCTGCGCGCCCTTCGCACGTGACGCCGCAACCGCTGCGGAACGTTCCCAGTAGTCTCACCTCATGACGACATCGCAGAACTGGTCCCAGCTCGCACACGAGCTCGGAGACGTCCTCGCACTCGCCGCGCCGCCGATCGCGATCACGTTCAGCGACGCACCTCCTCCCGGAGTCGATGCGTTCGACGCCCCGATGCCGGCGCCCATGCCCGACGGGCGGACGGGTCGCGTCCCGGCGGGATGCGCCTTCTGGATCGAGTCGGTCGACCGGACCTTCACCACGGTGGCCGAGGACCATGGCAACTGCTCGGTCGGGAGCCTCACGCATGGCTTCCAGACGCTCGACGAGGTCGCGGGGAACTCCGACGTCGCGGCGCTCCTCGAGACCGGCTGGGTGACGATGGACGTCGTGCCCCAGATCCCGGTCGTGCAGGAGAAGCCCGCTGCGGTCACGTACGGTCCGCTCGCCGAGACACCGGTGGATCCCGACGTGGTGCTGATCCGCGTGAACGGCAAGCAGCTCATGGTGCTGCACGACGCGATGCCCGACATGCACCTCGAGGGCAAGCCGCAGTGTCACATCGTCGCGCTCGCCAAGGAGCAGGGCGTCGTCGCCGCCAGCGTCGGCTGTGCGCTCAGTCGTGTGCGCACGGGAATGTCGGCGAACGAGATGACCTGCGCGATCCCGGCCGCCAAGCTCGGCGAGGTGCTTGCCGCGCTCGCCGCGACGTCGAGCGCCGACGGGATGGTCGCGAGCTACGCCGGCGAAGACGCGCTGCGCTTCGCGTAGGGAGCCGCTACTTCTTCGCGGCCTCGAAGAACGGATTTGTTCCCGACGCGTGGTCGGTGACGTCGATGACGCGATCGATCTCGGGGATCTCTTCGAGGATCGCGACCTCGATGCCCTGCGACAGGGTGGCCGCAGCCATGCCACACCCCTGGCACCCGCCCGAGAGGCGGAGGTACGCGGCGCCGTCCTCGACGGCGACGAGATCGGCTCGGCCGCCGTGCGAGGCGATCGCGGGGTTGATCTGCTCCTCGAGCACCGCGACGACACGCTGTGCGATCGGGCTCGACAGGTCGGGCTCGGGCATGTCGGGCCGAGGCGCCTGGGGCGGCAGCGGCTTGTTGGGGTTCTGCATCACCATGCCGGCTGCGGTGAAGTCGAGCTTGGCTCCCACGAGGTGCTCGACGCTGTCCGACCCCAGGACGATCGAGAGGTCGTCGTGGCGCTGCACGACGTCGTCGGCAGATGCGTCCGCGAGCGGGCGCAGCTCCATCGAGTACGTGAACGCGCCGGACTGCTCCCCGGAGATCTCGACCCAGAGCGCGAGGGAGTCTGGATCGGTCTCCGCGGCCCGCACCTCCAGGATCTTGTCCCGTGCGGCATCGGTGATCTCGAGGATGGGCTCCACCAGTTGGTCCATGTGGCAATGATACGGGGCGTGAGCAGGGTCCTTCTCCTCGTCCCCAGCGCCACCTATCGGGCAACCGATTTCGTCGCCGCGGCACGGGCGATCGGCGCCGAGATCGTCGTCGCGTCCGACGTTGCCCCCGTCATCCCAGACGCGAGCGGCACCCGTTCGATCGCGGTGCCGCTCGACGACCCGGACGCGGCCGCGGCGCTGATCATCGAGCTCGACGAACGCCGGGGTGTTGATGCGGTCGTCGCCCTGGACGACCGCGGCGTGATCGTCGCGGCCCGCGCCGCACGGCGGCTGGGGCTTCCCCACAACCCTCCCGAGGCCGTCGAGCGCACTCGCGACAAGGAGGCGATGCGCGACGCGCTCGCGGCCGGCGAGGTCCCCCAACCTCGGTTCGCCGCCTTCGATGATCCTGCCGACGTCACCGCGCTCCTCGACCGGATCGGCGGCGTGCCGTGCGTCGTGAAGCCCGTCGGGCTCTCGGCCAGCCAAGGCGTGATCCGTGCCGACGATGCGGTCGGAGCGGTCGCGGCAGCCGAGCGGGCCCTCGCGATCGCAGGCGGGGGGCGCCTCCTCGTGGAGGAGTACGTCAGTGGCACCGAGGTCGCCGTCGAGGGTCTGCTCCGCGACGCGGCGCTCGAGGTGCTTGCCGTCTTCGACAAGCCCGACCCGATGGAGGGTCCGTACTTCGAGGAGACGATCTATGTGACGCCATCCCGACTCCCCGCCGCCGTGATCGACCGGGTCTCGCGGGTCACCGCCGAAGCGTGCGCGGCCATCGGTCTGACCGAGGGGCCGGTGCACGCCGAGCTGCGGATCGACGGGGATCGGGTCTGGATCATCGAGGTCGCTGCCCGCTCGATCGGCGGGCTGTGCGCGCGCGCACTGCGGTTCGGAGCCGGGATCAGCCTCGAAGAGGTGATCCTGCGTCATGCGCTCGGGATGTCACTCGACGGCCTGGAACGTGAACCGTCTGCTTCGGGCGTCATGATGATCCCCATCCCCCGGGCCGGCACACTCACCGAGATCGGCGGACGGGACGAGGCGCTCGCCGTCCCGGGGATCGTCGGGCTCGAGATCACGGTCCCGCCGGGCCGAGCGCTCCTGCCCCTCCCCGAAGGCGACCGCTACCTCGGGTTCCTGTTCGCCCGCGCCGACACGCCGACGCAGGTCGAAGCCGCCCTCCGCGCTGCCCACGCCTCTCTCACCGTCCACATAGCCTGATCGGTGATGCGCGTCCTCCTCATCGCCTCGTACGAGCTCGGGCACCAGCCACTCCAGGTGGCCGTGCCGGCGGCGAGGCTGCGCGAGCGCGGCCACGAGGTCCGGTGCCGGGACCTGTCGATCGAGGACTGGGATCCCGGGCTCGTCGCGTGGGCCGACCGGGTCGCCTTCTCCGTCCCCATGCACACGGCGACCCGGATCGCCCGGCAGGCGATCGCACGCGTGCGGACGCAACGACCGGAGCTCCCGGTCGCCGGCTATGGCCTCTACGCCGAGATGCTCACCGACGTCGCTGATCGCGTCATCGCGGGCGAGACCGACCGCCCGCTCGTCTCGTGGGTCGAGGGTGACGACGATGCCGCGACGGTGCACCTCGGGCGCGAAGCCGCGACCCCGGGCGCCGCGCTGCCGGCCCGAGACCTGCTCCCCGTGCTCGACCGCTACGCGCACCTCGTCGTCGCCGGTACGGAACGGACCGTCGGGTACGTCGAAGCGAGCCACGGCTGCGCTCACCGGTGTCGCCACTGTCCCGTCCCGGTGGTCTATGACGGGCGGATCCGCATCGTCGAGCACGAGGCGGTGCTCGCCGACATCGCGCAGCAGGTCGACGCAGGGGCTCGCCACATCACGTTCGGCGATCCGGACTTCCTGAACGGCGTGCACCACTCCGTTCGCATCGTGCGATCCATGCACGAGCGCTTCCCCGACATCACGTTCGATTGCACGGTCAAGGTCGAGCACGTGCTGCGCCACGACGACATCTGGGAGGAGTTCGCCGCCTCGGGCTGCCTCTTCGTCGTCTCCGCCTTCGAGAGCGTCGACGACACGACGCTGCGGCATCTCGACAAGGGTCACACCGCCGCCGACATGGCCCGCGCAGTTCGGATCCTCGGCGAGCATGGCATCGCCGTCCGGCCTTCATGGATGCCGTTCACCCCGTGGACGACTCGCGCGCACATCCAGGCGCTCCTCGAGTTCGTCGCGGTGCACGACCTCGTCGGCAACGTCGACCCCGTGCACTACACGATTCGTCTGCTCCTGCCACGCGGCTCGCTCCTGCTGGAGCACCCCGACCTCGTGTCTTCACTCGATGCGTACGACGACGAGCGCGGCTCCTACCGATGGCTCGCCGCCGATCCGGCCGTCGACCAGCTGCAGCAACGGCTCGCCACCCTCGTCGAGGAGCGCGTCGCCGACGGCAATTCGATCTCGGTGGTCTACGACGCGGTGCGGGAAGCGTGCGGCCTCACGGCCCTCGGGCTCGACCCTCGTGCAGCCGACGCGGTGCCGCGCCTCACCGAATCGTGGTTCTGCTGCGCCGAGCCGACCGCGGCCCAGCTCGGGGTGCGCGAACCGACCTGACCGTCCTCGTCAGTCGGCGAGGTACTCCAGCTTCGTGGCCTTCCAACCGGCCGCCTCGGTGCCTTCGACGGTGAAGAACGCGGCACCACCCTCGTACGAGTAGGCGCAGATGGGGACGCCGGGGTCGTTTCGATCGCAGCCCTGGAAGAACCAGGTGTTCCCGACACCACTCGTCTGGAAGAGCGCCCCGACGACCGGGGGAGTCGCGCATCGCCCGGCCGCGGTTCGATCGTTCGCGCCCCACGCCTGGACGGCAGCCTGGACCGCATCTTCGGCGGAGCTGCAGATGATCCCGACCGTGACTGAGGTCGTGTCGGGAGGACTCGGTGGTGTCGTCGTGGTGGTCGAGGTCGACGTGGTCGTGGAGTGGGTGCTCACCGACGATCCGTCGTCCCCACCACACGCGGCGACGACCAGCGCGAAGGCGAAGAGCGCCGCGACCGGTGCCGCGCGGTGACGCATCACGTGCGTCCCGCTCGCAGCACGTTGAGCGCCGATCCCGCGCGGAACCAGTGGATGTGCTCTTCCGACATCGTGTGCAGCGTCGAGATCTTCTCGGTCTGGCCGTCCGAGTGCCTGATCACCACGGCGATCGGTGCACCCGGAGCGATGTCGGCGAGCCCGACGATGTCGATCTCGTCGTCGACACGGATGCGCTCGTAGTCGTCGGGGTTCTTGAAGGTCAACGCCAGCACCCCCTGCTTCTTGAGGTTCGCCTCGTGGATCCGGGCGAACGATCGGACGAGGATCGCCCTCCCTCCCATGTAGCGGGGCTCCATCGCGGCGTGCTCACGCGACGATCCTTCCCCATAGTTCTCGTCGCCGACCGCGACCCACGCGATC
>JBBQFJ010000078.1:0-15402 GCA_038321755.1 Acidimicrobiia bacterium | reverse complement strand
CGCCGCGAACGCGACGAGCGTCACCTCTTCGCTGAGCTCTCGCACCGGCGGCCAGGTGACCATCACCGACGACCCGGCCACGGACGCCTGCGGCCTGACGACGCTCTTCACCTCGTCGACACCCGGGTTCACGGCGAACGCGGCGACGGTGCCGTCCGGGATCTGCTTCGTCACCATCACCGCGCCCGGCGCGTCGCTCTCGGTCCTGGTCGCGGGCAAGGGCGGAGACGGCGCGGGCTCGCAGTTCGGTCCGAGCTTCCTCGGGGGCGCGGGCGGAGTCGGAGGCGGCGGCGGTGGCGGGAACGCCTCCACCAACTTCATCGGGAGCGGCGGCGGCGGCGGCGCCTCGGTGGTCTCGACGGGAAGCACTGCCCTCGTGGTCGCAGGCGGCGGCGGTGGGTCCGGGCCCTCGGGTGGCGGTGGCGGCGGCGGGTTGCTCGCGGCCGACGGCGGCCAGGGTGGGAACGGCGGTGGCGGCGGGACGAGCGCCGGCAACGGGGGCGCCGGGTCCGGGATTGAGAACGACGGTACGGGCGGCGGCGGCGGCGGGGTCGGCACCGGCGGGGCCGGGAGCGGCAGCCCCGGGGCTGGCAAGGCCGGGAACGGCGGGAATGGCGCGAGTGGCGTCGGTGGCGGCGGTGGCGGCGGCGCCGGCGCCATCCAGCCCTTCGTCGGCGGCGGCCAGAACGGCGGCGCCGGCGGGACCGGCTCGGGTGGAGTCGGCGTGGGCACGACCGGCTTCCTGGGCTTCGGCCTCGGGGGCAACGGCGGTGTCGGCAATGACAGCGGCGGCAAGGGCGGCGACGCCAACGGCGGGAGCGGCGGCGGTGGGGGCGGCGGCGGTCAGCAGTTCCAAGGCGCCGGCGGCGGTGGTGGCTCGTCCTTCGCGGGCGCCAACGCCACGAGCACGTCCTCCGCGCTGAGTCCCCGGATCGGTGACGGTCAGGTGACCATCACGGATGACCCGACCACTGATGGCTGCCCGAGCCCGACCCCAACCCCTGTGGCCGCGTCCCCCTCCGCTCTGCTCCTTGCTCCAAGGTTCGCGGGCTGACGACCTCGAACTGAAGGAGTCCAGGGAGGGCAAGTCGACTCGAGCCCAGCGACACTGTCATCGGATCTCGTGCCTCGCGGTCGGTGCCGAAGCCATCGCCAACCGAAACCGCTACGACCTCGGGATGACGATGAGTTGGACCAGCCCACGCACGCCGAGTGCGCGATCTTTCGTGTCGCGGGTGCTTGCTACGGTGCGCTCTTCGCTGGGGTCAGGCGGAGCGCTGGGGTCAGGCGGAGCGCTGGGGTCAGGCGGAGCGCTGGGGTCAGGCGGAGCGCTGGGGTCAGGCGGAGCGCTGGGGTCAGGCGGAGGTGGATGAAGTGGTGAGCTCGCGGAGCATCCGAGGTCTCGGGTGGATGGCGGCGGTCGCGCTGGTAGCCACGTGGGGTGTGAGCGGGTCGGCGGGTGCGGCGCCGACGCCCCTGCTCTCGTCCAGCACGCCTGGCGCAGCGTCAGCAGTCGTGCCTGCGGGGGTGTGCTTCGTGGAAGTCACCGCTGACGGTGGTCACGGAGGGAGCAGCGGCACCTTCGGCGGCGTCGTCAACTCCGGGCCGGGCGGGGCCGGCGCCGTGGTCAGCGCCCGATTCGCGGTCACCCCTGGGAGCACGCTCGCGGTCGCGGTGGGGGGCCAGGGTGCGAACGGCGTTGTCGCCGGGGCCGGTGGAAACGGCGGGGTGAACGGCGGCGGTGGCGGCGGGTTCGACAACGCGGGTCAAGGCGGCGGCGGAGGCGGCGGAGCGTCGAGTGTGACGACCGGCGCGACGGTCCTGGTCGTCGCGGCCGGTGGAGGTGGCGGTGGTTTCGTCTCGGCTGCGGGTGGCTCCGGCGGGTTGCTCAACGCCAACGGCCAGAACGGCGGCAGCTTCGGGAGTGGCTCGGGAGGGAACGCGTCCGGCGCCGGCGGGAACGGCAGCGGCTCTGGCGGGCCCACACCGTTCGGAGGTGGCGGTGGTGGTGGGGTGACGACCGGCGGGACCGGTGTCTACGACGGTGGTGCCGGGGCCGGTGGCTTCGGCGGTGGCGGGGGAGGTGGCGCCACGGGGAGTCTCGGTGGGAGCGACGGTCAGGCGGCCGGCGCCGGCCAGACCGGCGCGGCGGGCGCAGGCGGCGCCAACGGCGGTTCGGGTGGCGCCGGGTCCGCGACCGGCGGCAACGGCGGGACCGGCGAGCTGAGCTCCGGCGGCGGCGGGGGAGGTGGCCTCGGCTTCGCGGGTGGCGGGAGTGGCATGGGCCCGGCCGGAGGCGGCGGCGGTGGCGGTGGGTACGGCGCGGGTGGTGGTGGCAGTGCGAACAGCGGGGGCGGCGGCGGCTCGTCGATCGTCGCCGGCACCGCGCTCGCACCGACGTCGAGCGTCAGCGCCCGTACCGGTGACGGTCAGGTCACCATCTCCTTCGATCCGGCCACCGACGGCTGCTCGAGCACACCGACTGCGATCGTGGTGAGCCCCAGGTTCACGGGCTAGGTCCGACTGGCCACGCCGTATCACGAGGCAGGTGAGGTCGCTCACCGCTTGCTGCGATCGCTACGAGCAACCCTTCACCAGCAGGTGCACGCCGAAGGCGGAGGGAGCCCTGCTGCATTCCGAGGCGCAGGGTTACGGTGCGAGCATGCGCGGCGGGCTGCCAGCAGGGACGGTGACATTCCTCTTCACCGACGTCGCGGACTCGAGGCGTCGCTGGGCCGAAGCTCCGATCGACATGGCCGAGGTGCTGCGCGCGCACGACGACGTCGTGCGGACTGCGATCGAGCGTCACGGCGGCTCGCTGTTCGGCACGGGGAGCGACGGGATGCGCGCGGTGTTCTCGATGTTCACGGCCGGAAGCGCGTGCACCGGGACCTACCGGGCGCTCGAGCTGTGGGAGGCCGCGGTCATCGAAGCGGGCTCGCTCGACCGGGACGACGTCATCGCGGCACTCGACCACGCTCGGATCGCCACAGGCCCCGGAGGGCCGGCCGAGATGGTGCCGGGTCAGCACCACGTGCGCATGAACATGTACATCGCCCGGTCCGAGGGTGGCACGTTCAAGGTCCTGGAGAACCTCGGCCACATCGACCCGAAGGAGTGCGACGTCGCGCGCGCTTGAGACTGCGTACGGCGGACCATCGCACCGAGAGGCCCCGAACCGAACCGGTTCGGGGTCTCTCGTGGCAGGTCTCGCACGCGGTCAGTCTTCGGGAAGTGCGGCGAAGTTCTTCTTCGCGGCGCGGTACCAGCCCATCCCAGCGATCGGGTGTTTCCAGCGGCCCTTCATCTCGTTGCGAGCGGGCTCGTGGGCCGTGTCACCAGCGGCGACCATCTCCTTGAGGTGCTCGTCTTGAGCGTTGATGACCTCATCGGCGCTCTGACCGCGGTGCGGGTGGTCGCATGGTCCCCCGAGCTCCTTGCACGTCATCGTCTTCACGTGGTTCTCCTCGCTGTGCGGAATGAGAGTGGTACTCTCATTTACGTGGCGGACGATGTCAAGCCGGACCGGCCTCCTCGTGGGGGCGAGCAGGCTCGAACTCGGCTCGCCCGGCGGGCCGTGGTCAGCGCGGCCAGGGCGCTGTTCCTCGAGCAGGGCTACACGGCAACGACGATCGAAGCCATCAGCACCCGCGCCGAGGTCCCCCCGGCGACCATCTACCGGCTGTTCGCCTCGAAGCTCGGCATCCTCGAGGCACTCCTCGATGCATCGATCGCCGGCGACGACCAGCCTGTCGCCGTCGCGGACCGCCCGAACGTCGCCGCCGTCCTCGCGGATCCAGACCCGGTCGCGATGCTCAACGGTGTCGCAGCCGTCACGACCGCGATCAATCAGCGGACCAACGACGTCTACCGGGTGCTCGCGAGCGCAGCCGGCTCCGACCCGGCAGCAGCCGAGCTGCTCACCGAGATCCAGCGACAGCGCAGCCAGGGTCAAGGCCAGATCGCTCGCGCCCTCGATCGCAGCGGATCACTCCGCGCCGGCCTGCGAGTGCACGACGCGCTCGATCTCATCCACGCGCTCATGGCCCCGGAGGTCTACCGCCTCCTGGTGGTCGAGCGGAGCTGGCCTCCCGAGAAGTACGAGCGGTGGCTCGCAACCACCCTTGTCCAGCAGCTGACCTGATCAGCGGTTCCCGCGGCCCCTAACATCCGCGCGGCCTACCCCGTTGACGCGACCTGAAGGCGCACATGGCGACGCGAACGTCAGCTACCGACTATCTCGTCGTTGGCGCGGGAGCAATGGGGATGGCGTTCACGGACGCCCTCATCGATCACGCGGATGTTCACGTCACGCTCGTCGATCGCCGCCACACGGCGAGTGGCCACTGGCAGGACGCGTATCCGTTCGTCCAGCTCCATCAGGCGTCGTTGTTCTACGGCGTCGCGTCGACGGTCCTCGGTGCCGGCGCCGTGCAGCAAGCCGGCCCCGAGGCGGGACTCCAGGAGCGCGCGAGGCAACCCGAGATCCAGGCCTACTACGACGACATCCTGCGTCGGCGCTTCCTGGGTTCGGGTCGCGTCTCCTTCCTGGGCGCGAGCGAGTACCACACCGACGGTGCGTCCCATCTGGTGACGTCCCGGGTTTCGGGCGAGACCACCGTGGTCGACGTGCGACGCCGCGTCGTGGACGCCACCTATCTGTCGCCGAGCGTCCCCGCGACGACACCCCCGCCGTTCGGTGTCGCGCCCGACGCCCGGGTCGTGGCGATCAACGAGCTCGCCAGCTTGACCGACGTGCCGAGCCAGTACGTGATCATCGGCGCAGGGAAGACCGCCACCGACGGGATCGTGTGGTTGCTGGCGAACGGGGTGCAGCCGGACCAGATCGTCTGGGTGCGTCCTCGCGACCCATGGATGCTCAATCGTGCCGTCGTCCAGCCCGATCCGGTGGTGGCACTCGGGCTCGCAGCCGACACTATGGCTGCAGCCGCGGACGCGGCGTCACTCGAAGAGGTCTTCCTGCGCCTCGAAGCTGCGGGCGCGATGCTTCGGATCGACCGGACGGCCGTTCCCGCGATGGCGAAGGTCCCCACCATCGGCGAGTGGGAGCTCGACCTGCTCCGCACCATCGAGCACGTCGTCCGCCTGTGTCACGTCCAGCACGTGAGCCACGCCGAGATCGTCCTCGACGGGGGATCGTTCGCGCCGTCACCGGATGCACTCGTGGTGCACTGCGCGGCGGCCGGGCTGCAGTACCCGCCGCTCGTTCCCCTCTGGGGGCGCGACGCGATTCGACTCCAGACCATCCGCGTCGGCTTCCCCTGCTTCTGCGCGGCGTTGGCCGGCTACGTGGAGGCGACGCGCGACGACGATCGAGATCGCAACCGGTTGTGTCCCCCGAACACGCTCCCGGACGATCCCGTGAGCTGGGCGCGGATGCAGGTGCGCGGCACCGTCGCGGCGCGCACGTACGGCGCGGAACCGGACATCGCCGCCTGGGCCAACGCCTGCGCCCTGAACCCCTCGCGGGTCGACGCATCGCGACGCGACGATGCTGCGCTGCACGCCGCGGCCGCACGCTTTGACGACCGTGTTGAGCCGGGACTCGCGCGGCTGGCCGAGCTCGCGAACGAGCCCTGGTCGAGCATCGACGGCATCTGAGGCGCGAGCGGCGTGGGAGTCGACGTCCTCATCGTCAAACGGCGCGCCGACCCGGAGGTACGTCCCGCACGCCGTGTCTGCTCAGTGCGGGAACTCGCCTGCGTTGATCATGAGGGTCTGTGACGTGATCATCCGAGCGCGGTCCGACGCGAAGAACACGACCGCGTCGGCGACGTCGCCGTCGGTCGGGATCTCTCCCAAGGGCATGTTCGCAGTGATGCCGGCGACGACCTGCTCCGTCGCAACGCCCTGCGCCTTCGCCGTCATCGCCACGTAGCCTTCGACCGGCGGACCCCACATCCAGGTCGGCACCACGGTGTTGACGCGGATCTTGTCGGGTCCGAGCTCGTTGGCGAGGTGGTACATCGCGGCCTGCAGCCCGGCCTTCGATGACTGGTACGCGGTCTGGAAGAAGTCCTTGGGCGGCCAGAACATTCCCTGGGAGCCGATGAACACGATCGCCCCGCGACCGTTGCGCTTGAGGTGGGGGATCGCGCCACGCGTCACCTGCAGCGTTCCGATGACGTTCGTGTCGAACACCTTGCGCCACTCGTCGAAGTCGGCCTCTTGCACGCCGCCGAAGACGGCGTCGAGCGCGGCGCAGTTCACGAGCGCGTCCACCTTGCCGAACTTCTCGGCCGCCGCGTCGGTGAGTCGCGTCGCCTGCGTGGCGTCGGTGATGTCCGTCACCTCGTAGCCGACGGTCGCGCCCGACGGATCGATCTCGTCAACTGCGGCCTGGAGGTTCGCCTCGGTACGGGCGCCCATCATCACGGACGCGCCGTCGCGGGCTGCGGCGACCGCGATCTCGCGTCCCAGACCCGGTCCGACACCGGACACGACCACGACCTTGCCCTCGAGCAGCATGCTCACTCCTTCGTCATGGTGAGTCTGCCTCCATCTCGCCCTGCGCCGCTGGGAGCGCTTCGGCTCAGGCAGCGACGACGTCGATCTGGCCTGCACGCTCCGTGACGCCCTCGACGTTCCAGCACTGACCGCGCCGACGCGCTGCGTTGTCACACCCGCTTGTTACAAGGAGTGCATGAGACACACGGAGCCTCCCGACGGACTGCTCGACACGGTCCGTGCACTGTTGGCCAAGGCCGAGGCAACCAACTTCGAGGCGGAGGCCGACGCGTTCACGGCAAAAGCGCAGGAGCTGATGGCGCGCCACCGCATCGAGCGCGCAATGCTCGGCGTGCGAGAGCCCACGGGGCGCAACGATCCACTCTGCCGTCGCATCCTCGTCCCCGCCCCGTACTCGGAGGCGAAGGCCACGCTTCTGGCGAACATCGCTCATGCGAACGGTTGCTCAGCCGTGTGGTCGAAGGGGCTCGGTGTCACGACGGTCTTCGGGTTCGGTCCCGAGCTCGACGCCGTCGACGCGCTCTTCGCCTCGTTGCTCGTCCAAGCGACCGGGGCCTTGCGACGCCACGGTGCGAAGTTGGACCGATCTGGTCGTCGCCGGACGAAGCGCTTCCGGCGATCGTTCTTGCTGTCATTCGCGGTCCGAATCGGCGAGCGCCTCGCGGCGACCGTCGCCGCTGCGGTATCCGATGCTCGTGTCCAGCTCGGCACGGAGCTCGTGCCGGTCCTCGCCGACCGAGAAGCCAGAGCGCGCGCCGCGGCTGAAGCTGCGTTTCCCGAGACGAGGCACCGCGCCGCGGTCGTCACCGACGGCGAAGGCTGGTACGCCGGCCGCGTGTTCGCCGACGTCGTGGACCTCGCCAGCGGTACGAGCCGGTCCGTCACGATCTCGCCGGGGTCCGAGGGGTGAGCAGTCGGGTCGAGGTGCAGCAGCAGCGCACCCGCTCGCCGTCGACCACCGGGGACGGCGCGGACCTCGGGCCAGGATTCGCAAGCGCGGGAGTTGGGTACGACTCAGGCACGGAGTCCGCCGAAGGGCGGCGAACGAGGAGCCCAGCATGGAGATCGTGCGCAATCCCGACGGCACATTGATCGTCCCGATCGAGGCGGGCCGCAAGCACGGCGACGATGCCGATGAGGCCGGCGACGGCGATGCGGTCGAATCGGCGAGTGCGCCGACGACACGTGTCCTGCATCCCGGCGAAGGCGGCTACGACGAGGCGCTGGGGGAGTGGGACCGTCAGCAGAACCCCGACGCCGCGGTTCCCGTGTCGACTGCGAGCGGCCGCGACGAGGCGATGACCGTCGTCCACGCGGTCGCCGAGTCTCCGCGCCACGACGTGGAACCCGCGGTCGAGGCGCTGGATGACCCGGAAGCGGCAGGTGAAGCGCTGCGACACGTGCTCATCGGTGGCGTACCCGCGGTTGAAGCCTTCGCTGGCGAGGTCGCCGACGCCGAAGGCGGCGAGCCGCTCCGCGCGCACGAGGCCACGAAGATCATCGGTGAGGTGTTGGCCGAGCTCGACTGAGTTTGCTGCTACGTCAATCGTCGTGTTGAGGCCTTCCTGGGCCCACATCGGCCGACGGCGATGCCGCACGATGACCTAGCGTTCGCCGATGGATGTCTCCGGGTACCACCACTCCGACTCGATCACGATCGCCGGCTCGCCTGCGGACGTGTACGCGATCGTCAGCGACGTCACCCGCATCGGTGAGCTGAGCCCCGTGTGCGCGTCCGCGGCCTGGGACGACCCGACCCGGGCCGGCACGACCGGCGCCTGGTTCACCGGCCACAACGCGATCGGCGACATCACGTGGGACACCCACTGCCAGGTCATCGCCGCGGAGGCGGACCGGGAGTTCACCTTCGTCAACCACGGCCAGACGGGAGACGTCGAGCTGGTGCGGTGGGGCTTCACGCTCGAACCCGTCGGCGACACGACGATGGTCACCGAGTCGTGGCAGGTCCTGCCCGCGTACCCCGACTTCGTCCTCGCCGGTGATCCGAACGCCGACGTCGCGGCGCGGATCGACGGGATGGCGCAGATGGCACGCGACGGCATCGCGGAGACCCTCAGGAACCTCCAGCGGATCGCCGAGGCCTGAGCAATCCCTTTGGCGCCGTCGTCCGTAGTACCCCTCAGACCCGGCGATCGACTCGCCTGTTGACTCGGAGGATCAGGACCATGCAGCGAACAGACGGACAGCGAGCGGCGACTCGGCGGACTTCACGTGGACGGGTCGCCGCAGCGGCCCTGGTGATCGGCGTCCTGTCGGCGGTGGCGTTCGCGCCCGGCCTGGCGGCCGCGCAGACCGCACGCACCACGAGCGAGATCGCGACCGTGAAGAACGCCAAGCTCGGCACGATCTTGGTGGGCGACGGCTCGACCGTCTACGCCCTCAAGCCGAGCAAGACGGCGTGCACGACCAAGTGCCTGAAGGTCTGGACGCCGGTCGAGCTGCCCGCCGGCGTCACGACGCCGACCGCCGGCACCGGTGTGGACCAAGCGAAGCTGGGCACGGCCGCGGCCGCTGACGGTGCCCTCCAGGTGACCTACTCGGGCAAGCCGCTGTACTGGTTCGTCAAGGACAAGACTGCCGGTCAGGTCAAGGGCAACGTGACCGACAAGTGGGGCAAGTGGGCCACGATCGCAACGGCGAAGGCGAAGGCGAAGCCCGGCTCGGACCCGAACGCCGGTACCGGCGGGTCGTCGTTCTAGGGCCGCAGTCACTGACTCGGAACCCCTGATTCGGGAAAACCTTGATTCGGATTGCCTGATGTCAACCGTCGTCGTCGAGCCCGCCCGGACTCGCGCTCCTCGAACGCCCGCTCGGAGTGGGGTGGAGCGCCGAGTCCGGGTGCGGGCTCGGCTGCGCTCCGTGGTGACCTCGCACGTCTACCTTCCCGCGTGTTCGATCGCGGCTGCTGCGGTGCTCCTGCTCGCGTTCGGGTGGGCGACGGGCTGGGGCGGCGTGGACTTCGCCGGATCGGAAGCGGCGCTCGGTGTCGTCGTCGCCGGTCCGGCGACCTTGGCGATCATCGCGGTCTTCCTGGTCGTGGAGCGGCTCTGGCCTGCGCAACGGCGGTCACCCTTCGCTCGCGGGTACCGCCACGACCTCCTCTTCCTGGGCTTGAACGCGACCGTGCTCGTGCCGCTCGTGACGGGGCTCACGCTCGCGTTCATGGCGGTGGTGCGGGAAGCAGCCCCCTGGATCGTCCTGCCGAAGTTCGGCCTGGTGCCGCGCTGGGCCGTCATCGCAGCGATCGTCGTGGCCATGGACGCATGCAACTGGTTCGTGCACCTCGCGAACCACCGGGTCCGGATGCTCTGGCGCTTCCATGAGCTCCACCACTCCCAGGAAGACATGAGCGTGCTGACGGTGTTCCGCACCCACCCGCTGATCCACGTGTCCTATCTCGTGTCGCTGCTCCCGGTGATCGTCCTCCTCGCGAACGGCGTGATGTCGACCACCGTGCTCATCGTCTACGCGGCGGCGGTCGCGTTCGCGCACTCGAACACCCGGTTGGGGTTCGGCCCGCTCGAGCGCATCTTCGTCAGCCCGAACTACCACCGCATCCACCATCGGGTCGACGGCGCGCAGGACGTCAACCTCGGCTTCTCGCTGACGATCTGGGATCAGCTCTTCCGCCGCGCCGTGTTCCCGACGGAGGCGACGATCAGGGCCGACACCGGGCTCCCGGGTCGTCCGCTGATCGTCGAGCAGTCGACACCGCGACCGCGCCACCTCGCGGTCCTCGCCGCGCAGATGGTCGCGCCGTTCCGTCCGGTGCGCGACCGCGACGACCTGCCGTCGGTGCGGTCGACGTCGGTCCGATCACCGGGGGAGCCTCCACGCGAGGCCCCGGGGGATCCCCTACCCTCCGACACGCACGTCGCGGTCGACGAGCTCCAGGAGGTGGCCTCATGACGACGGCACAGGTTTCCGAGCCTCGGTCTCGCGGCCGCGGGCTCCTGGCGGCCCTCTTCAGCACTCGTACGGCGCCGCTCGCCGCCGACTGCGCGCTCATCGCCGTACGGATCGTGCTCGCCGTGATCTTCATCTACCACGGCTCTCGGAGGCTCTTCGGTTGGTTCGACGGCCCGGGGATCCACAAGTCGGGCCTCTTCTTCGCGAACACCGCAGGTCTGCACCCGGGCGAGCTCTTCGCGGTCATGGGCGGGATCATCGAGTTCGGCGGGGGGATCGCCATCGCACTCGGCTTGGTGACTCGCCTCGCCGGCGCCGGGATCTTCGTCGACATGATGATGGCGATCGTCACCGTCACGTGGGCGAACGGGATCAATGCGACCGGCGGGAAGAGCGGCTACGAGCTGAACCTCGCGCTCGGCACGCTTGCGCTCGTCGTCGCGATCTTCGGCGCCGGTCGCTTCAGCCTCGACGCACTGCTCGAGCGTCGCTTCGTGTCTGCTGCGGCATCCGCTCGCAGCAGCTGAACGGCACCTCCGGCGCGATCTTGCGCCCGATGGTGTCGATCGCGGGGTCTCCCGTTCGTCTCATGGGTGCCCCGGCGCTGGGTCGGCGGCACGACACGAGGGAGTGATCACTGCCTATGCTCGGCATGAAGACCTACCCCAAGCAGTACATCGACGGCTGCCGCAAGAAGGTGGACGCCGATGTGGCCTCGTTCAAGAAACTCGTCACGGTTGCGGGCAAGCAACCGGCGAAGGACCAGCAGCGCGTCGACAACGTGATCGCTGCCTTCGAAGCCACCTTCTTCAACAACATGGTGCTCGTCCTGGATCAACTCTTCGTGCACCGGCTCCGGACGGTGGAGGGGAAGGACGGGAACGCACTGAACGAGGTGCGCGTCCTCTGCAGCTCGATCATGCAGCACGACGGAGTGCTGACTGCCGACCCGTCGATCAAGCTGCACCCGGAGACCTCGGTGTTGCAGCTCGAGCTCGGGTCCAAGATCGCGCTGACGAGAGCAGCGTTCGTCAAGCTCTCGTCAGCGTTCTTCACCGAGATCGAGCGCAAGTTTCGATAGCACGTGCTGTCGCGTCGGGGTCGGCTACGGCGTCGCCGTCACCGGCAGGGTCGTCGGCCACTCGATGTCGGGCAACGGCTCCGAGAACGTCTCGTACTTCGGCACTGCCGTCGCGCGCGACCTGTCGGTGGAGTGCACACGGTCGGGATCGTGCTCGGGGATGACCTTGTCGCCGAACACCTCGAGCAGCTCGAGGATTTCGTCGTGGTGGAGGTCCTGCGGCATGCCGAAGACGAGCTGGTCGCAGCCGACGGAGGTGTAGGCCGCGAGCTGTTCGGAGACCTCGTCGGGTGAGCCGACCATCATGTACCCGCCGGCGATCAGCTCGTCGAGGAAAGCCTCGGCGTCGTCTCCACTGATGTCGCGCAGGCGCAACGCTGCGTTCGGCCAGGTGATCGCGTCCGGGGACTTGGGCATCGTGTCGTGGTACAGGTTCACCATGGTGACGAGGTAGCTGCTCAGGCGATCCAACGCGATCTCGCGGGCCTTCGCGCGGTCCTCGAAGCAGATGACAGCGTTCGTCATCATGACGTTGTTGTTCATGAACTGACCGAGCGGCTCCTTGCACTCCGCGACGGCTTCCTTGTACGCCTCGATGCGTCCACGCAGGTTGTAGATCGGCTCGAAGTTGAACGCGATCGCCCCGATCCCGAGCGCACCCGCACGCGCGAAGGTCGGCGGGTTGCCACACGCGACCCAGATCGGCGGGTGGCCCTTGCCGTAGGGCTTCGGCAGGACGTTGTGCGGGGTCGGCACTGTGAAGTGCTCGCCGGCGAAGGAGTAGTCGACCTGCTCCCACATGCGCGGGATCTCGTGCACCACTTCTTCCCACTCGGCCTTGGTGGAGTCCTTGTCCATGATGTTGAACGAGGCGAGCTCGTGGCTCCCGGCACCGCGACCGGTGCCCCACTCGAACCGGTTGCCGGTGACGTGATCCATCATCGCGGCGCGCTCCGCGTACCGGACCGGGTGCTCCTTGCGCGGCGAGAGACTGTTGATCGCGGTGCCGAGGTGGATGTACTCGGTCTGCGCCGCGACGTAGCCGATCATCACCTCGGGTGCCGACATGTGGCTGTACTCGGTGAGCGCGTGGTGCTCACCGAACCACGCGTACTTCCAGTGGTGCTTGTCGGCGAAGACCGCGTACTCGGCCTCGCGCAGCAGCTGACGGTGCTCCCACGCGGTGTCGTGCGCCCCCGGGCCGGGGATGTATCCGTTGAGGAAGATGCCGAACTCCACCAAAGCCTCCAGGGCTGCGATCGGTCGCGAGGCGTGGCTGCCCGCCGCGATGACCCATGGTCCCCCGAAGGTCGGTCGCGAGGCGAGTCGAGCCGGATCGGGCTCCCGCGCCACGTCCAAGGGGAGGTTGAATGGAGGGGTGCCCCGAGGTGATGCGAGCGATGAGGTGATCAGGCTTGCCGCCGTCAACGTCGCGACGCCGTCGGTGCTGGCGGAGGTCCAGGGCGAGCACGTCTGGAGCGGCATCCGGAAGCTCCCGGTGGCCACCGACGCGGTGGTCTGGCTCTCGACGCTCAACCTGTCCGGCGACGGTCAGGCCGACCTCAGCGTCCACGGCGGAGTCGACAAGGCCGTGTACGCCTACCCGTCGGAGCACCTCGACTTCTGGCGGCGCGAGCTCGACGAGGACCTCGGTCCGGCGGCGTTCGGTGAGAACCTCAGCACCATCGGGGTCATGGAGGACGCGGTGAACATCGGCGACGTGTGGTCCTGGGGCGCCGCGCTGCTCCAGGTGACGCAGCCGCGCTGGCCGTGCTTCAAGCTCGCGCTCCACCGGGACCGCGCCGACATCCAGTCGCGGATGCGTGCCTCCGGTCGCACGGGTTGGTACCTCCGCGTCCTCGAAGTCGGTGAGGTTCCCGCGGCCGGTCCGATCGAGGTCGCGAGTCGGGACTCGATGGACGTCAGCGTCCGGGCCGCGCATCTCGCCATGAGTGACGTCCACCTGGCGGAGCCGGACGTTGTCCGCGCCGTCGCCCGACATCCCGCGCTCGCCGATCAGTGGCGCGCGCCGCTGCTCGCGCGTCTCGAGCGGTGACTGACGATCAGAACGACCGAGCGGACTGGAGACCCGGCGGGTCTACCGGCCTGCTCGAACCAGGTCCTCGACATCTCGGCGAAGACGAGGCGGTGCGGCCGGTCGATCTCTCGGTACTCGCCGTGGCTGCGGTCCGGTCAGTCCACCTTCTTCGCCCGGCTCGGGGCGACGCGCGGGGGTTCGTCGGGCTGCTTCGGATACTGCGGTGGCCACGGTGCGTCCATGAGGCCGGCGGCGCGATCGGCCTCGTGCATCGCGAGCAGCGGCTCGAGCGACTGGGGCGCGTCGTTCATGTCGATCCAAGGATCGCCCTGCGCCTCGAAGCGCTCTGGGAGCGAGGCGAGCGTCAGATCGTCGGGATGGATCTCCTCGAGCTCATCCCACGCGAACGGTGTCGAGACCTGCGCGCCGGGGCGTGCCCGCACCGACCAGGCGCCGAAGACGGTCTTGTGGGGCGCGTTCTGGTTGAAGTCGACGAAGACGCGCTCGCCGCGCTCCTCTTTCCACCAGCCCGCCGTCAGCAGGTCGGGGTGGCGGCGTTCCAGCTCCCGAGCCACTGCCACCGCCGCCGAACGCACCTGGTACGAGTCCCAACGCGACTCGAGTCGCACGTACACGTGGATGCCCCGGTTGCCCGTCGTCTTCGGGTACGCGGCGATGCCGTGCTCCTCGAGGAGCTCGCGCACGGCGACCGCTGCGGCGCGCACGTCGGCGAAGTCGTTGCCCGGTTGCGGGTCGAGGTCGAGCCGGAGCTCGTCGGCGTGCTCGGGATCGGCGGCGAGGTACGGCCAGGGATGGAAGCCCAGGCATCCGAGGTTGACCGCCCACACCACGTGGGCGAGGTCGGCGACGACGAGCGCGTCGGACGTCGTGCCGTTCGGAGTGCTCACGACCGTCGTCTCGAGCCACTCGGGCGCTGAGTCCGGGACCCGCTTCTGGAAGAAGGACGATCCTTCGGCGCCGTTCGGGAACCGCTGCATCATCGTCGGGCGCCCGCCCATCGTACGCAGGAGCGGTGCCGCGACGCGCTGGTAGTGCTCGATCAGGTCGAACTTGGTCTCGCCGTGCTCGGAGAAGAAGACCTTGTCGGGGCTCGAGACCTTCACCTCGCGCCCGTCGATCTCGAGCACCATCCCCGCGGCCGACGCCATGGCTTCACCGTACCGGTCACATGTCACGGATCTGGTCGGTGGACCGGCGGCACGGGGGAGTTGTCCTCAAGGTCTGCGATCCGCGGTCGATAGCGGAGAGGTACGAGCGCTCGTCTCGAGCCGACCCCGGTCGGATCGAGCGGCTTCGGCACCGTCCTCGGTGTCGTCTCGGGAACCTTGGCGGGTGGCCCTCAACGCTCCTCTCTGAACGGAGCGTTTGCACATGTCGACCTCGAGCACAGCGGCGCGGCGCACGTCGCGTCGCTTCCGACTCCTCGGAGCCTTCTTCGCTGCTGCCGTCGTCGTCGCCGGCTTCAGTGCCACGGTGCTGGACTCGCAGAGCGCGTCCGCGGCGACGGTCTCCTTCTCGCAGTGCAACGGTCACGACCAGCCGTACACCACCGGCGCCCCACTCACGGTCACGTGTTCGATCTCGATCGTCAACACGATCGACGCGAACGGCGGCGGCTCGTCAGCTGCGGTGTACACGCGCATCTGTACGAACGACGGCTGCACTGGCGACCTCACGAGCTCCTCGAACGCCATCAACGCGGTGCACCAGTGCAACAACTCCGACAACGTCGGTGGGAGCGTCACGACCTGCCACGTCGACATCGTGAACAACATCAGCAACCTGATCCCCGGTGCCCCGACGGCAATCACCTTGAACCAGTGCATCGGGTCGGGGGGCGGCG
>JBBQFJ010000077.1:0-15504 GCA_038321755.1 Acidimicrobiia bacterium | reverse complement strand
CTGACCGTCGTCCGTCAGGACAGCTCGACCGTCAGGACAGCTCGACCGTCAGGACAGCTCGACCGTCAGGACAGCTCGACGCGCACGCGACGCTGGGCCGCGCCGGCGAGCAGAGCGTCGCGTGCGGCGATCGCGACGAGGATCGTCTCGGGCTGGAGCGTCTGGGCCGTGGCGCCGCGCCGCCCGACGCGGACCAGGTCGGCTGCTCCGTCGAGATCCAGCACGACCGAACCCCAGCTCGCGCCGAGGCGGAGGTCGAGGGCACCGGGAGCGATCGGGGCGGCGGGATCGACCGGGCGCATCGAGCGCACGTGCGAGCGGACGAACAGCACCGGATCCGCGATCGTCATCGGGTCGACGATGACGACCCCGGCGGGCACGAGCACGATCCATCGACGCGCCAGCGCATGCAGTGCGCGCGCGGCCAGCGCGGCGAGGGCCCAGCCGATCACGAGGGCGAGCAGCCCGCCGACGATGGCGCCGTCGGCCAGGAGCAACGGTCCAGCCGCGATGCCGACGACCACCAGCGCCCGAGCGAGGGGGATCAGCGCGAGGTACAGCCCTGGTGGCGTGCGCAACGGATGGCGCAGCTCGTCGCCGTAGGCCACCGCGTTGACTGCAGCGATCGCGAACGCCGGATCGGCGACGAGCCCGGCGGCGAGCAGGGTGACGACCACTGCACCCGCGGCCGCGATCGTCGACGCATCACCGGAGACGACGATGACGAGCGCGAGCACGACGAACGCGGGGGCGATGACGCGGATCGCGGTGAGGGTGATCGGCCGCGGCGCGAGCACCGCGAGCAGGCCCACGCCCCACCCGAGCCACAGCATCGCCGCGCCGAGCGTGGCGGGTGCGTCGGACCAGCCGTCGAGCGCGTCGGCCGCAGCCGCGCCGGCCGCGAGGGGGAGCGCGAGCCAGACGACGCGAAGGATCCAGAGGCGCACGCCGGTCAGTCTCGCGCTCGTGTCCCAAGCCCCTCGTAGACTCCGACCTGCGATGACGTACCCGGACCCCAGCGCCACGCCGAATCAGCCCACGCAACCGCCAGTCGTCTACCCGAACGCCGGTGAGCAGACGCAGGCGTACACGACCGGTCCGTCCGGCGGCCGCGGCGGAGGCGGTGGCGGCCGACCTCCGGGGCGACCGCCGGGTCGGGGCGACGACTTCGACGGTGGGTGGCAGGGCTGGCAGCGGATCGCGGTGATCGTGATCTGCGCCATCATCGCTGTCGCGGTGCTGCTGCTCGTCATCTTCGCGTTCAACGGTGGCAACGACGACGCCCCGACGCCGCCGACGCTCCCGTCGTCGAGCGTCGCACCGACGGTGCCGCCGACCGGTGTCGCGCCGACCGCGCCGCCCACGGCACCGCCGACGGCGCCGACCACCACGCTGCCGCCGGTCACCGTGACTGATCCGACGCTTCCCACGACGTGAGCCCGGTGGATCCCGCAACGCGCGCGGCGGAGCTCCGTGCGCTCATCGACTTCCACACCGAGCGGTACTACCTCCTCGACGATCCCGAGGTGTCGGACGCCGAGTTCGACGACCTGCTGCGCGAGCTCAAGGAGCTCGAGGCCGCGCACCCCGAGCTGGTCACGCCCGACTCGCCGACGCAACGACCGGGTGGTGCGCTGTCCGCGACCTTCGCACCGGTCACGCATCTCGTGCCGATGCTCTCGCTCGACAACGCGTTCAGCCAGGACGAGCTCGTCTCCTGGCACGAGCGGATCTCCAAGATCGTCGCCGAGCCGATCCACTTCGTGGGCGAGCCGAAGCTCGACGGGCTCGCGATCTCGTTGCTCTACGAAGAGGGCCGCTTCGTGCGCGCCGCGACGCGCGGCGACGGCGTCACCGGTGAAGACGTGACGCCCAACGTGGCGACCATCGCGTCGATCCCGAAGCGCCTCACCGGTTCGCAGATCCCCGCGCGCGTCGAGGTCCGCGGCGAAGTGTTCATGCCGCTCGGTGCATTCCGTGAGCTCAACCGTCGCCAGGGGGAAGCCGAGGAGCGCCTGTTCGCGAACCCGCGCAACGCTGCGGCCGGGAGCCTCCGGCAGAAGGATCCGCGCGTCACTGCGTCACGCGACCTCGACTTCTTCGCATACCAGCTCGGTGTGCAGGAGGGCGGCCCGAAGCTCCGCTCGCATCACGAGACGTTGGAGTGGCTGCGCGGGCTCGGGATTCCGGTGAACCCGAAGATCAAGCGGCTCACGAAGATCGACAAGGTGTTCGCCTTCTGCGAGCAGATGCTCGAGCAGCGACACTCGCTCGGGTACGAGATCGACGGCGCGGTGGTCAAGGTCGATGACCTCGCACAGCGCGACGAGATGGGCGCGACCAGCAAGGCGCCGCGGTGGGCGATCGCGTTCAAGTTCCCACCCGAGGAGAAGACGACGCTCCTGCTGAACATCATGGTGAGCATCGGTCGGACCGGGCGGGCGACACCCTTCGCGCAGCTCGATCCCGTGTTCGTCGGCGGTTCGACGGTCGGGCTCGCGACGTTGCACAACGAGGACGAGCTGGCGCGCAAGGACGTCCGCAAGGGCGACACGGTGATCGTGCGCAAGGCCGGGGATGTCATCCCCGAAGTCGTCGGCCCGGTGCTGGCGAAGCGCCCCAAGAGCGCGCGGCGCTGGAAGTTCCCGAAGGAGTGCCCGGCGTGCGGTGCGCCGCTCGTGCGACTCGTGGGCGACGCGAACCACCACTGCGACAACGTCGAGTGCCCGGAGCAGCGGGTGCAACGCATCAGCTACTTCGCGAGTCGCGGGGCGATGGACATCGAGAACCTCGGTGAGGAGCGGGTGCGACAGCTCGTCGACGCGGGGTTGGTGCTCGACGCAGGCGACATCTACTCGCTCACCGTCGAGCGGTTGCTGCCGCTCGAGCGGATGGCCCAGAAGTCGGCGGAGAACCTCGTCGCGGGGATCGAGTCGTCGAAGACGCGCGGGCTCGCCCGCGTGCTCGTCGGCCTGAGCATCCGGCATCTCGGTCCGACAGCCGCGCAGGCGGTGGCGCGCGCGATGGGGTCGCTCGATGCGATCGAGGCGGCATCGGTCGAGACGCTCACCGCCGTCGACGGCGTCGGCGGTGTGATCGCCGCGAGCGTCGAGCACTTCTTCACCATCGACGGCAACCGCCTCGTCGTCGAGAAGCTGCGCGCGGCCGGGGTCGACCTGACGGCCCCACAGGTCGAGGTCCTGGAGGGTGAGGCGACGCTTGCAGGAGTGACCATCGTGCTCACCGGGGGGCTGCAGGGCGGATCGCGTGAGCAGGCGCAGGCGGCGATCGAGGCTCGCGGCGGGAAGGTGGTGTCGAGCGTGTCGAAGAAGACCAGCTACGTGGTGGCGGGGGAGAACCCCGGCTCGAAGCTCGCGAAGGCCGAGAGCCTCGGCGTCACCGTCCTCGACGAAGCCGCCTTCGCCGCCCTCCTCGAAGCAGGCCCACCCGCCTGACCCCTGGATCCTGACCCCTGGATCCTGACCCCTGGATGCGTCTCTCACCTTCCTATGCGACGCTGAGAGACGCAGGTCCGAGAATTCGGGCCCGGAGGGAGGAGCGCGAAGTGGTCGATGGGTCCAAGGTGGGGCTGACCGACGAGCCGACCACGCTCCCGCTGGAGCGCGGCAAGATCCGCGAGTTCGCCCGGGCGTGCAAGAGCGACGACTCCGCGTACTTCGACGGCCCGACGCCGGTCATCCCGCCGACGTTCCTCACGACCGCGAACTTCTGGATGACGGTCGCGACTTCTCCGCTCGTGCGCGTCGGACTCGACATGCACCGTCTGCTGCACGGCGCGCAGGAGTACGTGTTCCACGGTGCACCACCGCGAGCCGGCGACGAGCTGACGTTCCAGACGCGCGTCGCGGCGATCTACGAGAAGGAAGGCAATCGCGGAGGCACCATGACGTTCGTCGACACCGTGACCGAGTTCCGCGATCCGGACGGGAAGCTCGTCGCGGAGGCTCTCGCGACCGCGATCGAGACGGGCAAGCCCGCGTCGTGAGCGCGACATGGGACGAGCTCGTCGAAGGTGCAGGCCCGGAGCCTCGTGAGTACGGCCCGCTGACGCGCACCGACTTCGTGCGCTACCAGGGCGCGTCGGGCGACTTCAACCCGATCCACCATGACGAGGAGTTCGCCGCCGCGGCGGGCTACCCGAGCGTGTTCTCCGTCGGCATGTTGCAGGCAGGCATCCTGGCGACCTACTGCACCGACTGGCTCGGTGCCGAGCACGTGCGCCGGTTCGCCGTGCAGTTCCGGGAGCAGGTGTGGCCCGGCGACCGGATCGTGTGCTCGGCGACCGTCGCGTCGAAGCACGCGGCCGGCGGGCAGGGTGACGAGCGCACGGTCGACGTCGAGATCGTCGTCACGCGGGTCGCATCGGGCGGCACCGCGGTGCGGGGCACGGCCACGTTCGTCGTGCCCTGACCAGGGCGAGAACTCGGACCTGCGTCTCTCAGCGTCGTATAGGAAGGTGAGAGACGCATCCAGATCTTGGGTCAGGCGCCGGCGCGGAAGCTCCAGGAGTAGACGCCCGGGCGTGCCGGGCGGGGCTTGCCCTGGGCCCAGTAGTACACCGCCACGTTGTGGACGCCGGGCTCGAACTGCTGGAGGTCCTTGTCGGGACCGGGCCGGAAGCTCACCTCGGCCAGGGGGACGATCCGTTCGAGCTGGTCCTCCGGCACCTCGGCGCCGTCGATCACGAGCACGCCGGTCAGGTCGTCGCGCAGGTCGGCGGTGACCGTGTCCTGCAGCCGGGCCAGAGCCCCCGGCAGCGGCGACACCGAGTCGATCGTGCTGGGCAGCGTCCGCCCCTGCGGTGCGGTGTCGGACTGGGTCAGCAGCACGATCCCCAGGTTCAGCACGGCGAGGCAGATGGCGCCGACGATGACCAGGCGCCACGGATGGCGGAAGAGCCGCTGCTTGGCCGAGTCGGGTCCGCGGCCGGGACCTGCTGCGTCCGGGACGCCGGGGCCGCGCGGACCCGGGGGTGCGGGCGGCGCCGGCGGGGCCGGAGGCTTCGGCGGGGCGGAGGGAACCGTCATCGATCACCGAGGGTACTGGCGCGTCGGGCGGGCTCGGCATCGGGCGCGCAGCCGCCCAGGTCCTGCCGCCCCCGTCCTGCCGCCCCCGTCCTGCCGCCCCGGTCCGGCAGTGCGGGTGCCACGGCACGGGGCGGTTCGCCCCGTAGCCTGGACGCAACATGGCCCACTCCACCCTCGTCGACCTCGTTGGTCGCGTCCTCGCGGGACGGTACCGACTGCTCGCCCCGATCGGCTCGGGGTCGAGCGGCCGCGTCTACCTCGCGGATGACGTGCGCCTCCGCCGCCGGGTCGCGGTCAAGGTCCTCCACGGTGGTCTGGCCGACGACTCGGGGTTCCTGCGCCGGTTCCGCGCCGAGGCCCAGATGGCCGCGGCCCTGCACCACCCGCACGTCATGGCCGTCTACGACTGGGGCGAGGACGAGGGCGTCCCCTTCATGGTGCTCGAGCTGCTCAAGGGCGGGTCGCTGCGCGGTCTGCTCGACTCCGGCGCCCGGCTGAGCCCCGCCCAGGCGGCACACGTCGGTCGACAGGTCGCGGCTGCGCTCGGGTACGCCCACGTCCGCGGCCTCGTCCACCGTGACATCAAGCCCGCGAACCTCCTCTTCGACGAGCACGGCATCGTGCGCGTCGCCGACTTCGGGCTCGCTCGCGCGCTCGCCGAGGCTTCCTGGACCGAACCCGCGGGCACCGTGGTGGGCACGGCCCGGTACGCCGCACCGGAGCAAGCCGGCGGGAAGCCACTCGACGGACGCGCCGACCTCTATTCACTCTCCGTCGTCCTCGTGGAGTCGTGCACCGGCGAGGTTCCCGTCGTCGGCGACACCGCGATCAGCACGATGGTGGCGCGATCCGCGCGGGGCATCGAAGCACCGGCAGAGCTCGGACCGCTCGTCCCGGTGATCGCGCGCGCGGGCAAGCCCGAGCCCGCCGATCGGTACCCCGACGCGGCCGCGATGGGCGCCGACCTCACCGCGGCCGCGCGCACGCTGCCCGCGCCGGGCGCGCTGCCCATCGCCGGGATCGGCGATGCGATCGAGGATGTGGACTCGACCCGTCAGGCGCCCACCGGGCGCGCGGGCGTCTTCGACCAAGACGCGCGGGCCCACGAGGCGACCGTCGCCGACGACGCGGTCCCGCTCGCGGTCGTCGTGGGTCGGCGGCCCACGTTCCGGCGCAGCATGGTGCCCTGGGTGGTCGGCATCGTCTTGGCCGCGGTGCTGATCGGAGGGGGCGCGCTCGTCGCGGCTGCTGCGACGGGTGGCGGCGCCCAGGTCGCGGTGCCGAGCCTCGTCGGACTCGACGACGCGACCGCGAAGGTGCGCGCGACCGACGCCGAGCTGCTCATGACGGTCGTCGAGCGGCGGACGAGCGCGGATCCCGCCGGCCTCGTCATCGAGCAGCGCCCCGCGCCGGGCCAGTTCATCGGCGCGGACGACGAGATCGAGGTCGTCGTGTCGCGTGGTCCGCCGCCGGTCCCGCTGCCGGACGTGACGGGCAAGCCACTTGCCGAAGCCCAGCCGCTCCTCGAGCAGGCCGGCTTCGTCGTCGTGGTCGAACGGCGCTTCGACGAGAACGTCCCGAAGGACGTCGCGCTCGGCACCGACCCCGCCGGTGGGGGCCAAGCCCCACCCGAGTCCAGCGTGAAGCTGATCGTCAGCGACGGCCCGGCCCCGGTCGAGGTGCCCGATGTCGCGGGCAAGTCCTACGAAGAGGCCGCGGCGATCATCCAGGCCAAGCGCCTCGCTCCGGTGAAGCGCGATGCCTTCAGCGACTCCGTCGCCGTGGGGGTCGTGATCGGCACCGACCCGGCGGCGGGTCAGGCCGCGCCCCGAGACTCCGAGGTCCCGATCATCGTGAGCAAGGGACCCGAGCTGATCGCCGTCCCGAACGTGATCGGCCAGAGCGTCGAAGCGGCGAGCCAGGCGCTCAGCAACGCCGGGCTCTCCGCCGACGTGCAGAACTTCGGACCGGGCAAGAAGGTGCGCGCCCAGGACCCGCCGGCAGGCACGATGGTCAAGCGCGGTGCGAAGGTGACGCTCTTCCTCTGATCGGGGCTGATCGGGGCTGATCGGGTGATCGAGCCGATCGGGCGCCTTCCCGGCGCGGCGAGGTGAACGCCTAGCATCGCGGACCGGTTCGAAGGAAGGACACTCGACATGGGCACTCTCGACGGTCGCGTCGCGATCATCACCGGCGCAGGACGCGGCATCGGCCGCGAGCACGCGCACTACTTCGCGGCGCAGGGAGCAAAGGTCGTCGTCAACGACCTCGGTGGCGACCTCCACGGCGAGGGTGACGACCGTGCCCCGGCGCAGCAGGTCGTCGACGAGATCCACGCGATGGGGGGAGAAGCGGTCGCGAACACCGACAGCGTGTCGGACTTCGACGGCGCGAAGAACCTCATCGACCTCGCGATCGAGACGTTCGGCGATCTGCACATCCTCGTCAACAACGCGGGCATCCTGCGCGACGGGATGCTCATCAACATGACGGAAGCCGATTGGGACGCCGTGATCGCGGTGCACCTCAAGGGCCACTTCTGCCCGACCCGGCACGCCGCGAACTACTGGCGCGAGCAGGCCAAGGCCGACAAGAAGGCCGACCGGTCGATCATCAACACCTCCTCGACGTCGGGTGTGCTCGGCAACATCGGGCAGACCAACTACGGCGCGGCGAAGGCCGGCATCGCGACGTTCTCGATGATCTGCGCGATGGAGCTCGCCAACTACGGCGTGCGCTCCAACGCGATCACGCCGATGGCGCGGACCCGCCTCACCGAGACGACTCCCGGGCTCGGGGACCTCGTCAAGGCGCCGACCGACCCGTCGGAGTTCGACGCCTGGGCACCCGAGAACATCTCGCCGATGATCGCCTACCTCGGCGCGGAGGCGTGTCCGTTCACGGGCGAGACCTTCTTCGTGCAGGGTGACATCGTTGCCCGGTACCAGTCGTACGCGATCGCCGAGAAGATCACGAACAACCAGGAGCGCTGGACGGTCGAGCGCCTCATCGAAGAGGGCCCGAAGCTCCAGCCCCAGGGCGAGCGTCGCGGGGGTCCGGGCGAGCTCGCACGCGCTGCGGAATGATGCTGGTTCGTGCACCCGGGGGGCCGATGGTCCCGTGGCGTGCACACGCCTGAAAACGGGGGGAGCGTCATGAATCTGTTCCAAGGTGTGCACGGCGGTGGCGGGCTTGCGATCTTCCTGATCCCGCTGCTCGTCGTCGTGATCCTGATCCTGGTCGCGGGACGCAAGGACGACGATCCGGACGGCACCCGCACCCAGGCGCGCTACCTGGGCGCGATCACGATCGTTGCGCTCTTCGTTGCGCTGTTCGCCTTCTTCGGCACGATCCACGCGTTGACGGACCTCATCGTCGACAAGGGTTCGAGCGTCGGCAGGGATCTCCCCAAGGAGCTGCAAGACATCCTCGACCAGCTCCCCGGGCTCGGGAAGGGTGGCGGCGGCGCGAGCAGCGACAACGCCGACTGGCAGATGGCGGCACAGACCGTGCTGCTCGGCATCGCCGCGTCGATCGTCTACGTGTTCCACGTCCGTCGAGCCCGGAGCATCGCGGGCCCCGAGAACTTCCCGACGAACGCACCCGGCCGCGTGGCTCGTGCCGCGCTCTACGGCGCGTGCTTCGTCGCGGCGATCGTCGTGATCGTCGCGGCGACCAAGGGCTTCTACGGCCTCTTCAAGGTGGTCGGGCCGAGCACCTTCGGTGACGGTAACGACGACATCGTGCGGCAGCGCGGGATCTCCGAGGTGATCTCGTTCGCGTTCCTCGGACTCGGCGGCGCGTTCATCTTCCTGCGCGCCTGGCACTGGCTGCCCGAGCACCGCGAGGTCGCGGCAACCGAGTAGCGCTACTCGGTGATGCCCTGGATCGCTTCGGCGAGCGCACCGTTCGCGCCCGGGCCGCCACCCGACGCCTGCACCGCCATGAGCTTCGCCATGTCGCCCTGCACGCGCACCTTGCCGGCCATGAACGCCTGCATCCCGGCCTGCGGGTCGCCCGTGATGAAGACCTCTCGGGCAGTCTCGTAGTCGGTCGTGAGCGTGAGATCCGCGTCGGCGACGTGGTCGGTGCCCCAGTGCACCCGGCCGTCCTTGGCGCCCATGTGCATGCGCCGCTCGTCGCCGAACGGGGTGTCGGTGACCGTCAGGTTCATGGTGATCGAGGTCTGGTCGGGCACGTCGGTGCCGTGCACCTCGACCAGCTGCTCGACGACCGCGAACCACTCGTCGGAGAGGAAAGGGTGCTTCGCCACGAGCGGGATCGTAGCCGGGGAGCCGGCCGGTACCCTCGACGCGTGGCCACCGAGGACGGCACGCGCAATCGGGCCGAGCGCATCGCGTCGCACGAGCGCAAGCCGACCTGGACGACGGCGCCGCTTCGCATCGTCCGGTCGGAGTGCATCGTGTGCGACGAGTGCGTCCGCGCGTGTCCGGCCGGGTTCGGGGCGATCTTCCGTCACGGCGTGACGCTGGTGATCGTTCCCGAGCTCTGCAGCGGCTGCGGGAAGTGCGTCCCCGTCTGCCCCGTCGACTGCATCGTCGACGACCCGGACTGGGGGCTCTCCCCGCCTGCGTGGTGGGCGCACGCTGGTGCCGCGGACGACCCGTACGCGCGGAGAACGACCGGACGTGCTGCCGGGGTCGGCCCGTAGACTCGTCGCCGTGACACAGGACCAGGCGGCACACCAGATCACTCGGGAAGACGTCGAGCACGTCGCTCGCCTCGCTCGGTTGGCGCTGACCCCGCAAGAGGTCGAGCAGCTCACCGGCGAGCTGGGCGTGATCCTCGAGCATGCCGGCGACGTCGCCGCTCTCGACCTCGGTGATGTCGAGCCGACCGCGCATCCGCTGCCGCTGGTCAACGTGCTGCGCGCCGACGAGGTGCGCCCGACGCTCGATCGCGACGAGGTGCTCGCCGCGGCACCCGAAGCCGAGGACGGACGCTTTCGCGTCCCCCGCATCCTCGACGCATCGTGACAGCGCCGGCCTTCGATCTCGCGGCCGCGGTGCGGTCGGGCACGCAGAGGTCGCGTGATGTCGTCGAGGAGCGCCTCGCCGACATCGAGGCGCGTGACCCCGAGCTGCACTCGTTCCTCCTCGTGCTCGGCGACGAGGCTCGCGCCGCGGCCGATCGTGTCGATGCGACCGTCGCGGCAGGCGACGACCCGGGCCCGCTCGCCGGCGTTCCCATCGTGCTCAAGGACAACCTGTGCACCCGGGGTGTCCCGACGACCTGCGGCTCGAAGATCCTCGAGGGGTGGCGCCCGCCGTACACCGCGACGGTGGTCGAGCGCATCGAGCGTGCCGGCGGGGTCGTGATGGGCAAGACGAACCTCGACGAGTTCGCGATGGGCTCGTCGACCGAGAACTCTGCGTACGGCCCCACTCGCAACCCGCGCGACCCGTCACGCGTCCCGGGCGGATCGAGCGGCGGCTCCGCGGCCGCGGTCGCGGCGGGCTTCGGCCTGCTCGGGCTCGGGTCCGACACCGGCGGATCGATCCGTCAGCCCGCGTCGCTGTGCGGCGTGGTGGGTGTGAAGCCGACGTACGGAGTGGTGTCGCGCTACGGACTCGTCGCCTTCGCGAGCAGCCTCGACCAGATCGGACCGTTCGCGACGACGGTGGAGGACGCTGCGCTGCTGCTCGATGTGATCGCGGGGCCTGACCCGATGGACTCGACGTGCATCCCGACTGCTGCGCCGGCGCTGATGCCGAGTCTGCACGACGGTGTCGCCGGCCTGCGCGTCGGGATCGTCGAGGAGCTCACCGACGTCGACGGCGTGCAGCCCGAGGTGCGTGCCGCGGTCGAGGCCGCCGCGGCGGCCCTCGTTGCCGGCGGTGCGACCGTGGAGCGCGTGTCGGTGCCGAGCACCGTCTACGGACTGTCTGCCTACTACTTGATCGCCCCTGCCGAGGCGTCGTCGAACCTCGCGCGCTACGACGGTGTGCGGTACGGCCTGCGCGTCGATGCGGAAGACGTCGCGCAGATGAACGCGGCGACGCGTGCCGCCGGGTTCGGTCCCGAGGTGAAGCGTCGCATCATGCTGGGCACGTACGCGCTGTCGGCCGGGTACTACGACGCCTACTACGGGCAGGCGCAGCGGATCCGCACGCTGATCATCCGCGATCTTGCGCGCGTCTACGAGAACGTCGACGTGCTCCTCTCGCCCACGTCGCCCACCGTCGCGTTCGAGGTCGGAGCGAAGACCTCCGACCCGCTGACGATGTACCTCTCCGACGTGTGCACGATTCCGAGCAACCTCGCTGGGCACGCGGCGATGAGCGTGCCGTGGGGGACCGGCGCGGAGGACCTGCCGGTCGGGGTGCAGGTGCTCGCGCCGGCCCTGGGTGAGCCCGTGATGTTCCGCGTCGCGCAGGCACTCGAAGAGGCGGCGCCATGACCGACTACCAGCCGACCATCGGGCTCGAGGTCCACTGCGAGCTCTCGACGGCCACGAAGCTGTTCTGCGGCTGCCCGAACGAGTTCGGCGCCGAACCCAACACGAACGTGTGCCCCGTCTGCCTCGGGCTGCCCGGCTCGCTGCCCGTGCTGAACGCCACGACGGTGGAGTACGCACTGCGGCTCGCGGAGGCGCTGTCGTTCGACGTGCCCGAGCGTTCGATCTTCGCCCGGAAGAACTACTTCTACCCCGACATGCCGAAGGATTACCAGGTCAGCCAGTACGAGGATCCGATCCTCGCCGACGGCGTCATCGACGTCGACGGCACCACGATTCGCATCGAGCGCGCTCATCTGGAAGAGGACACCGGCAAGTCCCAGCACCTCGGCGGCGGCGGGCGCATCCACGGCGCCGACCACTCGCTCGTCGACTACAACCGCGCCGGCGTTCCGTTGATGGAGATCGTGAGCCGACCCGACATCACGTCGGCCGAGCAGGCGCGCGGCTACGTCTCCGAGCTGCGAGCGGTCCTGCTCGCGATCGGCGTGTCCGACGTGAAGATGGAAGAGGGCTCGATGCGCGTCGACGCGAACGTGTCGGTGCGACCGGTCGGTGCGACGGGCGAGCTCGGCACCAAGGTCGAGGTCAAGAACATGAACTCGATCCGGTCGCTCGGCCGTGCGATCGAGTACGAGATCACGCGGCAGATCGCTGCCCTCGATGCCGGTGAGCGGCTCACGCAGGAGACGCGGCACTGGGACGAGAACGACGGCGTCACCCACGGCATGCGCAGCAAGGAGGGCTCGAGCGACTACCGCTACTTCCCCGAGCCCGATCTCCTCCCGGTCGCGCCCACCGACGAGCAGCGCGCGCACGTCCGGGGCTCGCTGCCCGAGCTTCCCGCGGCGAAGCGTGCCCGCTTCGTCAGCGAATGGGGACTGGCCGAGCACGATGCACGTGTGCTCGTCGACGTTCCGGACCTCGCCGACTACGCCGAGGCCGCGGTCGCCGCGCTCTCGGGTGGGACGGCGAAGGATGTCGCGAACTGGGCCACGGGCGAGGTGCAGGCGTATCTCAACGAGAGCGGACTGTCGCCGGAGGTGCTCCCGCTCGCGCCCGACGGGCTCGCCGAGCTCGTCGGACTCGTTGCTGACGGCACGCTGTCGCGCAACCTGGCCAAGGATGTGCTCGACGAGGCGCTGCGGGACCCGAAGCGGCCGAAGCAGATCGTCGAGGAGCGCGGTCTCGCGCAGGTCAGCGACGAGGGTGAGCTCGGCGCGGTGATCGATGCGATCATCGCTGCGAACGCAGCCGAGGTGGAGGCCTACCGTGCGGGCGACGACAAGGCGAAGAAGAAGAAGCGTGGCTTCTTCATGGGCGAGGCGATGAAGGCGACCAAGGGCCAGGGCAACCCCCAGCTCCTGAACCGCCTCCTCGACGCCCGCCTCAACGGCTGAGCACGGCACCCTTCTCGGCTGTCACGAACGCCGCGTCGAGGCGTTCTGTGGACCATGCCTTTCCCTCACGGCAACTCACCGTCCAGAGAAGCGCGCTTCCGCGACCTTCAGGCGCGCCAGCACGGCCTTGCGACCGCTGCGCAGCTCGGCGTGCTCGGCTTTTCGCCGTCGATGATCACGCATCGGGTGCAGGTCGGTGAGCTGGAACGCACACTGCCGAAGGTCTATCGGTCGTCGCTCGTCGCAGCCTGTCGCGAGCAGGACGCGCTCGCCGCAGTGCTGTGGGCAGGAGCAGATTGCGTTGCTTCCCACGCGACTGCCGGGCTGCTGTGGAGGATCGAGGCGGTTCCGCGCAGCCTTCGGCCCGAGGTGTGGGTCCCTCCGTCGCGGCGGCCTCGCCACCGTGACGTCGTCGTCCATCGCGGGGTGGTTGTCGCGAACGATCGTCGCGTGCGTGAGGGCATACCTCTGACGAGTCCGGCGCGAACGGTCGTCGACCTCGCGGCCCGACTGGACGCCGAGGCGCTCGAGGCCGCGGTGGAGGATGTCTTGTGCCGGGGGCTGACCACGCCGGGCGCGATCGAGCGCTGCGTCGTCTCTGTCGGCGGACGGGGGCGTGACGGTGTTGCACGGCTCCGCAGGTTGTTGGCGCAGCGCGACCAGGCGCCACTCGAGTCGCGGCTCGAGGTGAAGGTGTGGCGGTTGCTGCGCGACGCGGGGCTGCGGCCTGTCCGGCAGTACGACGTTCGCTGTGATGGTCAGCGGTATCGGCTCGACTTCGCCTGGCCTCGGCTGAAGGTCGCGGTCGAGGCCGAAGGCTTCAGCGCTCACGCTGGGCGGGCTGCGTATGTGCGGGACCGACGACGGCTGGCCGCTCTTGTCGCGGAGGGCTGGACCGTCGTTCCCGTGACGTGGGACGACTGCACGAAGCAGCCGCTGGTCGTCATCGATCGGGTTCGTGCTGCGCTCCTCCATGCCGCGTGATGCGCTCTCCGCGTCGCTAGGAGGTGATGCGCGCTCCGCGTCGCTAGGAGGTGATGCCGACGGAGAAGACTTGGCCGACGGCGCTCGCGAGGAGTGACCAGGAGCGGCCGCCATCGCTGCTCGTGTACAGGTTGCCGCCGGCGTCGGCGAACGCCGCGTCCTCACCGCGTGCGTCGAGGGCTCCGGTGTCGACGTTCCCGTCGAGCCACTCGGGTAGTCCATTGCCGATCTTCACGAGTGGTCCGCCAGCGAGGTCCCAGCGATACATGGCGCTGCGTTTGGTGGCCGGGCCGTCCGACGCGCTCACGAGCGCGGCATCGGTGGTGAACACGACGGCTCGCGCGTAAGTGGAGTGCATGCCGTCGGACACGAAGTCCCACGTCGCCCCGCTATCGCGACTCACGGCGAGTCCGACCGCGGCCACCGCCAGCACGAGCTTCGGGTCGGTCGGGTGCGCACGCACCTCGTGCACGTCGGACTGCGGATCGATCGTGGGCTTCCACGACGATCCGCCGTTCCCCGAGCGCGGGATCCCACCTACGTGGACGCCGACGAGCAACGCCCGGTCGTCTGCAGTGCCGGTGATGGACCGCACGTAGGGCACGTCGCTGCCCACGGACTTCCATGTTCCGCGACCGGCGACGGCGTCGAACCCGTCGACGGTCGTGAGCCGATCGCCGAAGAGGCGCAGGAGTCGTCCGTCCCCGGTGCCGCAGAACGCGCCGTCGGGCACCGGGAGGAGACAGGTGAGGTCGACATCGGCGGTCGCAACCTCGCGCCAGGTGTCGGGCTCTTCCCGAACCGAGACCGTGAGGTCGTCGACGATCGCCCACCATTCCTCGTGGCGACGGGCGAGCGCGCGCACCGATCGCCCGGCGAGCTCCCGCGGGGCCGCCGCCCCATCGACGAACGGTTGCACACCGTCGTCGGTCGCCACGAGCACACTCGTCATGGCGGCCACTGTAACGATCAACTCGCTCGGGACGGCACGGCGCAGTCGGTACGCTTGCCGCATGAGTGACGTGAAGCCGCGCAGCAAGGAAGTCACCGACGGGATGGAGCGAGCCCCGGCGCGCGCCATGTTGCGTGCCGTCGGCATGAACGACGGCGACTGGGGCAAAGCCCAGATCGGCGTCGCCTCGAGCTGGAACGAGGTGACCCCGTGCAACATGCCGCTCGATCGCCTCGCGAAGCGGGCCAAGGAAGGGGTCCGAGATGCCGGCGGGTTCCCGCTCGAGTTCGTCACGATCGCCGTGAGCGACGGCATCTCGATGGGCCACGAGGGCATGCGTGGCTCCCTCGTGTCGCGCGAGATCATCACTGACTCCGTCGAGTGCGTGATGCACAGCGAGCGCCTCGACGGCATGGTCAACTTTGCCGGTTGCGACAAGAGCCTTCCGGGGATGCTCATGGCCGCGGCTCGCCTCAACCTGCCCGCAGTGTTCGTGTACGGCGGGTCGATCCTCCCCGGTCACTACAAGGACCAGGTGCTCGACATCGTGAGCGTGTTCGAGGCGGTGGGCGCGTGCGCCGCGGGCACACTCACGGAGAACGAGCTCGGCGAGATCGAGAAGCGTGCGTGCCCCACCGAAGG
>JBBQFJ010000076.1:0-15602 GCA_038321755.1 Acidimicrobiia bacterium | reverse complement strand
GATCGCCGGCGTCGCGCTCGTGCTCCTCATGCTGTTCCTGTCGCTGCTCCGGGATCTCTCGCTCGACCCGCCGAGCCTCGACCACGAAGTACGCGCGCTCGCGACCGCCTGAGCTGCCGCGCAACGACGCTCAGCCCAGCAGCACTCCGAGGAACAGCGCGGCGATCGAGAAGATCGCGCTCATCGCTCCGAACGCGGCGAGCGCCGGTTTCGTGCGCGCGATCGAGTGGAGGAACGCGCTGACGCCGGCGATCGCGACCACGACGACTTTGATCATCACCGTGCGGCCGTATTCAGTCGCCCAGCTCGGGTTGATCGCGAGGACGTTCCAGATTCCGGTGACGACGAGCACGAAGAAGGCGGGCCACGCGATCTGGTTGAAGCGACGAGCCGCCGTCCGCGGCGCGTCTGGTGAGATGGCGCGCAGGTTGGGCACGAGCCCCGCGAGGGTGAGCTGACCGCCGACCCAGACGGTTGCGGCGGTGACGTGGAGGAACACGCGGACAGTTGCCCAGGTCACCGGCAGCACGGAGGGAACCGTAGGCCACAGCGCCTGCGGTAGCGTCGATCGCATGGTTGACGAGCAGGTCCCCGAGCGCATCTTGGCGATCATGGCGCACCCCGACGACGTCGACTTCGGGACCGCGGGCAGCGTCGCGACCTGGACGGACGCAGGCATCGAGGTGTCCTATTGCATCGTGACCGACGGTGATGCCGGCGGCTTCGACCGTTCGGTCCCGCGCCCCGCGATGGCCGAGCTCCGACGTGCCGAGCAGACGGCTGCGGCGAAGGTCGTGGGCGTGACCGATCTGCACTGGCTCGGGTACCCCGATGGTCGCGTCGAGCCGACGCTCGACCTGCGCCGTGATCTCTCGCGGGTGATCCGGCAGGTGCGCCCGCAGCGCGTCGTCACGCAGTCACCGGATCGCAACTACCAGCGGATCTTCGCCAGTCACCCCGATCACCTCCGGGTGGGGGAGGCCGCGCTGTGTGCGGTGTACCCGGACTCGCGGAACCCGTTCGCGCACCCGGAGCTCCTCGAGGACGAAGGGCTCGAGCCCTGGGAGGTCCCGGAGGTGTGGCTCCAGGCGGCCAGCGCCCCGGACCGGTTCGTCGACATCACCGACGTCATCGATCGGAAGCTCGAAGCGTTGCGCAGCCACGTGAGCCAGCACCCCGAGCCGGGCCGACTCGACGAGCTCATCCGCGGTTGGGGCGCGATGGTCGGCGAGGCTGCCGGACTGACCGACGGCCGCCTCGCCGAGGGCTACCTCGTCGTCGGGACCGCCTGAGGCCTCAGTGGGCGCAGACGACGCTGCGGATGACCTCGCCTTCCTGCATCGCGCGGAGGCCGTCGTTGATCTCGTCGAGGTCGAGACGTCGGGACACCATGCCGCCGACGTCGAGGCGTCCCGTCTCGATCAGGTCGATCAGCTGCGCGAAGTGGCGACGCACCTGGGCCGAGCCGTACACGCAGCCGAGGACTCGCTTCTCCTGCAGGATCAGCGGGAAGCTCGGGATCGAGATCACAGCGTCGGAGCGAGGGACGCCGACTGCGATCATGGCGCCACCAGCACGCGTGATCATGAACGCCTGCGTGATGAGGTCGGGATTCCCGATCACCTCGAACACGTAGTCGCCGCCGCGGCCGCCGGTGAGCTCGAGCACCTGGGCGGCCAGGTCGCCGACCGTCGGGTCGATCACGTCGGTCGCACCGAGCTTGAGCGCGGTGTCGCGCTTCAGTGCGACCGGGTCGACGGCGATGATCCGTGCCGCCCCGGCGATGCGCGCACCCTGGATCACGCCCTGACCGACCCCGCCGCACCCGATCACGACGACGCTGGAACCGGGGTGGACCTCGGCGGTGTAGAGCGCGGCGCCGACACCGGTCGTGACGCCGCACCCGATCAGCGCGAGCTGGTCATCAGGGAGGTCGGTGTCGACCTTGATGACCGAGATCTCGGAGCACGTCATCTGCTCGGCGAAGGTGCCGAGCCCGGTCATCGACGGCAGGGCCGTGCCGTCGCCGCGCGTCGCGCGCGGGTTCATCATCACCGTGTACGTGTTCTCGCAGAGGTTCGACTGGTCGTTGTTGCAGAACCAGCAGACGCCGCACGCCGGGATGAACGACCCGATGATGCGGTCGCCCTCCTTGACGCGGCTGACCTCGGAACCGACCCACTCGACCACGCCGGTTCCCTCGTGTCCGAGGATCGCGGGTGGTGGCATCGGGAGCGTGCCGTTGATCACCGAGAGGTCGGAGTGACAGAGCCCACTCGCCGTGATCCGGACGACGACGTCGCCCGGGCCCGGATCGGTGGGCGTGACGTCCTCGACGGAGAGGGGGCCGTTCTGCTCGGTGAAGATGGCGGCGCGCATGTGGATTCCCCTTGCATCGGATTCGGGACGGCGATGACGCTACCGCGCCGCCGCACACGGCGTGCCGGCGGGGCTCAGACCGGTGCGGGCCAGGGGTGGAGCGGCAGCCCGGAGCTCGGCATGCCCTCCCAGGCGACGATCTGCCCCGGGATCCCGTCAGTGGCGAACAACGTGCGGGCGTCGGCGCCGCCGAAGCAGCAGTTGGTGGTGATGCCAGACCCGCCGATCTCGAGGAAGTCGACCTCGGTGCCGTCGGGCTCCAGCACCCGGATGCCGTGGTCGACGGTGGCCGCGACGTAGGCGCGGCCGTCCGTGTCGAAGCACAGGCCATCGCCGGCGCTGCCGTTCGGGCTGACCTGCTCGGTGATCCACTCGCGCCCACCGTCCGGCAGGAGCCGGAGCAACCCGATCGCCTCGATCACGACCGGCGTGCCGTCTGGCTCGAGTGCGATGCCGTTGCAGTAGTGGAAGTCCCGGGCCACGACCCGGGTGGTGCCATCGGGGGCCAACGCGTGCACTCGGCCGACGGGCTCGGGAGGTGGTGGGTGCTGCGGGGGATCCGTGAACCACAGCGTGCCGTCCGCTGCGGCGACGAGGTCGTTCGGTGCCAGGAACGGCCCGTCCTCGGTGGACGCGTCCAACAGGTACGAGACCCCGCCATCGAGTGCGACACGCTGGATCCCGGGCACCGCAGGGCGGTACGGGGGCGCTTCGGCATAGAGGCCTGTGCTCGTGAAGTCGATGCCGCCGTTCTGGGTGACGAGGAAGCCGCCGTCGCTCGCGAGCAGTGCCGCGTTCGCGCCGCCGCCGACGTCGGCGACGACGCTGACCGCACCGGTCGCGACGTCGAGGCGTTCCACCCGGCCGGCCGCGACCGAGGTGAATGCGAGTGATGCGGGTCGGTCGCGCCGCGCCGCGCACCACACCGGACCTTCGCCGAACTGGACCCCGGTCGCGACGATCTCGGGCGAACGCGCGCTCACGCCGACGCGTACCCGGGGCGACCCCGCGCTTCCCAGTCGTTCCAGAAGTCGAAGAAGTCCTGGCCGAAGGGGTCCTTGCCGCGGATGGTCATCGAGCCGCGGTGGATGGTCCAGTCCTCGGGGGCAAGCTCCATCGCTCGCTCGAGGTGGCGATGTGCGGCGTCCTCGTGGCCGGAGCGGAGGAGGTGCATCGCGAGTCGACGTTCAGCGCGTGCCAGCTGCTCGGCCTCGGTCGGCGCACTGAGTCGCTCCTGCACCGCGTCGTCGGCGAACGGCGTGACGCCGTCGCGCACCCACGCAACCAGCGCGTCGTTGTGCACCGCTGCGTCGATGTGCGTGAAGTCCTCGAACTCGTTGTCTGCCGGTGCGATGAGCGGTGGCCGCACGATCTGGCCGTCCTCGTCGATCCAGATCGTGGTGGGCACGTTGGTCACGCCGAACAGCTCGGCGACGCGATGCTCACGGTCGACGAGGACGGGGTAGGTGAGCGGTTCCGTGGGTTCGTCGCGGGCCCAGTGACGCACCGCTTCGGCGTCCTCGTCGAGCGCGACGGAGAGGATCACGAACTCCTCGGGGTCGAACTGCTCGTAGAGCTGCTGCCACTTCGGGAGGTCCCAGCGGCACCCGCACCATGACGACCAGGTGGAGATCATCCGCTTGCGACCGGCGAAGTCATCGAGCTCGACGGTGCCGCCGTCGACGTCGGGCAGCGAGAAGTTCGGAGCCCGTCCGGTGCCAAGCGCCGCGCCGAGGTCCGCGGGCGCCTCGCCGAGCACCGCGACGCTCGGGTCGGCTTCGAGGGCGAGGGGTCGTCCCAGGGCCTCGGCGACGGCGCGCAGCGAGATGGCGCCGTCGCGCTCCAGCGCGGCTCGGTCGCGCACCGGGACGCACACGTCGTCGCGGCACAAGCCCTCGGGCTTGAGTGCCCAGCCGGTGGCGACGGTGAGGTCGTCGCGGGACAGGAGCATGGTCGTGCCGTCGCTGCTCGCCGAGACCTCGCTGACGCGGTCACCGTCGACGATCGTGGTCGGCTTCGGAGCGCGCAGAGAAGACATCGCGGCACGCTACCGCCCCCGTAGGCTCGCTCGGATGGCGGACGGACCCTTGGCGGACGGACCCTTGGCGGACGGACTCTTGGCGGGCCGGGTGGCGATCGTGACCGGTGGCGGTGGCGGCATCGGTCGCGGGATCTCCGAGCGTTTCGCCGTGGAGGGCGCACAGGTCGTCGTCGCCGAGATCGACCCCGAGCGCGCCGCCGCGACGGAGACCGCGATCCACGCGACCGGTGGCGAGGCACGCGCCCTGGTCGCCGACGTGCGCGAACCGACCGACGTCGACCGCGTGCTCGCCACGGCCCTCGAGGCATTCGGTACGGTCGACGTGCTCGTCAACAACGTCGGCCACTACGGCGGCGCACGACGTGCGTTCCACGAACAGGACCGTGAAGAGTGGAACGACCTCTACCGGGTGAACCTCGAGCACGCGTTCCTCTGCTCGAAGGTCGTGCTGCCGACGATGCTCGAGCACCGTCGCGGCTCGATCGTGAACGTCTCGACCATCGAGGCCTTCCGCGGCATCCCGAGCCGCGCCGCCTACGCAGCGTTCAAGGCCGGCATCACCGGGTTCACGAAGAGCCTCGCGCTCGAATACGCACAGCACGGGATTCGCGTCAATGCGATCGCCCCGGACGTCACCGAGACGCCGCAGGTCCCGTACTCCCGGTGGGTCAAGCCCGAGGACGAGCACCTTGTCCCCGTGTGGGTGCCGCTCGGAAGGTTCGGCACGCCGGCTGACCTCGCCGGTGTCGCGCTGTTCCTCGCGTCCGACCTGTCCGCGTTCGTCACCGGTACCACCGTCCACGCCGACGGCGGGACGTTCGCCGCCGGTGGCTGGTTCCGCACCGAGGAGGGTGGTTGGACGAACCGCCCCCGGCGTCCCTGATGAGGGCGGCCGATGAGGGCGGCTTGATCGTGAGGTCGGCCTGATGCGCGCCTGGCGCGTCCACGAGCTCGGCGAACCGTCCGACGTGATGGTGCTCGACGAGATCGACGCGCCCGAAGCCGGCCCCGGCCAGGTCCTGCTCGACGTCGCGACCGCGTCACTGAACTTCCCCGACGTCCTGATGTGCCGCGGCAAGTACCAGGAGAAGCCGACGCTCCCGTTCATCGTCGGCGGCGAGGTCGCCGGCACGGTCGCGGGCTTCGGAGCGGGTGTCAGCGGCCTCGAGGTCGGTCAGCGCGTGCTCGCCCTGACGCGCACCGGTGGGTTGTGCGAGCAGGCGGTCGCCGATGCGGCGGTGACGTTCCCGATCCCCGACACGCTCGAGCTCGCGCCCGCGGCTGCTCTGCACATCGTGTACCAGACGAGTCACATCGCGCTGCACCGCCGCGCGGGCATCCGCAGCGGCGAGACGCTCCTCGTGCACGCGGGTGCCGGCGGCGTGGGCTCCGCGGCGATCCAGCTCGGCGTCGCCGCGGGCGCCCGCGTGATCGCGACGGCCGGCGGTGCCCGGAAGGTCGACGTCTGCCGCGAGCTCGGCGCGGAGCTGGCGATCGACTACCGGGAGGACGACTTCGTCGCCGCGGTCAAGGAAGCGACCGGGAACCGCGGGGCCGACGTGATCTACGACCCGGTGGGCGGCGACGTCTTCGACCGTTCGCTCAAGTGCATCGCGTGGGAGGGTCGCGTGCTCGTCATCGGGTTCGCGAGCGGCCGCATCGCGGACCTCCCCACGAACCGGGCGTTGCTCAAGAACTGTTCGGTCGTCGGTGTGAACTGGGGGATGTACAACCTCATGGAGCCGGCGCTGATCCGTCGGACGCACGACGACCTCATGGCGCTCCACGCTGCGGGGAGCATCGCTCCGCTCGTCTCGGAGGTGCTGCCGATGGCGGACGCCGCCGTCGCGACCCAGCGACTCGCCGATCGCGGCACCGTCGGCAAGATCGTGATCGACACCACCGGATTGGCGAAGCCTTGAGCGCGCCGTACCCGCACGGGCTCCTGCTGGTCCGTCAC
Organism: Acidimicrobiia bacterium; assembly: GCA_038321755.1. GTDB lineage: Bacteria > Actinomycetota > Acidimicrobiia > IMCC26256 > PALSA-555 > JALHSW01. Next base: position 9,222 of record JBBQFJ010000076.1, on the reverse strand, counting down.
GGGCAGTCGACCTGGAACGCCGAGACGCGCTGGCAGGGACAGGCCGATCCGCCGCTCTCGGACCTCGGCGAGCGCCAGGCGCGTGCCGCGGTCGCGGCAGTCGCCGGCTTCGGCATCACGAGGATCGTCGCCTCCGACCTCGGGCGCGCTCGCCGCACTGCGGAGCTCGTCGCACCGCCCGGTGTGGCGGTACAGGTCGATCCCGCGCTGCGAGAGCGGCACGCGGGCGACTGGACCGGGCTCACCCGGGCCGAGATCGAGGCGCGGTATCCGGGTTGGATCGACGAGCACCGCAGCCCGCCCGGGTTCGAGGATGACGAACCGCTGCTCGCACGGGTGCTGCCGCTGCTCGAGGGCCTGTTCGAGGACCCGGACGCGCCGCGTGCGACGCTCGTGCTCACTCACGGTGGGGTGATCCGCACGATCGAGCGGCACCTCGGGGCACCGAGCGCACCGGTCCCGAACCTCGGGGGCCGGTGGGTCCACGTCGAGGCGACCGGGCCCGAGCAGCCGCTCCTGCTCGGCGACCGTGAGGTCCTCGTCGACCCGAATGCGGTCGCGCTCACCGTTCCCGACCAGCTCTGAGCTGCACCTTCGGGCGTCCGCGGACGCGAACGGGCCCGTTCGGGAGACCTCCGTCGGGCTTGTACAATTGACGGTTCCCTCGACTGGTGGAGCCGCACGTTGTCCGACGCGCATCCCGAACTCAGCGCAGAGCAGCGGTACGTCGATGCGGCGTACGAGCGTCTCGACGAGATGCGCGAGGCAGCCCGGCGCGTTGCGAGGGGCTACTCCGAGGTGGGTCGGGGTGGGACCCACCAGGCCCGCCTCGAGCGAGACGCGGCCGAGAGCGTCACGCGTCGTCGGCTGGCTGCCCTCGACATCGGCGACCTGCCGCTGTGCTTCGGGCGGCTCGATCTCGAAGCCGGTCCCACGCACTACGTCGGCCGGGTGTCGGTCACCGATGCGGCCCAGGACCCGGTCGTCGTCGACTGGCGTGCGCCGGTCGCCGAGCCCTTCTACCGGGCGACCGCGGTCGAGCCGATGGGCGTGGTGCGGCGGCGCCACTTCCTGAGCCGCCCCGGCGAGGGTCGGGCCATCGCCGGGATCGACGACGAGGTCTTCGACCAGCATGCGGCCGACGCGGCCGGGCTGTCCGTGATGGGGGAGGGCGCGCTCCTCGCGGCGCTCGACCGCGCCCGCACCGGCCGCATGGGCGACATCGTCGCGACGATCCAGGCCGAGCAGGACGAGGCGATCCGCGCACCGTTGCCCGGCGTGCTCGTGGTGGCGGGCGGTGCCGGGACCGGCAAGACCGCCGTGGCCCTGCACCGGGCCGCGTACCTCCTGTACACGTACCGCAACCGGCTCGCGACCAACGGGGTGCTCCTCGTCGGGCCGAACACCATCTTCCTGCGCTACATCGACCAGGTCCTCCCGTCCCTCGGTGAGGACGACGTGCAGCTCGCCACCGCGGCCGGCCTCAAGCCCCGGTACAAGGTCCGCGGGGACGATCCGCCCGAGCTCGCCCGGGTCAAGGGTGATGCTCGGATGGCCAAGGTCGTCGATCGCGCCCTGCGCGACCGGGAGCATCCCCTCCGACGCGACATGGTCGTCGCGATCGACGGGATCGTCGTCCGGCTGCGACGGGGCACCTCGGCGCGCATCATCGAGCGGGCCCGCCACCAGCGTGGGCTCCACAACGAGAAGCGTCCTCGGGTCGTGCGCGCCGTGGTGGACCACCTGCGCGAGCAGTATCGGCGCGAGCTCGGCGCCACGGCCCCCGACGATGCCGACTGGGATCGAGAGATCGGCGAGCGTCTCCGACGCCTTCCCGAAGTGCGCGCGGCGCTCGAACGGATGTGGCCGGTCCTCTCCGGTGCCGAGCTCATCCACGACCTGTTCTCGTTCTCCGGACTCATCCACTCTGCGGCCGACGGGTTCTTCTCGCGCGACGAGCAGGAGGGGCTGCATCGCCCGCGCGCGACGGACGTCCGGGAGGTGCGATGGACCGAAGCCGACCTCGCGCTCATCGACGAAGCCGACGCGCTGCTCGGCACCCCCGAGTCGGCTCGGCCCCGCCGTCGTCGCACTGGTCCCGCGTCCGTCGACGACGCAGCGACCCGCGTCGTCGCCGAGCTCGGTGTCGGGGGCTTCGTGACGGCGTCCGAGGTGGCCCGCCGCTACGGCAGCGATGGCGCGCCCGCACCGGCCGACGGTGACGAGCCGCGCACGTTCGGCCACGTGTTGGTCGACGAGGCGCAGGACCTCTCGCCGATGCAGTGGCGGATGCTGGCTCGACGGTGCCCGTCGGGGTCGATGACCATCGTCGGCGACTTCGGTCAGGCGAGCAAGCCGGGTTCGGCCACCGGCTGGGACGACGTGCTCGCGCTGCTGCCGGATCGCAGCGCACCCCACGTCGTGTCGCTCACGGTCAACTACCGCACGCCGGCCGAGATCATGGACGTCGCCCACGGCGTGCTCGCGGCCGCGGCCCCCGGCATCGACGCCACGCGAGCCGTGCGACGCACCGGCGAGTACCCGACGTTCGAGCGCGTCGATGCCGACGAGCTGGTCACTCGAGCCGCGGCCTCGGCGCGGGTCGCCGCGTCCGTGGAGGGCACCGTCGCGATCGTGGCGCCCGACGACCTCCACGAGCAGCTCGTCGCCTCCCTCGTCGACATCGGCGCGGTGGCCGGGACGGCGGATGCGCTCGACGCCGCGGTCGCCGTGCTCAACGCTCGCGACGCGAAGGGCCTGGAGTTCGACCACGTGGTGGTGGTCGAGCCGGCGCGCCTGGTCACCGAGGACGTGCGCGGGCTGCGGCTCCTGTACGTGGTGCTCACTCGCGCGACCCGTCAGCTCGTGATCCTGCACGCCGAGCCGCTCCCCGAGTCCCTCGGTGTCGCCGCCGGGGCGATCCCGTCGGGGGCCCCCGCCGCCGCGTCGTAGGCTCGCGGCCGTGACGACGACCACCTCTCCCGAGGGCACTGCACCCGACTCCACCGCCCCGGACGACCGGGACCGCACCGCCGCCGATGTGGCCTGGGACATCGAACCGCTCGTCGACGGCAAGGGCGCAGCCGGTGTCGACGAGCTGCTCGACGACGCCGGGAAGCGCGCCGACGCGCTGGCGACCTACCGAGGTCGCGTCGCCGAGCTCGAGGTCGCCGAGCTCGCAACTCTCATGCACGAGCTCGGTGAGATCAGCGAGCTGATCGGGCGGGCCGGGTCCTACGCCGGGCTCTGGTTCGCGGTCGACACCGCGGATCCACCTCGCGGCGCACTCATGGCCCGCACCGAAGAGCGCGCGACCGCGATCGCCAGCGAGCTGCTCTTCGTCGACCTCGAGTGGGCCGAGCTCCCCGACGAGCACGTCACGCCGATCCTCGCCGATGAACGACTCGCGTTCTGTCGTCACCACCTTGCCGCGGCGCGTCGCTATCGCCCGCACCTCCTCTCGGAGCCCGAGGAGCGGATCCTCGCCGACAAGGCCGTCACCGGGAGCAGCGCCTGGGCTCGACTCTTCAGCGAGCTCACGTCGGCGATCGAGGTCGAGGTCGGTGGAGAGGTGATGCCTCTCGAAGAGGGCCTGTCGCGCCTCCAGTCGCCCGACCGCGAGGTCCGCGCCGCGACCGCGACGGCCGTCACCGCCTCGCTCGAGCCTGGCCTGCGCACGCGCGCGTTCGTGTTCAACACCTTGCTCGCCGACAAGGCGAGTGACGATCGGCTCCGTCACTACGACGGGTGGCTCGCGAGCCGCAACCTCAGCAACGAGGCGAGCGACGAGTCGGTCACGGCGCTCGTCGACGCGGTCGTCAGCCGGTACGACATCCCGCAGCGCTGGTACCGGCTGAAGGCGCAGCTCCTCGGCATCGACCGGCTCGCCGACTACGACCGCATGGCATCGGTGGCCCAGAGCGAAGAGGTCTTCGGGTGGAACCACGCGAGCGAGCTCGTGCTCGACGCGTACGGCTCGTTCTCGCCGGAGCTCGCGGGCATCGCCAAGCAGTTCATCGACGAGCACTGGATCGACGCACCGATGCGGCCGGGGAAGCGGGGCGGTGCGTTCTGTGCGTACACCGTGCCATCGCACCACCCGTACGTGCTGCTCAACTGGACGGCGCGCCGCCGCGACGTGCTCACGCTCGCGCACGAGCTCGGGCACGGTCTGCATGCGTACCTCGCGCGGCCACAGGGCGTGTTCCACCAGACCACACCGTTGACCCTCGCCGAGACTGCGTCGGTGTTCGGTGAGACCGTCACGTTCGGTCGCCTGCTCGCCGAGACGGAGGATCCGGTGGATCGCCTCGCGCTCCTGGCCGAGAGCCTCGAAGGGCAGATCGCGACGGTGTTCCGTCAGATCGCGATGAACCGGTTCGAGGACGCGGTGCACACCGAGCGGCGAACCCATGGTGAGCTCTCCGTCGACCGCTTCGGCGAGCTCTGGGCCGACACGCAGGTCGAGATGCTCGGCGACTCGGTCGAGGTGACGCAGGGCTACCGGAGCTGGTGGTCCTACGTCCCTCACTTCATGGCGACGCCCGGCTACGTCTACGCATACGCGTACGGCCAGCTGCTCGCGCTCTCCGTGTACAAGGGGTACGAGGAGCGCGGCGCGGAGTTCGTGCCGTCGTACCTCGAGCTCCTGTCGAAGGGTGGCTCGGCGTCGCCCGAGGAGCTCGGGCAGGTCGTCGGCGTCGACCTCGCCGACCCGGAGTTCTGGGTCGGCGGCCTCGAGATCGTCGACCAGCAGCTCGCCGCGGCCGAGCAAGCCGCCAAGGACGCCGGCCGACTCTGAGACCCGGGTCCAAGGTCATGAGCTGGGTTGTGCTCGTCAGATGCGGGCGAGCTCCTCTTCGAGCTGGTCGAGGCCGAGCGGGCCGAGCTCGAGGGCGTTGGTGTGGAACGCCTTGAGGTCGAAGGACGCGCCACCGCGCGTGCGGGCCGCGTCGCGGGCTCGCAGCCACACTCGCTCGCCGACCTTGTAGCTGATGGCCTGGCCGGCCCAGCCGAGGTACCGATCGACCTCGCTCTTCATGAAGTCTTCGGGGTAGTAGCTGCGTTCGAGCACGAACGGGAGCGCGAGCTCCGGCGTCCACACCTCACCCGGGTGGTATCGCTCCGACGCAGGGATCGGCAGCTCGAGGTGCAGCCCGATGTCGACGACAACGCGCATCGCGCGCATCGCCTGGGCGCGGAGCATGCCGAGCTCGAACGCGGGATCTTCGAGGTAGCCGAGCTCGCCCATGAGTCGCTCCGCGTAGAGCGCCCATCCTTCGCCGTATCCGGCGTTCCAGCCGATCGTGCGTTGGAAGCGGTCGAGTCGGTCGCGGAGGTACCTCGTGGTGGCGACCTGGAGGTGATGACCGGGAACTGCCTCGTGATAGCACGTCGACACCTCGCCCCAGAGGGGGAACGTCGTCTTGCCGAGCGTCGGGTACCAGGTGCGACCCGGACGGCTGAAGTCTTCGGACGGTCCGGTGTAGTACATTGCCGCCGCTCCGCCCGGTGGGGAGATCATCGCTTCGCAGTGACGGATGGTCTCGGGGATGTCGAAGTGCGTGCCGTCGAGCTCGTCGAAGGTGCGGTCGATGAGTTCCTGCAGCCACGTCTTGAGCGCGTCCTCGCCCTCGACGACGCGGGTGGGGTCGTGCTCGAGGTGCTCTATCACCTTCGACATCGGTTCGCTGGGGAGGATTCGCTCCGCAACGCTGCTCATCGCATGCTCGATCCGGTACAGCTCCTCCCACCCCCACGCGTACGTCTCGTCGAGGTCGAGCACGGTGCCAGTGAACGCGCGCGCGAGCCGCCGGTAGCGTTCGGCGCCGACGGCGTCCGGCGCGGTCGTGACCGGTAGGTACTCCTCGACGAGGTAGCGACCCAGCGACGCGTAGGCCGCGGTTGCGCGAGCGGCGTCGGCATCGAGGTGAGTGTGGAGCGCGCCGAGGTCGAGCTTCGAGGCAGCGAGCTCGTCGGCGAGCCCCTGGAAGAAGGGCGAGTCGTCACCCGAGGTCCCGGCGAAGGCATCCGCCTGCTGGGCGCATGCCGTTGCCTGCCGGGGCGCGGCGAAGAGTCCCTGCCGTACGCCCTCCTGCAGCGACGTGATGAAGCCGGAGATCGCCTGGGGCACGAGGGCGACTCGCGCGGTCAGCGTCTCCCAGTCGTGTTCGGTCTCGCGCGGCATCAGGTCGAAGACCTGGCGGATCTCCGAGACCGGGCTCCCGATCACGCGCAGCGCACGGAGATCCTCGCCTGATTCGGTCAGGTCTTCGTCGGTCTCGAGGAACCGTCGCAACGCCTCCGCGGCGACCCGCTCGTGGTCGTCGGCGGGATGCAGTGCCGCGAGCTCGCGCCGCGTCGCGCGGGTGTGCGCAAGCCGCTCCGCCGAACCGTCGGGGGAGTAGTCGGTGAGCTCGTGGTCGAATCCAGGGATTCCTTCGAAGGTCGCGCCGATGGGGTCGAGCGCGGCATACCGCTCGACGAACTGCTCGGCGAGCGCGCGGCCCGGCCGGTCCCGGCCGGTCTGGGCACGTTCGGTCTCGGGGCGATCAGGAGTCATGGGGTGTCCTTCAGTGCGAGGAGGAGACGCCGAGTGCGCACCGACGAACGGTACCGGACCCATGCGCGGGCGCTGCCACCGCCATCGTGGCAGCATCGGTCCATGACACGACTGGGCGATGCGCACGTGCTGATCACGGGAGGCTCGCGTGGGATCGGGCTCGCAACTGCGCGTCGTGCGCTCGAGCGCGGCGCGCGCGTGTCGCTCGTCGCCCGCGACACCGCGCGGCTCGCTCGGGCGGAGGACGAGCTCGAATCCGGCTCGGGGGATCCGACGCGAGTCGCGGCCGAACCGGCCGACGTCACCGATCGCGACAGCTTCGAGCGGGCGCTCGGGCTGCTCATCGCGCAGTTCGGACCGGTCGATGTCCTCGTGACGAACGCGGGCGCAGCCCGGCCCGGCTTGTTCGAGGAGCTGTCGGGCGAGGTGTTCGAGCAGCAGATGGCGCTGAACTACTTCGGGACGCTCCATCCGATCCGCGCGGTGCTGCCGTCGATGATCGAGCGCGGTCGGGGGCACCTGCTCCTGGTCTCCTCGGCGGCGGGGATCGTCGGCGTCTACGGCTACTCGGCCTATGCGCCCACCAAGTTCGCGGTGCGGGGCCTCGCGGAGAGCCTGCGTGGTGAGCTCAAGCCCCATGGAATCGTCGTAGGGTGCGCGTTCCCCCCGAACACCGACACCCCCGGGCTCACAGAGGAGAACACGACCAAGCCGGAAGCGACCGCCACCTTCGAGGCGACGATCAAGACCCGCTCCCCGGAAGTCGTCGCGAAGGCGATCGTCCGGGGCATCGAGCGCGACCGCCTCGTGGTGACCGCCGACCCCTCCACGGCCATGCTGGCCCGGGCCGGCGGCATGGTCGGTCCCGCTCTCCGGCGTTCGATGGACAGCCACGTTCGCAAGGCGTCGAGACCGCCGCAGTAGCGTTTTCGGCATGACCGAGACACCAGCAACCGAGACAGGCGATTTGCCCGCGTCCACGTCGTCCGCCGCTGGGGGGACGCGCACCGAGTCCGACAGCATGGGCCCGATCGAGGTGCCCTCCGACCGTTATTGGGGTGCCCAGACGCAGCGGTCGCTGCACCACTTCTCGATCGGCGGTGACCACATGCCGAAGCCGGTCGTGCGCGGGATGGCCATCCTCAAGAAGGCGGCCGCGCTCACGAACCGTGACCTCGGGAAGATGGCCGACGGCGAGGCAGATCTGATCGTGCGAGCGGCCGACGAGATCATTGCCGGCGACCTCGACGCCGAGTTCCCGCTGTTCGTCTGGCAGACGGGCAGTGGCACGCAGACGAACATGAACGTGAACGAGGTGATCTCGAACCGGGCGATCGAGCTCGCCGGCGGCGAGCGGGGTTCGAAGGCCCCGATCCACCCGAACGACCACGTGAACATGTCGCAGTCGTCGAACGACACGTTCCCGGGCGCGATGCACATCGCCGCCGCGGAGGAGATCGTCCACCGGCTCGTGCCGTCCGTGCAGGCGCTGCGCGACGCGCTCGACGAGAAGGCGACGGCGTTCGCCGACATCGTCAAGATCGGGCGCACCCACCTCCAGGACGCGGTGCCGCTCACGCTCGGGCAGGAGTTCTCCGGCTACGTCGCCCAGCTCGATGCCGACATCGAACGCATCCAGCTCACGCTCCCGGGTCTGTACGAGCTGGCAGTCGGAGGGACTGCGGTCGGGACGGGGTTGAACACGCACCCGGAGTTCGCCGAGCGGGTGGCTCAGCACATCGCGGAGCTCACTGGCATGCCGTTCGTCACCGCGCCGAACAAGTTCGCATCCCTCGCTGCACACGACGCGGTCGTGTTCGCGAGCGGCGCACTGCGCACGCTTGCGGTGTCGCTGATGAAGATCGCGAACGACATCCGCTGGCTGGCGTCGGGTCCGCGCGCCGGGTTCGGCGAGCTGTCGCTCCCGGAGAACGAGCCCGGCTCGTCGATCATGCCGGGCAAGGTGAACCCGACCCAGAGCGAGGCCATGACGATGGTCTGCGTGCAGGTGCTCGGCAACGACACCGCGGTGGGGATCGCCGGCTCCCAGGGCAACTTCGAGCTCAACGTCTTCAAGCCGGTGATGATCTTCAACCTGCTCCACTCCTCCGACCTGATGAGCGACGCCTGCCGGAACTTCCGCGAGTTCGCGATCGAGGGCCTCGAGGCGAACGAGGAGAAGATCGCCGAGCACGTGCAGAACTCGCTGATGCTCGTGACAGCGCTCAACCCCCACATCGGGTACGACAACGCCGCGGCGATCGCCAAGCACGCCCACAAGCACAAGAGCAGCCTGAAGGAGGCCGCCGTCGAGCTGGGCCACCTGACGGCCGAGGAGTTCGACCGCCTCGTCCGGCCCGAAGAGATGACCGGCCCGAAGTAGGCCCAGGGAAAAGGTGTTCTGGCGTCGCTCAGCATGCGCTGAGCGGGTGTTTCCGACGCCAAAACACCTTGGGGGTCGGGGGTTGGGAACGACGGGAATGTCGACCTGCGGGGTCGGGGTTACAGCATCTACGTACTGGTGTAATTGCCGAACGAGGTGCTCATGGCCGAGATCCAGACCCCAGAGAACGACCACTCTTCGGAGGCGCAGCGGCTCACCTTGCCCCTGCTGCCCCTGAGCACAGGCGTCGTTCTGCCCCAGATGGTGGTCACGATCG
>JBBQFJ010000075.1:0-15773 GCA_038321755.1 Acidimicrobiia bacterium | reverse complement strand
AGTACGGCGACACCGGGACGTCAGTGGCCAAGACCGGCAAGACGTACACCGTGATCGCTTACGTCGACGCCGAGAACAGCTTCGGGGCGAACGTTCGAACCGACTACATCTACACGGTCCGCTACTCGCACGGCAGGTCCTATCGACTGGTTGACCTGCAGACCTTGTAATCGGCTATCGGCGGAACGCGAAGGAACGACGGGCAGCCACTACGCCCTCTCGAGGGCGTCGGCGAGCAATGACATCGACAACAACATCGTCAACGGGCCTCCTGTCAAACCTGGACAAGAGTGGGCTAGCTCGTCGTACCGCGACTCAGGTGAGGGTGCGGACTCGCGCGACACGGGGGTCGTCGGCGCCGAGGTACTGCACGAGCACGCCGAGGACCTGGACGCGATCGAGAGTGCCGGCGGTGACCATCTCCTCGAGGTCGGCCCAGTCCTTGGTGCGGTCGAAGAACGCCTTGAAGACGGCGAGGTCGGTGCACGAGAGGAATGGCACGTCCTCGCCGCCGAATCGCTCGACGCGGGCCCGCTGCGCGATCTCCTCGTGGTACTCGGTCGTGTTGAGGAACACGTCGATCGGCGTCTCGCGCCACCAGAGGCGCACCTGACCGTCGCGCTCGAGCAGCGCGAGGTCGGTGTCGCTCCAGACGACGCCGCGGGGCATCGCCTTCACGACGTCGATCGCCTGGTCCTGGTGCACGAATACGTTGAGGTCGATGTCGATGGTGCCGCGTGCGCGTTGGGTGCACCACGCGAGCGCGAGCGCGCCGCCGAAGGCGTGGGGGATGTCGCGGGCGATCAGCGCAGCGTGCAGTCGCAGGATCTTCTGGGGGAGCGTGATCACTTGACGCCGATCACGGGCGCTTCGCCGAAGATCGGGGCGCGCAGCTGCTGATCGTGACGGGCCGGAAACATGGCGGCGAGCTCGAGCACCTCGACGAGCTCTCGGCCGCGCGCCTCGGGATCAGGACCCCCGATCCGCGGTTCCAGCCCGAGGTCGAGTGCGAAGCCCGCAGCCCGGAGGATCCGGGCGAGCGTGGCCACCCCGGGTTCTTTCGCCCCCGACTCGTAGGCCGAGAGGGTGGAGTGTGACGTACCTGCCCGTGCCGCGAGCTGGCGCAGCGAGAGTCCCGAGCGGGCCCTGGCGCTGCGGATGAGCATTCCGGCGTCCATACCTACATGGTATCCGATCAGATACCATCAGGGAAGCGCGCTTCGAGGCGCTTTGGCGTCGAGAGCGGTGTTCAGGACACCCATATCGACGCCAACACACCTTCTGACCAGCTCTCCGCACGCCGAGGGGAGCTGCGTACGGGCACCTTGAAGTCGTCGGTGACGGTGTACGCGGCGCGCCCATCGTCGAGGTGCGCCTCGAGCTCCATCCGGAACGTGTAGCTCCCGAGGCCGACGTCGGTGAGTCGGACCGGTTGGCCGGCCCCGGCCCCTGGAACGAGGGCTGATCCGACCTGGGACTCTTCGGTCGCAAGCAGCGAGGTAGACGTGCGCGAGCTGCTGGAGCAGCTCTGGTGCACGGGTTGCGGCGCAGGTTCCGGATCTTCTCGCCGTGTCCCATGTGGGCGAGGACGACCTGGTCGCCATCGACGCCCACCCACACGAGCGAGATCTGGGCCGAGCCGTCGGCGTTCGTCGTGACGACGTGGGCGAGCTGGCCCGACGTCAGGAGTGCTCGTGCAGCCTCGGGGATGGGAATCATGGGTGCGAACGTTCGGCCAGGGAAGATGTGGGACGACTGGCACAAGAGACCAGCGAGAGAGGGAGGACGACCGCCATGCCGCTCGAGGGTGAGTACGAGCCGAGCCCGTGGGACCGGGCCGCGGACCAGGTCCGCCTGTACGAGGCGACCGACGGCAAGGAGGGCGGCGACAACCAGGGCAAGCCGGTCGTCATCCTCACCACCCGGGGTCGCAAGTCCGGCAAGCTGCGAAAGACGCCGCTGATGACGGTGGAGCACGACGGTGAGTACGCCGTGGTCGCGTCGTTGGGCGGTGCGCCGAAGCACCCGGTCTGGTACCTCAACCTGCTCGATGAGCCCGACGTCACTCTCCAGGACGGCGCCACGGTGATGGACCTGCGGGCCCGCACCGCGACGCCCGAGGAGAAGGCGCTCTGGTGGCCCCGAGCCGTCGAGGCGTGGCCCGACTACGCGAACTACCAGGAGTCGACCGACCGCGACATCCCCGTCGTCCTGTTCGATCGCCCCGACTGAGACCGAGCGACTGAGACCGAGCGACTGAGACTGAGCGACTGCGCCCTCTGGGACCGCACGGGCGGTCGGGGTCGTAGAGTTCGGTGATGCCGAACCACGTTCTCCCTGCACGTCGTCGAACGCGCCGCGCCGCCACGGTGCTCGCCGTGACGGCGTGCGTGCTCGCCGCGTCCGTCCCGCTCGCCGCCTCGTCGGCCGGTGCGTCCACCCGGTCGGGCGCGCATCGCGCCGCGAGCGGCGGTGACATCACGTTCGGGCTCGAGGCCGAGAACACCGACTACTGCCTCACCAAGGCGCAGCTCGCCGCGTCAGGCATCCAGGTCGTCGCGGCGGTGTACGACACGCTGACCGTCCCGAACAGCAAGGGGCTGGCGGTCCCGTACCTGGCGAAGTCGGTCGAGCCCAACGCCGACTTCACCCAGTGGATGATCGGCCTCCGCGACGGCGTGAAGTTCCACGACGGCACCGCACTCGACGCCGCCGCGGTGAAGCTCAACCTCGACTCGTACCGCGGCGCGCCCGACGCACCGAACAGCGGTCCGCTGTTCTCGAAGATCTTCGACTTCATCGCCGACGTGACCGTCGTCGACCCGCTCACCGTGCAGGTCACGATGAAGACGCCCGTGTTCGCGTTCCCGAGCTACCTCTTCAGCGACGGGCGGCTCGGCATCATGGCGCCCGCGCAGCTCAACGCCGGCGAGGACTACGCGACGAAGATGATCGGGACGGGACCGTTCGAGCTGCAGAGCTATGCGCAGAACGAGCGGACCGTGGTCACCAAGAACCCCGATTACTGGCAGCAGGGGTTTCCGAAGGCTGACCAGATCACGTTCGTGCCGGTGGTCGACTCCTCCGCGCGCGTCAACCAGCTCCAGGGCGGCCAGCTCGACATGTTGCACACCTCGGCTGCAGTGCCCACCAAGGCGCTCCAGAACCTCGGACCGAGCGTCGCGAAGCTGTACCGGCAGAAGCCCGGCTTCCGCGAGCTCAGCTACTACGCGCTCCTGTCCGACACGAAGCCGTTGAGCAACCCCGACGCGCGCAAGGCCGTCGCGCTTGCGGTCGACAAGGTCGAGATCGACCAGATCCGCACGGAGGGACTGTTCCCCGTCGCCAACGGGTTGATGGACTCCGGAGCGCCCGGCTACCTCGAGAACGCGGGCTACCCGAAGCACGACCTCCAGAAGGCCAAGGCGCTCGTCAAGAAGGTGAAGCGGGAGGAGGGCAGCTTCGACATCACTCTCGGTGACACGCCCGAGCCCGAGAACTCCGCGCAGCTGCAGCTCTTGCAGGAGCAGCTCACGAAGGCCGGGATCAACGCGACGATCACGCTGTTCGACGAGGCGACGCTCATCAACAAGGCGCTCGCCGGCGACATCGACGTGCTGCAGTGGCGCAACCTGCACGGTGGGTACGCGAACGAGAACGACTCCGACGAGTACCCGTGGTGGTCGAACTACGACACCGGGAACTTCATCAACTTCAGCCATTTCTCGAACCCCGAGACCCAGGCGCTCCTCGACAAGGGCCGCGGGCAGTCGGCGATCGTCGACATCGACCAGACGTACACCAAGTTCAACCAGGTCATGGCGAAGAACAACTACATCGTCCCGCTCTGGTACGTCACGTGGACGATCGGCTACCAGCCCAAGGTGAAGCTCGGACTGCCGGCGCTCCCCGACGGTGGCGGCACGCCCCTCTTCGTCTACGGGCGGTTCCCGCTTCTCGGCGTCAGCAAGTCCTGAGCACTACTCGGCCCGGAGGGTCTCGGCGGGGCGGATGCGGGTTGCGGCGTGCGCAGGGCCGGCGGCCAGGAGCTGGGCGACGAGCAGCGCGACCGGCACGATGACGATGATCGCGATCACCTCGATCGGCGGCACGTAGACGACGGGGAAGTCGTCGGCGACCCAGCGCCACACGACGCGCCCGGCCACGATCCCGAGTGGCACGCCGACGACCAGACCGAGCGCCGCGAGGATCGTCGCCTGCCAGGCGACCGCGAGACGGGTCTGGCGACGGGTGAAGCCGAACGACCGCAGCACGGCGAGGTCGACCCGGCGCCGACGCACGGTCGTGACGAGCGCGTGCGCCACGGTCGCGCACGCGAGGATCGCGAAGAAGATCGCGAGGACCATCGGCATCGTCCGGAGGTTGCCGAGCTCGACGACCGACGCAGGGAGTGTCGGCGCTTCGGCGAAGTATCCGTGCGGACCACCGATCCGCGCGATCCGACGTTGGGCGGCTGCGACGTCCGTTCCCCGTTGCCAGCGCAGGAGCAGATAGTCCTCGAAGTCATCAGGGCGCTGGGCGACGGCGTCCGGTCCGAGCACCGAGTGCAGCGCAGCGAGTGTCATCCACGCGCTCTGGTCGTAGCCGGTGTGCGACGTCGACGGGAGCAGTGCGGTACCGACGACACGCATCGTGCGCGTCCGTGGCGGATCGCCGACCTGCACGTCGTCACCGACGCGCAGGCGGAGACTCGCGAGCGTCGCGGGGGCGAACACGATCTGCGACGCGTTCCGTGGTTCGTGGCCGGTGAGCACGACGAGGTCTACCTTCCCGCGCAGGCTTTCGATGCCGAACGCCGAAGCGGGGACGCCGTTGATCGGGACGGCCCGGGCCCAGAGCGCTCGGGCGGACGCCTGCACGTCCCGATCATCCGTGATCGTCGCCCGGTCGCCCCGCGCGATCGGGGCCGGTCCGGCGGCGACCGAGTAGTCCCACACGATCCCCGAGCGCGTCGGGTTCGCCGCGGCGTCCGCGATCCCTGATCGGAACGTGAAGCATGCGGTCACGCCGAGCACCCCGACGATCGCGCCGATGAGCGCGGACCGGACGGGGACGGCTCGGCGCCCGCGGCCGGGCTCGACCGCAAGTCGAGATCCGATCAGCATCGACGGCGGGAGCCCGACGGTCGTGACCAGTCGCGCGGTCCGCGACGTGGTGGTGCCCGCCGCCTCGCCCCTCGTCACGCGCCACCACGCAGCCGTGACTGTGATCCCGATGACCGCGAGTGCAAGCACCGCCACGGCGCCGACGAGCACCAGCACGTCGGTGTGGACCCCGAGGTCGAGGTCGTAGCGGCGAGCGACGCCGATGGGGAAGCGGGGAGACAGGAGGATCGCGACCGCGACCGCGGTGATTGCCCCGACTGCCACGGTGAGCAATGCGGGGAGTGTCATCCCGCGCACGGCCAGCGCACGGTCGGCGCCCATCGCGCGCCAGGTCTCGAGTTCGGCGCCGCCCGCGTTCACCGCGCGCACGAGTGCCTGACCGACCAGCACGCCACCACCGAGCAGGACCGCGAGCGCGAAGAGCAGCAGCCCGTCGCGCTCGACACCGGTCAGCGCAATGGTCTTGGGGATCCCGTTGAGCTCGGGCCCACGTTCCACGTTCACGGGGTGTCCGACGATGTCCTGGACGTGGCGCTGGAACCGGAGGAAGTCGGCGTCACCGTTGCGGAGCTGGATGAACAGGTTGGTGGGGCCGACGATGTCGCGTTCGTGCGCGCGAGCGAACGCGCTCGACGGCGACCAGTTCACCTCGCTCGACACCGCCTTGTTGATGCCGACGACCCGGAGTGAGTCGGTGAACGACTTCGCACCCGGTGGGATCAGCCCGGGTGGCAGCTGGCCCTCCTGGCCGGGCGGCGGGACGTCCTGGCGGACGTCGATCGTCGACCCGATGCCCAGCCCGTACCGGTCGGCGACGTTCTCGTCGATCACCGCTTCGTGGGGGTTGTTCGGATCGGTGTGGCGGCCCTCGAGGATCACCGGTTCGGAGAAGCGGGCCGTGGCCGGGGAGCGGGGGAGGAGGGGGCTGCCGAGCTCCCGCGGCCTCGTGGTCTCCAGGAGGAAGGGCACGGAGAACGGCAGGGACCGCTGGACCTCGGGGAGTGCGGCGATGGCGGCGCGCGGTTGGGCATCGAACGTCGGGTCGTTGGCGAGGACCGCGGCGTCGAGCCGCCCGGACGCGGCGATGTATTGCGGCACCACGTTCTCCGTGCGCCGGGCGCCGGCAACCCCGGCCGCGGCGATCCCGACGGTGGCGCCGGCGAGGATCCCGAGGACCAGCCAGGAGCGCCACCGGGCCCGCAGCTCGGAGCGTGCCCACATGGAGGCGGCGGTCCCGGTGCTGCGCCTGCTGCGGTCCATAGCTCGAGCCAAGCACACGCCGTTCCCGACCGGGAGGGTGCGCCCCTTCGGACCGGAGGGGTGCTGGCCCCACCCGGCGCGGCGCGGCGCGGCGCGGCGCGGCGCGGCGCGGCGAGGTGCGCGGGGCGAGGCGGGCACTAGTCTCTGACCCAATCCCGAACGCCTCCTGGAGTCGACCATGCGCCGCCGGATCATCGCCGTCATCTCGATCGTCGCCGTCGCCGGCGCGTTCGGTGTCGTCGCGACTGGCGGATCGGCCGGGGCCGACTCGGTGAGCTTCGGCTGCACCAACGGTGCCCAGACCTGGACGGTGCCCGCGGGCATCACCGGCGCGACGTTCGACGTGCAGGGCGCGCAGGGTGGACCTGGGGCTGGGGCGGCGACGCCTGCCGCGCTCGGCGGTCAGACCACGGCGACGATTGCGGTGACGCCGGGTGAGGTGATCCAGATCAACGTCGGCTGCCAAGGGAGCGCGAACACACCCGTGGGAACGGGCGCTGGTGGGTTCAACGGCGGTGCCAACGGTGGGGTCAAGCTCACGAGCATCTTCGCGGCGGGAGGCGGCGGCGCTTCAGACATCCGTCAGGGCGGCACTGCGCTCGCGAACCGGGTCCTCGTCGCGGGTGGTGGCGGCGGCGGCGGCGCGAGTCGCGCCGGTGGTGCCGGTGGCGGTGCAACCGCAGCTGCCACCGCGGGCGCCAGCGGGAACGGTGCTGGCGGACAACCCGGCACGCTGGTGACGTTCGGCGCCGGCGGTACCGGCGCTCCGTCCACGGCCGACGACGGATCGCCCGGCGCGAGTGGTACGGGCGGTCAGGGTGGCACCGTCGGCGGCAACGGCAGCTCCTGTGGTGGTGGCGGTGGCGGCGGCTTCTTCGGCGGTGCTGGTGGCGGCGGCGACGACGCGAACAACTCGAGCGGTGGTGGCGGCGGCGGGTCAGGGTTCGCCGCCGCGGCCGCGACGGCGGTGACGTCGGCCAGCGGCGTGCGTGCGGGGGACGGCCTCGTCACGATCACATTCTCTGGGCCGGCACCCGCCACGGCCATCCCCGGCAACATCCGCTTCACCGGCTGAACCCGGTCAGCCGTCAGGGTCCCGGTCGTTGCGCCGTGCCGCGTCGCGCACGGCCTGCAGGAGCTCGGCGCGGTAGCGGGTGACGTTGCGGGACAGCTGCTCGGGCCGGACGCCCTTGTGCAGCACGAGCTCCGGGAGGAGCAGCGGGCCGAGCCCGGCCGCACGCACCCGCATGAACCAGTCGGTGTCGCTGCCGATCTCGTAGCGCTCGTCGAACCCACCGACGACGGAGAACACCGAACGCCGGATGAGGACGCCGCCGGGCGTGAGCGCCGGGACGGTCTCGACCTCCGCGCGGCCGGTGGCTGCCACGTTCATCCGGTCCATCTGGCCGGCGACGACGCCGACGTCGGCCGTGCCGTCGAGGGCCTCGAGCTGCCGGGTCGTCTTGGTCGGCTCCCACCAGTCGTCGGCATCGAGGAACGCCACGAACGCTCCGGTCGTCTCCGACAGCCCGAGGTTCCGCGCCGCCGCGAGGCCGGCGTCCTGCTGGTGGACCACGCGGACCCCGGGGAACCGGGCGATCGCGTCCAGCGTGCCGTCGGTCGAGTGCCCGTCGACGACGACGATCTCGTCGGGGGGACTGGTCTGCTCGGCGATGCTCGTCAGGGCCGCGCCGACGTACTCGACGACGTTTCGGGTCGACACGATCGCGCTCACGCTGGCGCGCGACTGCATCTGCTGGCTCGGCATCCGTGCACGCTAGGTGCTGGTCGGGAGCTGCTCGGGCCCACGGTCGCCGATGGGCCTAGGTTGTGGAGCGAACCGGAGTCGAGGGGGTACCCACATGAACGTCGAAGATCTGATCCTGGTGAGCGTGGACGACCATGCGGTCGAACCGCCGGATCTCTTCGAAGGGCGCTTGGCCAAGAAGCACGCGGAGCGGGCACCGAAGCTCGTCCGCAAGGACGACGGCACCGACGTGTGGTCGTTCCTCGGGCAGGAGCTCCCCAACATCGGGCTCAACGCGGTGGCCGGTCGGCCGCGCGAGGAGTACGCGATGGACCCGCAGTCGTTCGACGACATGCGCCTCGGCGCCTACGACATCGACGCGCGCATCAAGGAGATGGATGCGAACGGGATGCTCGGGTCGATGTGCTTCCCGTCGTTCCCCCAGTTCACCGGTCAGCTCTTCGCCCGCACCGCGGTCGACGAGCCCGAGCTCGCGCTCGCGCTGGTGCAGGCCTACAACGACTGGCACATCGACGGCTGGTGCGGGAAGTACCCCGGTCGGTTCATCCCACTCGCCATCCCGCCGCTCTGGGACCCCGAGCTGATCTCGGCCGAGCTCGAGCGTGTCGCCGAGAAGGGCTGCCACGCGATGACGTGGTCCGAGAACGTCTCGTACCTCGGGCACCCGAGCATCCACAGCGACTACTGGGACCCGGCGTTCAAGACAGCGGAGGGTCTCGGAACGGTGCTGTGCGCACACATCGGGTCGTCGTCGCGCATCGTGCTCACCGCGGACGACGCGCCGATGGACGTGCTCATCACGCTCTCGCCGATGAACATCGTGCAGGCCGCCGGCGACATCGTCTGGTCGCCGGCCACCAAGAAGTTCCCGAACCTGAAGTTCGCGCTCTCCGAGGGTGGCATCGGCTGGGTCCCCTACTTCCGTGAGCGCGTCGACTCCACGTACACGAAGCACCGCTACTGGACGGGCGCCGACCTCGGTGACCGCACCCCGAGCCAGGTGTTCGACGAGCAGGTCGTCCTCTGCTTCATCGAGGATCCGACGGGCGTGAAGAACCTGAGCGACATGAACGTCGACATGGTCTGCTGGGAGTGCGACTACCCCCACGCCGATTCGACGTGGCCGATGTCGCCCGAGACCTTCCTCAAGGAGGTCGAGCCCGCGAACCTCGACGACGCGACGATCAACAAGATCTCGCACGAGAACGCGATGCGGATCTTCGACTACGACCCGTTCTCGGTGATCCCGCGCGAGGAGTGCACGGTCGGCGCACTGCGGAAGCAGGCCGAGGGCTGGGACGTCAGTGTCAAGTCGCGTGGCATCAAGGCGAGCGCGACCGGTGCCGCCGACCTGGCGAGGCTGTCCGGCGCCGGCAACGACGACTGAGTGGAAACCCCGTTGCAGTTGGTCAGACGGCGAGGAGGCTCGTGACGTCGACCTCGTTCGAGGGGTGACGCAGCTTCGACATCGCGCGGGCCTCGATCTGGCGGATGCGCTCGCGGGTGAGGTCGAAGTGCTCGCCGACCTCTTCGAGCGTGCGCGGCTCACCACGGTCGAGTCCGAAGCGCAGCGTCAGGATGCGGGCCTCGCGAGGCGCGAGCCCCTTGAGCAGCTTCTCGACCTCGCCCGGCAGCATCGCGATCGCGGCGGCCTCGAACGGCGACTCCGCACCGCGGTCCTCGACGATGTCACCGAGCACCGCGTCGCCCTCCTCGCCGAGGGGCGACGAGAGTGACAGCGGGGGTGCCGCGATCAGCGACGTCTCCCGTACCTTCTCCTCGGTGATCCCGAGCTCCTCGGCGAGCTCGGCGTGCGTGGCCTGACGGCCGAACCGCAGCTCGAGCACCGAACGCGCCTTCTGGAGGCGGACGAGGTTGTCGCCGGCGTGGACGGGCAGGCGGATCGTGCGGCCGGTGTTCGCGATGCCGCGGGAGATCGCCTGGCGGATCCACCACGTCGCGTACGTGGAGAACTTGAAGCCCTTCTTCCAGTCGAACTTGTCGACCGCGTGGATGAGCCCGAGGTTGCCCTCCTGGATGAGGTCGAGCAGGGGCACTCCTGAAGCCTGGTAGCGCTTCGCGATCGAGACCACGAGCCGCAGGTTCGACTGCACGAAGGTGAGGTGCGCCTCTTCGCCCCGACGGGCGCGCCGACGCACGGCCCGACGCTCGGTCGGGTTCAGCTTCACCTCCGGGTCCTCGAGCTGGGCGCGGGCGATGTTGCCGTCCTCGATCTGCTGCGCGAGACGAGCCTCGTCTTCCTTGGTGAGCAGCTCGTAACGACCGGCGTCGTCGAGGTAGAGCCGGATCAGATCGGGATCTTCGTTGTTGACCTTGCGGTTCGCAGCAGCCATGGGGGTCCTTTGCTGGACGGCCGGGGCGACGGCCGTGGGGAGCACGAAGCTCAGGCAGGCTGGCTCCGAGGAACGTTCGCAGCTGGGCGTGACCGTCCTCGCGTCCCCGCTCGGGGAGGGTCCGATCGACGCGGCGTCGAAGCCCCAGTGTACCGGGGATTTCGGTGGGTCAAGGCCTCGGGCCGGATCGGCCCCGGCCCCGGCCCCGGCCCCGGCCCCGGGGGCGGGGCTGGGGCCGAGGCTCGGGCTGAGGGCTCGGGCCGGGCACGAAGCCCGACATACTCTGGTCGAACACCGCGAGACTGCTCGCGGTGTTGCCCGGGGGGAGCCCACACCATGCGCCACGGTTCGCACGCCGTACTGAGGCGCCGTCGAGGAGTTGTCGCGCTCCTCACCGTCGCACTGACCCTTGCTGCGACTGCGATGGTCGGCGCCACCGCGGTCGGTGCGTCGACCGCGACGTCGGCAGCCGGCGCCAAGGACGTCCCCGCTCCGGCCGGGCTGCCCGCGTTCTACTCGGTGCCCCAGCCGCTGCAGGGGAAGCCGGGCACGTTGTTGAAGTCGGCGAAGGTCGACGCGCCCGACCTCCACGGCACCGTTCATCGCGTCATGTACCTCTCGAAGACGCTCGACGGGAAGCCGGTCGCGGTCACCGGCCTCGTCGCAGTCCCCGCGGGCCCGGCGCCCAAGGGTGGCTTCCCGGTCGTCACGTGGGCCCACGGCACGAACGGCATGGCCGATCAGTGCGCCCCGTCGCTGAAGCCGAACGCCAACTCGGCCGTCGCCAACCTGCTCCTCGACCAGGGCTGGATCATCGCCTCGACCGACTACCGGGGCGAAGGCACACCCGGGCTCATGCCCTACATCGCAGGGGAGACCGAGGCCCGCGACACGATCGACATCGTGCGCGCCGCCGACCACCTTCCTGCCGCGCATGCGAGCAAGGACTACCTCGTGTGGGGCCACTCGCAGGGCGGACACTCGGCGATGTTCGCGCACCACTTCGCCGAGAGCTACGCGCCCGAGCTGCGTGTGAAGGGTGTGGTCGCCGGCGCGCCGCCGTCGCAGTTCAACCTCCTCTACACGTTCCTCAAGTCGAGCCCGTTCCGCTACTACCTCTTGATGGCCGGTGGTGGGCTCAACGCGGCCTACGGCGACAAGGCCGCGCCGCTGGACAAGATCTTCACGCCGGCGGGGATCGCCGCGCTGGCCGATCTCGACACCGGCTGCTCGGGTGACCTGTCCGACAAGTACGGCACCGCCGACATCGCCACGTTCACGACCGGGGACCCGTTCGCGGTGCCCGCCTGGGCGAAGCTCTTCACCGAGAACGACCCGGAGTCGTTCACCAAGCCGACGAAGACTCCGCTGCTCATGATCCAGGGTGGCAACGACGAGCAGATCCCCGTCGCGTCCACGAAGCTGCTCGCCGATCATCTGTGCGGCATCGGGCAGGGCCTCGAGCGTTGGATCTACCCGGGCGCCAGCCATGCGGGGGTCATCAGCGTGTCGACGCCCGACATGATCGAGTGGATGGCCCAACGCTTCGCCGGCGACGGCGACCCCGGCTCGATCACCCCGAGCGCCGTGCCCGGCATCGAGGTCAGCGGCTGCCCAGCCTGACACGACCGAGCAAGTGACGCTTTGGGATCGCCTGGACCCGAGAGCGTCACTTGCTCGGGAGCCGGGCTCAGCCCCGGCGGGGGTCGCCGTCGTCGTCGGGGACGCGGCCCATCTTGCCGTCCTGGAAGTCCCGGATCGCCTGATGGATCTCGGCTTCGGTGTTCATCACGAACGGCCCGTACTGCACGACCGGCTCCCGGAGGGGCTGCCCGCCCAGGAGCAGCACCTCGAGCGGCTCCGTCGCGTTGGGCTCGGCGCGCACCACGAGCACGTCGCCGTCGCCGAACGACGCGAGCTGGTGCTCGGTGACCGGGTTCGAGTCGTCGTCGCCAACACTGCCCGTCCCGCTCAGCACGTAGGCCATCGCCGAGTACGTCGGGTCCCACGGCACGCGCAGCTCCGACCCCGCCGGCAACGTCGCGTGCGCGAGCGTGATCGGCGTGTGGGTGTCGCCGGGACCGGCGTGCTCACCCAACCGGCCGGCGATCAGGCGCACGACGCCCGCGCCGTCGAGGGTGCCGAGCACCGTGAGGTTGCGGCCTTCGATCGCCTGGTAGCGCGGCTCGGTCATCTTGTCCTTCGCGGGGAGGTTCACCCAGAGCTGGATGCCGTGCGATCGGCCGCCGGTGCGGAACGCCTCCATGGTCGGGAGCTCGTCGTGGAGCAGGCCACTGCCCGCGGTCATCCACTGCGTGTCGCCCTCACCGATCGTGCCGCCCCCACCCTCGGTGTCGTGGTGCTCCACCGCACCGTCGATCACGTACGTGACCGTCTCGAAGCCGCGGTGCGGGTGCCATGGCGCGCCCTTCGCGGTGCCGGGGGCCCACTCGAGCGGGCCCAGCTCGTCGAGGAGGAGGAACGGGTCGATGTCGGCGAAGCCGAGGCCGTGGAAGCCACGCCAGACGGGGAAGCCGGCACCCTCGAGCTCGCGGATCGCGTGGGTGACCGACGTGACCGGGCGCGTCGTGCCGACGGGAGTGCCGAGGCGAGGGAGGGTCTTCGGGTCTTCGACGGTGATGGCAGGCATGGCGTGCTCCTCGGAACTGGTTGTACGTGCAACAACCGGTGCCAGCGCCGGCATTCCCGTCGGGCGGCCACGCCGTTCGGCGAGCGGATAGACCTTCTTCGTACCCGGACCAGGAGGCTGCATGCCCGAGATCGATCGCACGACGACCTACCGGAGGCTGCGGGTGTTCAATATCGTCGTCGGCCTCATCCTCGGGGCCGAGGCAATGGCCATGCTGGCCCTGAGCAACGACCTCGCGCTGCCGGTGTTCGCGTCGTACCTGCGCAACGATCCGGTCCAGGTCCTGCGTGCGGCGCCGGCCGAGCAGCTGTTCTCCATCGCGATCGGTCCGGTGGTCGCGCTGTTCCTGCTGCTCGCCGCGATCGACCACCTCGTCGTCGCATCGCCCCGCGTACACCTCTGGTACGAGGGCTGTCTCGAGCGTCGAGCCAACTACGCGCGGTGGATCGAGTACTCCGTCAGCGCCTCGATCATGATCGTGCTCATCGCGATGTTCGTCGGCATCCGCGACATCGCCGCGCTCATCGCCATCTTCGGTGTGAACACGGCCATGATCCTCTTCGGTCTCCTCATGGAACGGCAGCAGAAGCCCGGCGCCACCGACTGGAGCGCGTTCTGGTTCGGCTCGCTCGCGGGCGTGGTTCCCTGGATCGGGATCTCGATCTACCTCTTGAGCGGACCGGGCTCGCCGCCGGGATTCGTGTACGCGATCACGCTCGTCGAGCTGGTCCTGTTCTTCAGCTTCGCCGTGAACATGGTCCTGCAGTACCGCCAGGTCGGACGGTGGCGCGACTACGTCGCCGGCGAGACCACCTACATCCTGTTGAGCCTCACCGCGAAGTCGCTGCTCGCGTGGCTGATCTTCGCCAACGTGCTGCGGAGCTAGCACGCATGCCAGGATCCGGCCCGGAGCGAGGAGGAGTCCAGATGCTGGCAGAAGTCTTCGACCAGACCGGGCGTGTCGTGGTCATCACGGGCGGGGGGACCGGCATCGGTCGAGCCACCGCGCTGCTGTTCGCCGAGCTCGGGGCCGACGTGGTGCTCGCGAGTCGCAAGGTCGAGAACCTCGAGTCCGTCGCCGCGGAGGTGCGAGCGCTCGGGCGGACGGCCCGTGTCGCGCAGACCGACGTGCGCGTTGTCGCCGAGTGCGAGGCGCTGATCGACGACACCCTCGCCGACCTCGGACGCATCGACGTCCTCGTCAACAACGCGGGTGGGAGTCACAACCACCGCTTCGAGGACTGGACGCCCGACTACTACCAGAACATGCTCGACCTGAACCTCCGCAGTGTCTTCGTGCTGTCGCACCGCGTCGCGCCGCACATGCAGGAGCGCGGCTCGGGTGCGATCGTGAACGTCTCGTCCGGCGCGGCGGCGCAGGGGTTGCCCGAGGTCGCGCCGTACGGCGCCGCGAAGGCAGGCGTCGAGAACCTGACGAAGAGCTTCGCGGCCGCGCTCACCCCGAGTGGGATCCGCGTGAACTGCGTGCGGGTCGGCGCGATCAAGAGCGAGGGGTTCGTGCGTGCCATGGAGAAGGTGGGCCGAGACCCTGACGAGGTCGGCGGCGCCGCGAGTGCGACGGGGCGGGCCGGCGATCCCGACGAGATCGCTTGGCCGATCGTGTTCTTCGCGTCGGACGCGTCGAGCTACATCTCGGGCGAGACCGTGTTCGCGGGTGGCGGGATGCGTTCGCCGACGGCGCCGCTCCCGGACTGAACGGGCGGCTGGGCAACGAGTGCAGGAAGCCTGAGTGAACGCTCGGAGCCCGACGGCTGCAGCGGATAGCGCCTCGATAGCCTGAGCAGTCCCCGCCTGGGTCCCTGCCTGGGTGTGTCTCCCCCTGCGAAAGGTTCAGCGTGAAGCGTCTCGGTGCGGTCCTGGTGACGATCGCGGTCCTCGCCGCGGTCGTCGGAACGGTTGCGCCGGCTGGCGCGGCGCCCGACCCGCTGTCGAAGGTCACGGTCACGGGACCGGTCGGCCAGCAGCCGACGATCACGTTCGACAAGCCGTTCACCACGAAGAAGAGCGTGCACAAGGTGCTCGAGGCGGGCACCGGTGAAACGCTCAAGCAGGGCGACAAGGTCACCTTCCACTACCTCGCGGTCGACGGCCGGACCGGTGACCAGCTCGAGACGTCGTTCGACAAGACGCCGGCGACGATCACGGTCGACAAGAAGCAGGCCCTCGCCGGGCTCGTCGAGGGTCTCGTCGGCACGAAGGTGGGTGGTCGCACCGTCCTCGCGATCGCGCCCAAGGAGGGCATCGCCACGCAGCTCGCGAAGTCGGGTGGTACCGCCAAGAAGAACGACACGATCCTGTTCGTGCTCGACGTCGCGAGCGTGCGCAAGCCGCTCGTCCGGGCGAAGGGCGAGGCGGTGGCACCGGTGGCCGGTCTGCCGACGGTGAAGCTCGCCAAGAGCGGGGCACCGAGCATCACCGTCCCCAAGACCACAGCACCGACGACCCTGGTCGTGCAGCCGCTCATCAAGGGCACCGGTCCGGTCATCACCGCCGGCCAGACGATCAACGTCCACTACACGGGCGTGATCTGGGGCACCGGGAAGAAGTTCGACTCGTCGTGGGACCGCAAGAAGCCGCTCGACACCGTGATCGGT
>JBBQFJ010000074.1:0-15980 GCA_038321755.1 Acidimicrobiia bacterium | reverse complement strand
AGAAGTTCGACTCGTCGTGGGACCGCAAGAAGCCGCTCGACACCGTGATCGGTGCGGGCCAGGTGATCCCCGGGTGGGATGCCGGGCTCGTCGGCCAGACGGTCGGCTCACAGGTGCTGCTCGTCGTGCCGCCCGACCAGGGCTACGGCGCGAGCGGACAGCCGAGCGCGGGCATCAGCGGCACCGACACCCTCGTGTTCGTCGTCGACATCCTCGACGCCTACTGACCCGACCGCGCTCGTCCGACCGCGCTCGCCCGGTTGGCGTGTGACAGAGCGAGCTACGTGCCGGGCATCGGGACGAGGTCGATCCAGCGCGCGGTGTTCAGCGAGTTGCGGCGGAACGTGCGTGGCTTCGCGTTGCTCACGTCCTCACGCTCGTGCTGGATCGCCTGATTGTCCCAGATCAGCAAGTCGTCGAGCCGCCACCGGTGCTCGTAGACGTGCTCCGGCGCGTACACGTGCGCGAGCAGCGCTTCGAGGAGCTCGGCGCCCTCGCTATCCGGGAGTCCCTCGATCCGCTCTGCATGCAGATCGGTGACGAACAGGATCGGCGTACCGGTGCGCGGGTTCGGGCGAAGCACCGCGTGCGTTGCCCGGGTCGCCTCCGGCCCGAGATCGTGCTCACGTGACTTCGCGTCGTCGCGTCCGGTCACGAACGATCCGAGCGCGTGGGTGACCTCGAGTCCCTCGGCCCGCGCCCGCAGGTCGTCGGGCAGGTCGGCCGCGGCCGCAGTCGCGTTCGCGAACCAGGTCGACGTACCCTCCGCAGGGAGCTCCATCGCGTAGAGGGCGATGCCGAGCACTGGCTGGGGCGTGAACGTGAGATCGGAATGGAACGGGAGTGCGCCGTCGCCGGCAGCGTCGGGCTGCACGTTGGAGATGAACCCCGATCGCTCCCCGTTCCCCATCTCGTCGATGGGTGGGCCGAACAGCGTCGCGAACCGCTCCTGCTGGTCCTCGTCGATGTCCTGGTCTCGGAACACGAGGAGGTGCTGCTCGTCGTACGCGCGCAGCAGCGCTTCACGGTCGGCATCGTCGAGGCGGGCCCCGGCGTCGAAGTCGGTGATCTCGACGCCGAGTGCAGCTGAGAGCGGACGGATCTCCACAGGTTCCCCCCTCCTCCTGCGACCCCGTTCCTGTGTGTGCACTCCACGGTGCCAGAGCCCCCGTCGATGCACAAATAGGTGTTCTACAGCACCGCGCCGGAGACCTTGAAGGCGACGATCTCGTCCCACGAGTAACCCAGCTCGGCGAGCACCTCGTCGGTGTGCTCACCGTGCTCGGGCGCCGCGCGCAGGTCGTGGGGCTGCTCGTCGAACTGCACCGGTGCGCCCACCAGCTCGAAGTCGTTGCCGTGGTTGTCGGTGACCGGTCGCAAGTAGCCGTTGGCGATCACCTGCTCGTCGTGCGCGAGCTCGGGGACGCGCTGCACGGGCGCCCAGACGCCGGCCATGGTGGCCAACGCCTCGCGCCACTCCGCGAGCGGTCGCGAGGCGAAGGTGGCACGGATCTCCTCGACGCACGAGTCGCGGTTCTCGGCGCGCACGGTCGCGTCGCGGTAGCGCTCGTCGTCGATGAGGTCGGTGCGACCGAGGTGGGTGCAGAAGTCAGCCCAGAACTTGTCGGCCTGCATCATGTTCAGGAAGATCCAGCGACCGTCCTGGGTCCGGTAGTTGCCGACCATCGGGTTCGCGATCGCGTTGTTCTTGAACCGCACGACCTCGTCGAGACCGAGGAGGCTCGTCATCACGATGTCCGGCTGGAGCTGCCACATCGCGGTGCCCATGAGCGACGTGTCGACGACGGTCGCCTCACCGGTCTTCTCGCGGTGGAACAGTGCCGCGGCGATGCCGCCGGCGAGAGTCAAGCCGCCCATGACGTCGCCGATCGCGGGACGCATCCCGGCGGGCTCGTCGGAGTCGGGTGCGCGCAACGTGTCGCCGACGCCACCGCGCGACCAGTACGACGCGCCGTCGTACCCGCCCTTGCGGCGGTCGGGTCCCCTCGCTCCCTGCCCGTGCCCGCGCGCGTAGATGATGTTCGGGTTGCGAGCGCGGATGTGCTCGACGTCGAACTGCAGCGATTCGCGCATGTCGGGCAGCGAGTTCGTGAGGAACACGTCAGCGGTCTCGGCGAGTCGGTAGAGGAGTTCGCGGCCGTCGTCGGTCTTGAGGTCGATCGCGACGCTGCGCTTCCCGCGGTTCGGCACCTCCATCATGAAGTTCACTGCGGTCGGGGCGCCGAGCGACACCCCCATGGTGGAGAGTCCCCGTTGGGGGTCGCCGGTCGCGGGGTGCTCGATCTTGAGGACGTCGGCGCCCCAGTCAGCGAGGATGGCGCCGGCTGAGGGAACGAAGGTCCAGGCCGCGACTTCGAGGACGCGGGTACCGCTCAGAATGTTGGTCACGAACCTGACTTGTAGTCGGCGTAGGGCCGAGAGCGCCAGACGGACTCGACCTCGACGCGTTTGAGGATCCCGAGCCGAATGCCGGCGACGATCGTCGCCAGGACCAGGGTGATCAGCACCAGCGCGGCGAAGAGCACGCGCCACACGTTCGCCACGTTGTCGGTCAGCGCGGCGATCGTCGCGAGGTTCAGGAGCGCGTGCACGACGACGGCCGGGAACAGCGCGCCGGTGCGGAGCACGGCGTAGGCGAGGATGATGCCGAGCGCGACGAACGGCAGCGCACGCGTGGTGCTGCTCATCTGCGCGACGTGACCGGGCAGCAGCATGAACACGACACCCGACGCGAGCATCGCGACGAGCCCCGGTCCGAGCCCCCAGTCCTCGGGGTTGCGCCAGTTCCGCCGCAGCAGCGCGGCGGTCGCCGCGCCCGCGACGATCAGCACCGCGAGGCGATAGACGAGCTCCTCGTCGAGCGCGCCGAGCACCAGCCCGATCGCTTCCGCGAACCCGCCGATGTGCTGGCTGTACTGGAAGATCCCCCAGAGGAGGACGCCGCCCCCGACGACGAGGAACTCCTTCCAGGCGAGCAGGTTGGCTCGGTCGAGGCCGAGGCGACGGAGGCCGACCAGGCAGGCGAGCACGATCCCGAGCGGCAGTGCCGGGGACATGCCGACGCGGCCGAGGTACCCGATCGAGACGTCCTGCCATGCCGTCAGCACGTCGAGCCCGATCACGAGAGCGGCGACCACGAGGATGAGGGGCGTGAGATGCCAACGGGTCCAACGAACCCAGACCCAGACTGCCTGCATCTTCTGTCCATCGGACGGCGGACGCCCCGACTCAAGGGGCTTTGCCGGGCGATGGCCCATCAGGTGGTCGCGATCCGGACGGTGGTGACCGGCCCGTCCTCCTCGGTGCCGGCGAAGGCCCAGGCCCCGATGGGCGTGCCGGGCTCGACCCGGAAGCCCTCGAGCGCCTGCTCCAGCCTCGACGACGGGGCCCTGAGGATCGCCCGTGCCGCCAGTCCCTTGGCCGCCTTCGCGGCATGGCCGGCTGCGGCACCCCCGCCACGGGTGAACTCCACGCGGACGTACCGCCGCGCGGCGTCGGCCAGCACGGCGCGGTCGAGCGCGTCGGCGTGCTCGTTCGGCAGGAGGTCGACGACCGTGGCACCGTCGAGCCGGCCGGCCAGCACCTCGGTGAGCTGTGGCCGCCACCACCGCGACAGCTTCCCGATCGGCGGGAGGATCGCGCCCATCTTGCAGCGGTAGTCGGGGACGGGGTCGGTGAACGCGACGAGACCGAGCAGCCCGGAGACCACCACGCCTCCGTCGTCGGCGCGAGCGCGTGCTGCGATCGGGAGCGTCGACGGATCCAGGTGCTGCCACATCACCCCGGTGTAGCGCTCGTGCGCGGGAAGCACTCGGGAGCCCGCGACCCCCGAGCTGACCGAGATCGCGCGCACGAGCGCGTCGCCACCGACGCCGAAGAGCTTCGCCGCACCGCGTCCACGCGCCGCCGCGCCGAGCGCCTCGGCGACCTCACGGCGGCTCCCGCCGAGCGTGCGGAAGGAACCTGAGCGGAGCGCGAAGCGCCCGCGCCCTCCCAACGCCTTCCCCTCCGACGGCGGGAGCAGGACGACGAGTTGCCGCACTCCTAGGGCGCGCTGGTCGTGGTGGTGGGCGCGGGCGGCCCCAGCACCACGGTGAACGCGGCCCGAGCGCCGAGCGCGTAGTTCCCCGGGAGGTTGTCGATGAGGACGTAGGTGCCCGGTTCGAGGTTCACCGAGACCTGCTTCGAGTGGCCCTGCGGGATCTTCGGGATCTTCGCGAGGCGCACGACCTGGTCGTCGATGATCACCTTGTGCGTGTCGGGATCGACCGGCAGCTGGTCGAACGGCAGGGCGGTCTGGAGCACCAAGAAGCTGTGCACCTGCCCACCATTGTTCTCGACCGTGAACTCGATCGTGCCGGCCGTCGTCTCGGTGGGGGAGACGACGAGCGTCATCGGACCGGTCTCGTTGTCCTGGTCGTCGAGCGTGACCGCGACCGGGATCTGGACGGGGTTCGTCGTGGTCGTCGTCGTGTCGGGCTCGGTCGTCGTGGTCGTCGGCGCCTTTGTGGTGGTGGTCGTGGCCGGTGGCTTCGTCGGCGGCGGGCTGGTCGGCGGGCTGGTCGGCGCGGGCACCGCCTGCACCGTGATCGTCTGGCGCGCCTGCTGGTTGTCGGCACCGTTGGCGACGAGCTGGTAGTTGTGCTGCGGAGCCGCGCAGCTGAAGAGCACCGTCGTGCTGCCGGTCGGCGGGTACGGCGGCGTCGACTGCGGCACGCCGTCCGTCTCGATCGTCACGTCGTTCGCATGCTGCGTGGACCACTGGAGGCTGACGGAGACGTTCCCGCCCCCGCAGGTCACCGGCGACGGCTGCGCGGTGAACTGCCCGATGACCGGCTGACCCGGCGTGACCGGGACGGTTGTGGTGGTGGTCGGCGCAGTGGTCGACGTCGTCGTCGAGCTCGGCGGGTTCGTGGGGACGGTGACGCTGTCGTCGCCGCTCCCGTTCGTGAGCAGGACGATGAGCCCGCCGATCAGCAGCGCGCCGGCGAAGACGCCGCCGATGATCCACCACCACCTCGTCATGTCGGTCGCGCCGCCTTCGGGAGGCGTCGGCTCGAGCGGGGTGGGTTCGGTGGGGAGCGCCATGGGCGAAGAGTATGGCCGCTCGAGCGCCGGCCACGGCCAGTCGGCTTCGGACCTAGGGTCGGGTGCATGAACGCAACGGTCGAACGCTTCCTCGGCAAGGGCCTCGTGGTCCACCAGTGGCTCTACGTGACGAGCGACGGTCGGATCGGCCGGAGCATCGGGGGCCGGCCCATGCTGCTCCTGCGCACGGTCGGGCGGAAGACCAAGGAGCCGCGCACCAACGCCCTCCTCTACGTGCCCGTCGGGGACGGTTACGGCGTGATCGCCTCCAAGGGGGGCGACGTGCGCCACCCGGGCTGGTTCCACAACCTGACCGCGAACCCCGACGTCGAGGTCCAGGTGGGCCGGGAGCGGATCCCGGTGCGGGCGCGCGTGGCAGAGGGCGACGAGCGCCAGCAGATCTGGGACGCGGCGAACAAGGTGAACGACGACCAGTACGACACGTACCAGTCGCGCACGGACCGCAAGATCCCGGTCATCGTCCTCGAGCGCCGCACCACCTGACGACGGCTCGGTTGGTGGAGCAGCCACCTTGTCACTCGAGATCGCTGGGCCCTCGTGGACGCCATGGACCGTCGTGCAGCACGGCTGCGTGCTCGACCGTTCTCGGTCTGCTGCCTCACCTGGGCGATGTGCCGGCGCGGAGCCATGAGGTGCCCGCGTAGTATTGCTCGCTCTCTCGAGCACCGACCGGAGCGAACGTGGAACGGATTCCGATCATCCTCGGCATCGACGTCGAGCCGGATCGACGAGTCTTCGCCAGACGACCCGAGCCGGCGCTCGGCCTCGAGAAGCTCGTCACGCTCATGCCCAATCTCCGTGACCAGATCGCCTTGATCGTCGACGCTCCTGTCTCCCTGACCTGGTACCACCGAATGGACCCACAGATCGTGGAGGCGTACGGCTCGAGCACTGGCCTCGTCGAGATGTATGAGCGCGACATCAGCCAGTTCGAGTCGGCCGGTGACGAGATGGGTCTACACATCCACTGCTGGCGCTGGAAGGGACAGTGGATCGAGGACAACGCCGACATCGACTGGCTCGAGCACTGCGCCGACGTCGCGCTCGACGGCTATCGGGAGGCGTTCGGCCGATCCTGTCGTGCGAACAACAACGGCGATCGCGTCATGTGGAACCGCCTCGCCCGGCAGCTCGACGACGCGGGGATCGTCGCTGACCTCTCCGTCGAGCCGGGGCTTCGAGCCGCACGCGTGATGGCGCCAACCGAGACCAGCACCGGCTGGTACCCCGACACGCGCACGGCACCGTCGTTCGCGTACCGGCCCGCGCGCAGCGACTTCCGCACGCCCGACCCGGAGCGCACCGAGGGTCTCGTGATGATCCCGCACACGCCCGGCGTGTCGTTGTCGTTGGTGCCCATGGGCGACCGTCTGGTGCCGACGGGGAGCTACCAGACGCTGACCCCGTGGACGTCACCGCCGCTCTTCCGGGAGATGCTCCGCCTTCGTCTCGGGTCCCCGACCCTGACCCACCTCGTGTTCACGATTCGGGCGGACATCGCACTCCTGTCCGACGAGTGGGCGGCGACCGAAGCGAACATGCTCGAGGTGGCCCACCAGGTCGGCGAGCGTCAGCGTTGGTGCACGGCCTCGGCCGCGGTCGCGGAGCTGACCGACGCGACGGGGCGGATGCGCGCGCTTCCGCATCCCGACGCGCTCGACACCGCACGCGCACAGCAGTGGTTCCGCGGGCGGGAGGACCCGGGATACCAGGAGGGCGTCGAGCTCGAGACCGTGGATCTCATGGACCGATCGGTCGTCGAGATCACCGATGATCCTGAGGTCCGGATCCCGATCGTGAGCGCGATCCTCCCGGTGTTCAATGGCGGCGCCCACCTCGCCGACGCGGTCAGGAGTGCGACCCTCCAGACCCAGCCACCCGACGAACTCATCGTCGTCGACGACGGTTCGACCGACGAGACCGACTTCGCCTTTCTCGACCGCATCCCGGCACCGTTCCCGATCCGCGTCGTGCGCCAGCCGAATGCCGGTCAGTCGGCAGCGCGCAACCGCGGCGCGGCCGAGGCCCGTGGCGCACTCCTCGCGTTCCTGGATCAAGACGACATCTGGCACCAACGCCATCTGGAATCACTCATACGGCCGTTCGTCGACGATCCCGAGCTCGCCTGGGCGTACAGCGAGTTCGACGAGATCGACGGCGACGGCAACGTCGTCATCCGCTCGTTCCTCCGGCATCATCAGATCGATCACCCGAAGCAGGACATCGTTGCATGTATCGAGCGCGATCTCATGGTCATCCCGTCAGCGAGCGTCATCCGGCGGGCCGCCTTCGAGGCGCTCGGTGGTTTCGACGAGACGTTGCGCGGTTACGAGGACGACGACCTGTACGTCCGCGGCTTCCGATCGGGATGGCGCTTCGCGTTCCACGCGGAGGCGCTCACTGAGTTTCGGGTGCACGCGGCCAGCGACTCGATCAGCCCGCGATTCATCGAGAGCCGACTCCGATTCAGTGGGAAGCTCAAGGACGACATCGTCGACGACAAGCGAGCGAACCGCTACTACTACCGGGACTTCGTCGCGCCCCGATTCTTCACCACGTCGCTCGACGACTACACGCGCGCCGTGTCGGCGCGCGACTGGACGGTCGCCCGGCGTGCCGGACGCGCACTCCGTCACTTCGGACGAGATCGCGCCAAGAAGCGACGTGTGCGTCTCCTGTTCGTCCGCAGCCCGCGTCTCTTCCGACTCATGTTGCGGATCAATGACGCCCTGCCGGCGCGGCTTCGAGTCGCCAAGAGCGACATCGCCCGTCTGCGCTGAGCCCGTGGGTGTGCCCGACCAACACCTGGGTAGGTGACGTGGCGGGCACCTTCCCCCGACGCTTTCCCCGTCGCTGCGCCGCCGTTACGGCCTCTCTCGATGTGCGCTGGGTAGGTGGAGAGGTGGAGAGCCCGTGAGCGAAGCGGTCGGAGTCGTGCGCCAGGTGCGCGGAGCACTCGAGGTGCTCCGAAGCGCGCTCGGCGACCTCGAGCCGCGGACGCTCGCCGAAGCGACGGGCGCGATCTCGATCGCTGCGTGAGGGCTAGGTCTTCGGCGTCGCGCGCTCCGACGTGCCGTCCGGCTCGGTCGCGGCATCGGACGTACCGGAGTCGACGAGCTCGCGCGTTGGCGCGTCCTTGCGCGGACCGATGTGTGTCGGGTCGACGCTCGACTTGTGCGGCTCGCGAATCTCGACGTCGAGGCGATCTCTGTCGCGGACTTGCTCGACGAAGACCGGCGGTGCGTTGCGGCGAGCGCGGATGACGACGAACGCGGCGATTGCGGCACCGGCGACGATGACGACGACCGCACCAGTCTCGAACGCGCGTCGACGCGATTGGCTCCGCCGTGTGCGGTCGACCGGCGTGTCGACGGGCAGACGCTTGGCCAGCTTCTCGAACCTGCGCTCCATCGTGTGCTCGAGACGTTGCGCCTTGCGGTGCAGATGCCGCGCCTGCTTGCTGTGGGCTGCGTGCTCGGAGACCTGGGCTGCGTGCTCGGAGACCTGGGCTGCGTGCCCGGCGATGTTGACCGCGCGCTCAGAGAGCTGCTCCCACGCGCGCTCCGCGTGCTCCTTGACCGGTGCGAGCTCCACTGCGATGTCCCTTCGTCGTCCTGGCTAGCCATCGAATACCCAATGGCGCCGCTTCGCAAACGAGGCGAACGTCAGGCGGCCAGCGAGCCCAGTGATGCTGCCGGTGATCCGGTCGCCTCGGCACGGCGAAGACACCTCGAGGAAGCTCGCACTCAGGGGGAGAGACCGATGCGTCGCCCCGCTCGTGCTCGGCATCCCCGGCAAGGTCGATGCAGCCGTCCGCGTCACTGCGCTCGGACGCGTCGGGCTCGATCCCGCCACGGCCCAGAAGGCCGTCGGGGCGACCGCGCTGTTCGACGGCATGGCGAACGACGTCCAGACGAAGCCCCTCCCTGCCTGGGCCGCGCAGCAGGGTGTGAGTGGCGCGACCGCGAAGGAGACGTTCACGTCCACGTTCCCGACGCTCGCCACCTTCGCCGAGACGTGGAACGCGACGACGTCAGCCAAGTCGCACGCGCTGAGCGACAGCCAGGTCGCGCTCGCGCCGGCGTTCGCGAACGCCGACAAGATCGACCTCGAGCCGATCCCGTGGCTGTTCATCGTCCCGGGCTTCGTCATCGCGGTGCTCGCGGGCTTCACCCTCGTGCCGGCACGGCGCACCGCGCTGGCGACGGCTCCGAGCAGCACCCCGGCCGCGACCGCCTAGTCAGATCGGGGCGAACTGGATGATCGCCTTGATGTCGTCCGGCTGACGCTGCAGCGCGTCGGCGAAGTGCTCGGGCTCCACCCGCCGGGTGATGAGCTTCGCGAGCCAGTCGTGGTCGGCTCGCTGCAGCGCCTGGGCGCCCTTGTAGTAGTGGCGGCGGTTCGCGTTCACCGAGCCGATGATCACCTTGTTCTGCAGGACGATCTCGTTCGTGAGCGGGACCTCCGGTGCCGCGGGGAGCGGTGCTGGATCCGCGCCCCCGAAGCCAGTGAGGCACACGACGCCTCCGGACGCGACCTTGTCGATGCACTCGAGGATCAGGGACCGCACCCCGGTGGCCTCGAGCACGATGTCGGGCTCGACGTCGAGGTCGGCGACGGTGCCGCTGTGATACGTCGCGCCAAGGGCGGCGACGAGCTCGGGCTTCGGCCCATCCTCCGCGCGGTCGAGCACGTGCACGTCGAGTCCGCGTTGCGTGCCGAGCAGCGCGGCGAGCAGCCCGATCGGACCGGCGCCGGTGATGAGCGCGGTGCGCGGCTCCCAGAACGCGCGCGAACCCGCAGCGCCGACCACCTCCCACGCCTTGGCGACGACGGTCGTCGGCTCGAGGAGCACCCCGAGGATCCCCAGCGCGGGATCCACCTGCACCGCGTACTCGGGTTCGATGCGCCACTGCTCTGACATGTAGCCATCGACCGCCTTGATGCCGCGCTCGGTGTACTGACCGTTTCGGCACATGTCCCACTCGCCGACGGCGCAGCTCGGGCACGGGACGGAGTCGGGCCGGCGCACGATGCCGACCACGAGGTCGCCCACGTCCAGCCCACTCGATGGGCCCGGATCGAGCACCCGGCCGAGCGACTCGTGGCCGAGCACGAGTCGGTCGCTCCTCGGTGGGCTCCAGCCGTAGGTCCCCGAGGTGATCTCGAGGTCGGTGCCGCAGACACCGACGGCGATCGCCTCGACGAGCACCGATCCCAGGTTCGGGTCGGGCTCGGGGACGTCGTCGAGTCGGGCGCTGTCCGCGTGGTGCGGGACAACCGTGATGGCTCGCATGGGTGCTCCGGTCCGTCGTGTTGGGCTCGCTGCTGCACCAGACTGGCAGCCGGTGATGACGAGCGTCGTGCTCATGGGACCTGCGGGGGCGGGCAAGACCACGGTCGGCCGGCGCCTCGCGGCCGAGGTCGGTGTCCCGTTCGTCGACGCCGACGACTTCCACACGCCCGAGGCCGTCGCGCGCATGCGGGCGGGCCAGCCGCTCGACGACGCGATGCGGAGCCCGTGGCTCAATCGGTTGCACGGCGTGCTCGAGGAGCACCGCGGATCGGGCGTGGTCCTCGCCTGCTCCGCGCTCCGTGCGTCGTATCGGACTCGACTGATCGGGGCCTTGCCCGGAGTCGTGGTGCTTGCGCTCGTCGTGCCGGCGGACGTGCTGGCGGCGCGACTGGTCGCGCGGAAGCGTCACTTCGCCGGCCCGGCGTTACTCGAGTCGCAGCTCGCCACGCTCGAGCTCGACGGGGTGATCGAGCTCGACGGCGCAGCGTCGATCGAGGAGGTCGTCGCCCGGGCCCGCCACGCACTGACCCCCGGACGTTGACCGACCCCGTCCCGGGTGGCTCGGACGGGGTCGGTGCTGGCGCCGGGGACGGCGACCTGGAGACGCCCGCAGCTTGGGGGGCAAGAGAGCGGGCGCTCCAGGGGTGATCGTGGCAGACGCCTCCGACGAGCAGCTGGCGGGACGACGAACAGCGGGTGACGGTTCCGCGAACGCTGATCGCGCCGGTGTCAGGCTCGGGCCGCGCCCGCGCCGCCGACGGGAAGGGCCTTGACCTCGTACGCGCACCGCCGTGCGCCCGCGACCATGTGCTGGACGCGGTCGACCTCCGCGTCGGGGAGCACGGCGCGGATGAACTCGATCTCACTCGTGCACGCCTGTCGGTAGCGCTGCGCGACGGCCCAGATCGCGCAGTTGTGCTCCACGATGAGGAACAGTCCGGGCGACACCTCGTCGAAGCTCGCGAAGTAGCCGTCTTCATCCAGGATCTTCGTGAGCTCCGCGAGCTTCGTGCGGAGGGTGTGCTTGGTCGCGAGGCGGGCCTGAGCGGTGGCGATCCGCTGCTCGCGGCGCTTCGTGAACAACAGCTCGAGCAGCGCCGCGTCGGTGTCGGCGACGTAGCCGAGGAGCTCGTTCGTGAGCTCGCCGTAGGCCTTGGGGAAGAACTCGTCGGCGGCCGAAGTCGCGGAGTACAAGAGCGTGCGCCGACCGCGCTTCGACGACTCCGGAGCCAGCTCATCGATCTCGACGAAGCCATCGTCCGCGAGCGCGCTCAGGTGCTGGCGGGCGCCACTGACCGTCATGTCGAGCTGTTCGGCGACCTGCTCTGCAGTCGCTTCGCCTCGCCGACGCACTGCATAGAGGACGGAGCGACGGCCGGCGGGCAGCGTCGGCGGATGCTCGGCACCCGGCGTGCTCATGCTGAGTCCTCGACGGCTCGGGCGTGGTTGCTCGCGTGCATGATCAGGTGAGTATCGCTGACGGGGGCGAGCTGGGCGGGGCGGACCATCGTGCCTATCCGATGGCGATCCCCCGGATCCTGATCGTCACCTGGAGCACGATCGCCCCGCCGAGCTCGTCGCGTCGGCTCCCGGTGAAGGATCCGGTGCCCTTGGCCCCGATGAGCGCGGCGCTCCCGCCGATCACGCGCATCTTCGACCGCAGGTTCGTGACGCCGGAGGCGTCCTTCGTGGCCCGGCCCTCGAGCCGTAGCCCAACCGTGGCGAGCGACGCGAACTTCAGCGTCATGAACCCGAAGAACGGACCCGAGCCGTTCGTGTAGTTCACGTTGCCGAGCAGGGTGACGCCGATGTCGCCCGAGTCGCTCGTCGCCGTGCCGACGAGCTCGTTCCACCCGTAGGTGATCTCGCCGCCGGCGCCCAGCTTCTCGAGGACGGTCTGCTGCGAGGTCAGGGTGACGGTGAACTTCGTCGTCTGGACTGGGCCCTTGCCGGGCACGCTCGCCGCGGCGGGGCCGACCCCGATGGCCGCGGTGAGGGAGACGACCAGGAACGCAGTGGCAACGGTACGAGTCATTCGCATCGCCGCAAGGTAGCCGTCGGCCTGACACGCTGGGGCGATGGATCGAGTGCTCGACGAGCTGGGTTTCTACGCGCTGGCCGGTCAACCGAAGTCGCCGCGCGACCTCATCGACGAGGTGCGCGCCGGTGAGGCGATGGGCTTGGGAACTGCGTTCCTGTCGGAGCGCTACAACATCAAAGAAGCAGCCACGCTGTCGGGTGCCGCGGGTGCCGTCAGTGAGCGCATCGGGATCGCGACCGCGGCGACGAACCACAACACTCGGCACCCGCTGGTCACCGCTTCCTACGCCACCACGATGCATCGCCTCACGCAGATGCCCGACGGAGACGGAGCGGGACGGGGACGCTTCACGCTCGGCCTCGGGCGGGGCATCACGATGATGCAGGACGCGTACGGCATCCCGCGGATCACGACCGCGCAGCTCGAGGACTTCGCCGGCCTGATGCGTCGCCTCTGGCACGGGGAGACGATCATCGGCCACGACGGACCGGCCGGGTCCTGGCCGGTGTTGCGGCTCGACCCGACGTTCGACGAAGACATCCCGCTCCTGCTCGTCGCGTTCGGCCCGAACTCTCTCGCGCTCGGCGGCCGGTGCTTCGACGACGTCGTGCTCCACACGTTCTTCACCGACGAGACGACCGTGCGCTGTGTCGAGAACGTGAAGGCTGCCGCCGAGCGTGCCGGGCGCGATCCAGCGTCGGTGCGCGTGTGGGCGTGCTTCGCCACGGTCGGCGACCACCTCGACCACGAGCTCCGCATGAAGAAGACGGTCGGACGCCTCGCGACGTACCTCCAGGGGTACGGCAACCTGCTGGTGCGCACGAACGGCTGGGACCCTGCCGCGCTCGAGCGCTTCCGTGCCGACGAGATGGTGTCGAGCTTCGCGGGTGGCTTCGACCAGACCGCGACCACCGAACAGCTGGAGCACATTGCGACGCTGATCCCCGACGAGTGGTTGGCTCCCGCCGCGACGGGGACGCCCGAGCAGTGCGTCGACGCCGTGCGCGGGCAGCTCGCCCTCGGGTGCGACGGCGTGATCCTCCACGGCGCGACCCCGACCGAGCTCGCCCCGATCGTCGCCGCCTACCGCGCACGCTGACCCGAGCGCGGGCTACACGAGCAGGTCGAGAGCGTCGAGGTCGAGGATCTGGGCTGCACTGCGCTCGGCCATCGCGACGAACATGTTGTCGCCACGATCGGTGCGTCCGACCGCGATCGCGCCGAGCATCGTGATGAACGGGCCTTGGAACGCACCGTGCCGCTCGTCGGCGACGATGTCGTCGAGCGCATAGCCGGAGACGCCGAGCGCCACGAGGCGTTCGAGGTACGCCTCGTGCACCACGGTCTCGGCCTCGCGTCGCACCGCCGGCTCGACGCTGTTGCCGAGGAGGTACGCGAGGTCGCGGCCTCCGGACGAGATGCTCACGGTCTGCCAGTCGACTGCCGCGACCGGCTCCCGGCGTCCGCCGGCCTCGTCGTCCAGATCGTGATGGAACATCAGGTTGTCGAGCCGGTAGTCGCCGTGGACGATCGTGAAGCGCTCGGGCTCCCGGTCGAGCCACTGCTCGATGCGGGCACCGAAGGTCTCCAGCACACGCACGGTCTCGGGCGAGAGACGATCGGCATACCGCTCGACGAACATCGGCGTGACGAGCTGGACGATCACGACCGTCTGGTCGCCGAGGCTGTTCTGCATCCATGCGAGGTTGCGCAGGGTGGGATCGCACCACCGCGGCGCGTGCAGCCCCGCGAGGTTCTGCGCCGCGACGACGAGCTGCTCCACCGAGCAGCCCGCGAGCTGATCGCCCTGGCGGGCGGGTGCGAGGTCCTCGAGCACGAGGGTGAACTCCGTGCTCTCCTCGTTCACCGCGCCGTACCAGCACTTGGGCGTCCGGACCGCGAGCCCCTCGGCAAGGTCGGTGTAGAAGCGCACCTCGTTCCGGTAGCCACCGGCGGCCCCCGCAGCCCGACTCTCCTCGCTCGGCGACGGGAACTTGCCGACGAGGCTTCGCGGGGCGTCCCCAGGCTCACCGTTGTACGCGATCGTGAAGCGCTCGTTGTGCGCCATCTGCCCGGTCCCGACCGGGTCGGTCGTGAGCGACGCGACGCTGACGTCGTGCCCGCCCGCACGGAGGACATCGGTGAGCCACTCGGGCGTGACGTCGGCCGGGTCGGTGACGATGCCCGGATCAGGAGTGACGGCGTCGGGGGACACGAGCGTGATCAGGCGTCGATGCAGCCGCGCAGGAAGTCGAGCATGCGCGGGAACCAGTGCGCGGCAACGCTCGGAAGCGCGATGCAACCGTGCGGCGAGTCCGGGTAGACGAGCAGCTCGGTGCGGTTGCCGGCGACCTCCCACCGCGACGCGAGGAAGAGGGTGTCGTCCACGAGATGATCGTCGGTCCCGACAGTGAAGAGCGCGGGCGGGAGGTCGTGCAGCTCGGCGTAGAGCGGGGAGATGTCCGGGCTGCGCCGTTCTTCGGGA
Source organism: Acidimicrobiia bacterium (assembly GCA_038321755.1). Lineage (GTDB taxonomy): Bacteria > Actinomycetota > Acidimicrobiia > IMCC26256 > PALSA-555 > JALHSW01. Next base: position 1,028 of record JBBQFJ010000074.1, on the reverse strand, counting down.
GTGAGGCCCGGCGTGAACAGGTCGGTGAAGAACGCCGTGCCGTCGACGGTGAGGATGTCGGTCGTGCGGGGGATGCCGATGCCCCGTTGACTCGGCGTGTGGCCGAGGTCGTACACGCCGAAGACGAGGTTCGCCCCGATGAAGCGATCGATCGCCTGGTGGCGATCACGCACACGGAGCAGCGTCACTGCGGACAGGTGACCACCGGCCGATTCGCCGCCGATGAGGAGTCGTGCCGATCCGAACTCGGCCTCCGCGTGCTCGAGGAGCCACATCGCCGCGGCCTCGCAGTCGTCCGGGCCGGCGGGGTAGGGGTGTTCGGGCGCGAGGCGGTAGTCGACGCTCACGACCGCGAGGTTGAGGGTTGTCGCGACCATCTCGTTCAAGAGGTCGGTCATCTCCGGCGAGCCGATGAACCACCCGCCGCCGTGGATGTGGAGGAACACGCCGTCGACCGGTCCGTCGCCGTCGGGCACGAAGGTGCGCAGGCGGAGTGGTCCCGCCGGTCCGGCGATCATCCGGTCCACCCCCATCTCGGAGCGGTGCACCGAGCCCTCGCGTTCGACACGCGCCCGAGCGACGCGCTCGGCGATCGGGAGCGTCGGGTCGTCTGGTGGGCTGCCCCACGACGCGAGGAACGCGGCCGACTCCGCGCGCAGCTGCGGACGCAGCGCCTCGAACTCTTCATTCCACAGCGCCATCGTGGCTCCCCCACCGGTGTCGTCGGGGCGACGCTACCCGCGGCGTCGTGGACGCATCACCGAGTCGACGTGACCGTGGTGGCACCATGAGTCGCGATGCCTTCTGACCCCGGCCTGATCGAGTCGATCAACGCGGTCACGATCGTGACCGCGAACATGCGTACCGCGGTCTCCTTCTACGACGCGCTCGGGTTCGTGCGCACGTCGGGAACCGAGTCGTCGCCGTTCGCCACGTATCGGGTCGGCGCGGGGTTCCTCAACCTCCAGCTGGACGCTGCGAACGCGCCGGTCACGCAGACGTGGGGTCGGATCATCTTCTTCGTTGCC
>JBBQFJ010000073.1:0-16004 GCA_038321755.1 Acidimicrobiia bacterium | reverse complement strand
GTTGCAGGTGGAGGAGCTCCAAGGCATGCCGGTCGGCCTGATCGTCGGCCGGTTGATCGAGGTGCGGCCCGTGCGCGACGTCGTCTTCGTCGTCGTGTCAGAGTTCGTCGAGGCCTGAGTGGGTCTCGATCTCCTCCGCGTCGTCGCGGAGGTGATCGAGACGCTCGGTGGCCTCGACGAACTCTGACACGAGGTCGAAGACGACGTCGCGCACGGGCCGCACCTCGTTCATCCGGCCGACGATCTGGCCGACGGGCATGCCTTGGAGCTCCTGCACCTGGTACTTCGAGATCCGACGTGTCGCGTCCGACGTCGCCATGTACTGCAGTGGCATCGGGAGGTACCCGGGCGAGTCCTCGCGCTCCCACGCGTCGGTCCACGCGGTGCGGAGCTGGCGGGCCGGCTTGCCCGAGATGACGCGCGACCGCACCGTGTCGCGAGAGCCGGCCGCGAGCAGCTTCTCGGTGATCGCAGGCGACATGTCGCTCTCGGCGGTGGTGAGCCAGATCGAGCCGGTCCACACGCCCTCGGCACCGAGCGCCATCGACGCGGCCATCTGGCGCCCGCTCCCGACCCCGCCCGCGGCGAGCACCGGGACCCGATCACCCACCGCGTCGACGACCTCGGGGACGAGGATCATCACACCGACGTCTCCCGTGTGGCCGCCGGCCTCGTAGCCCTGCGCCATGATCATGTCGACGCCCTGCTGCACCTGGCGTTCGGCCTGCGCGACCGTGCCGACGAGGGCGGCGACCTTCACGCCGTGGGCGTGGGCCTCCTCGATGATGTCGGGCGGCGGCGGCCCGAGCGCGTTCACGAGCAGCTTGATCGGGTGCGCGAACGCGACGTCGACCTGGGGTCGGGCGCCTTCGTAGGTCCAGCCGAGCAGGCCGCTGCCGGCGTCCTCGTCCTCGGGGAGCGGGGGCACGTCGTGCTCGGCCAGGACCTTTTCGATGAAGTCCTTGTGTTCCTGCGGGATCATCGCCGCGAGCTGTTCGTCCATGTGGTCGGGGTCGAGGTCGCCACCCTTGCCTGCGTAGTTCGCCGGCATCACCACGTCGACGCCGTAGGGCTTGCCGTCGACGTGCTCGTCGATCCACGCCAGCTCCATCTCGAGCTCTTCGGGCGTGAACGCGAGCGCGCCGAGGACGCCCATGCCGCCCGCCTTGCTGACCGCGGCGACGACGTCGCGGCAGTGGCTGAACGCGAAGATCGGCAGGTCGATCCCGAACATCTCGCAGGCGCGGGTCTTCATGTGGCTACCTCTTCCGTCTGGGGCATGGCGCTCGTCGCGACTTCCTTGGCCCATCGGTAATCGGGCTTCCCACTCGGAGAGCGGACGATCGCGTCGACGAAGTGCAGGTCACGCGGGAGCTTGTAGCCCGCGATGTGCGTGCGGCAGTGGTCCTGCACGGATTCGAGCGTCGGGCGGGCACCGTCGTCGCGGGCCTGGATCACCGCGACCACCTTCTGGCCCCAGCGCTCGTCGGGGACCCCGACCACCACGCAGTCGTAGACGTCGGGATGCCCCTTCACGGCGCCCTCGACCTCTTCGGGGTAGATCTTCTCGCCCCCCGAGTTGATGGAGACCGAGCCGCGCCCGAGGAGTGTGATGGTGCCGTCGGGCTCGTAGGTCGCGAAGTCGCCGGGCATCGCGTAGCGCACGCCGGCCTTGTCGGTGACGAACGTCTCCGCCGTCTTGACCGGGTCCTTGTAGTACTCGAGCGGGATGTTGCCCCGGCGCGCGACCTTGCCGATGACGTCGGAGCCGACCGGCACGATCTCGAGGTCCTCGTCGAGCACGACCGTGTCCATGATCGGCTTGACGGTCGGGCCGCCCTTCATCGCGGTCTTGCCCTTCTGGACCATCGTGTAGCCGTTCGAACCGCTCTCGGACGACCCGATCGCCTCGGTGACGATGAGGTTCGGGAACCGCTCCATGAACTGCTCCTTCACCGCGGGCGAGAACAGCGCGGCGGTGCTGGAGAGGGCAGCCCAGGAGGAGAGATCGAGCTCGGGCGCGCCCGGCTCGGTGAGTGCCTCGAGCAGCGGGCGCGCCATGGCGTCGCCGGTGATCATGATCGCGTGCACGCCCTCGTCGGAGATCAGCTCGAAGACAGTGCGCGGGTCGAACTGGGGGAGGAGGACGATCTTGTTCCCGACGAAGCTCCCGCCCATCACGCCCCACTGGGTCGCGCCGTGCATGAGCGGCGCGAGGGGCATCATCACGGCCTGCGCGGGATTGGCGAGACCCTTCTCGACCATGGCCTCGGGCCGGTCGATGCGCGTGTTCGTCACCGGGTCGATGCCGCCGCCGAGCGCGAAGAACACGTCCTCGTGCCGCCAGACGACGCCCTTCGGCATGCCGGTCGTGCCGCCCGTGTACAGGATGTAGTGGTCGTCGGCCGAGCGCGGTGCGAAGTCTCGCTCGGGTGAGCCGCTCGCCATCGCGGCCTCGTAGTCGACCGACCCGAGGCCTTCGAGGTCGGCACCCGACCCGTCCTCGATGACGATCGAGTGCGTGAGCAACGGCAGACGGTCCAGCACGCCGCGCACCCGCGGCGCGTACTCGCGCTGGTAGACGAGTGCCTCGAGGTCGGCGTTGTCGAAGAGGTAGGCGAGCTCTTCCTCGACGTAGCGGTAGTTGATGTTCACCCACACCGCGCGCAGCTTGAACACGGCCCAGAGGGTCTCGACCCACTCGACCGAGTTCTGGGCATAGATCCCGACGTGGTCGCCGGGACCGACGCCGGCCTCGGCGAGGTGGTGGGCGAGCCGGTTGGCCCGCTCTTCCATCTCCGCGTAGGTGCGGTGCTTGCCATCGCAGACGAGGTACTCGCGATCCCCGAAGTGATCGACGGCGTGCTCGAACAGGTCGGCGAGGTTGAACTCCATCATCTCCGCTCTCGACGCAGGCGTCGGGCCGCTCGGGCCCAGGCCGTCAATGTAGGTGACGACCTGACGCCCCGTCAGAAGAGGGCGCTATCGAGTCAGGTCGGCCATGAGGCGCATGGTCGGCTCGTCCTGGCCACCGAGGAGCATCGTCGTGACCGGGGTGTCGCGCCAGGCGTCGAGTCGTTCCGCGATCCGCTCCTTCGGCCCGACCAGCGAGATCTCGTCCGCGAACGCGTCCGGCACCGCGAGGATGGCCTCGTCTCGCTTGCCCTCGAAGAAGAGGTCCTGGATGCGGTGGGCGTCTTCCTCGAACCCCATCCGGGCCATCAGCTCGGTGTGGAAGTTCTTCGTCTTCGCTCCCATGCCGCCGATGTAGAACCCGAGCGTGGCCTTCACGGGCCACAGCGCCTCGCGCAAATCGTCGTTGACGTTCACGAACACGTTGACGGCGATCTCGAAGCCGGGCTTCACGTGCTCGAAGTTCGCTTCGTATACGTCGTTCCGGTACGGGGAGTAGTAGAGCGGTACCCAACCGTCCGCGAGCTCGAACGCGAGTGCGACGTTCTTGGGACCCTCGGCGCCGAGGAAGATCGGGATCTCGTTGCGGAGCGGATGCGTGATCATCTTGAGGGGCTTGCCGAAGCCGAGTGCGCCCTCGCCGCGGTAGGGCAGCGGGTAGTGCTCGCCGTCGTTCGTCACCGGCTCGGCGCGTGCGATCGCGTCGCGCACCACCTGCACGTACTCGCGCGTCCGCGCGAGCGGCTTCGAGAAGGGTCGCCCGTACCACCCTTCCACCACCTGTGGTCCGCTCACGCCGATGCCGAGGCAGGCGCGTCCCTCGGAGAGGCCGTCGAGGGTCATCGCGTGCATTGCCATCGCGGTGGGCGTGCGCGCCGACATCTGCGCGATGCCGGTGCAGAGCTTGACCCGACTCGTCGCGGCGGCGACTGCGGCGAGCGGTGAGAACGCGTCCGAGCTCCAGGACTCACCGGTCCAGACCGAGTCGAAGCCGATGTCCTCCGCGAAGGTCGCGGCGGCGACGAGCTCGCGCGCCGGCCGTGGCTGCGCGGTCCAGTACCCGAACTGCAATCCCAGCTTCATGCGCAGGAGCATACGGTGCGGCCTCATCCCGTCTGGCGTGGCCGGGCTGCTCCCTGATTGACTGACGCCCTCGTCAGGAAGGGAACCCGGGGACCATGCCAACAGGAGATCGCACGCCCGTCATCGTGGGCATCGGGCTGTCCGACTACCCGAAGGCGCCCGACCTCGACGGCGTGCAGCACCACGTGCTCGCCGCGCAGCGGGCCATCGTCGACTCGGGAGTCCCGAAGTCGGAGATCGACGGCTACGTCAACGCCGGCGGTGGCGGCGGGATGATGGTCGACGACGCGGTCACGATGGCGGAGTACCTCCGCATCGACCACCGCTACATCGACGGCACGATGACCGGCGGCTCGTCGTTCGAGTTCCACGTGCAGCACCTCGCGAGCGCGATTCGTGACGGTGCGTGCGACACGGCACTCGTGACCTACGGGTCCGACCAGCTCTCGCGCATGGGTCGGAGTCTCGGCACCGGCGGCTTCCAGCGTGCCGGCCAGCGAGTGGCTGGACCGGTGCAGTACGAGGTGCCCTACGGCAACTCGCTCGTCGGTTCGTACGCGATGCACGCACAACGCCACATGCACGAGTTCGGCACGACGTCCGAGCAGCTCGCCGAGATCGCCGTCGGAGTGCGCGAGTACGCAGGGCTCAACCCGAACGCGATCTACCGCGACCCCATCACCGTCGACGACGTGGTGAACAGCCGCATGGTGGCTGATCCGCTGCACAAGCTCGACTGCTGCGCCATCACCGATGGTGGCGGCGCATTCATCATGACGACCGCCGAGCGAGCGAAGGACCTGCCCCAACCTCCCGTGTACGTGCTCGGTGCGGCCGGCGCGCAGACGCACTGGAACATCTCCCAGCAGCCCGACTTCACGTCGTCGGCCGGTGCCCTGGCCGGCCCCATCGCGTTCGAGCAGGCGGGCCTCACGCCCGACGACGTCGACATGCTGATGTTCTACGACTCGTTCACGATCACGTGTCTGATCCTGCTCGAGAGCATCGGATTCGTTCCCCGGGGCGAAGGCGGTCCGTTCGTCGCCGAGGGGCACCTCAAGCGCGGCGGGAAATGGCCGCTCAACACCGACGGCGGCGGGCTGTCGTCGTGCCATCCCGGCATGCGCGGGATCTTCTTGATCATCGAAGCGGCGCGGCAGCTCCGCGGGCAGGCGGGCGAGGCCCAGGTCCCCGACTGCAACGTGGCGCTGGCCGCAGGCTCCGGCGGCTGGTTGAGCTGCATCGGTGTCGCCATCCTCGGGAAGGACGCACCCTCATGACCCCCAAGGCCCCCGCGCACGAGGTCCGAACGGTGGAGGAGTGGACGAAGCCGTTGCCGAAGCCCGACTTCGTGAACGCGGAGTACTGGCAGGCCGCGGCCGACGGTCGACTCCTCGTCCAGGAGTGCCCCTCGTGCGGGCATCGCCAGTGGTACCCCCGGGCGCTCTGCACCGACTGCGGTGCCGACCCCGACTGGCTCGAGTGCTCCGGTCGGGGCACCTTGCACACGTTCACGGTCATCCGGCAGTTCGGGATGAAGCCGTTCCGGGATGCGCTGCCGTACGTCATCGCCATGGTCGACCTCGAGGAGGGACCACGCATCTTCGGCGATCTCACCGACTGCGATGTCGATGCGGTGACGATCGGGATGCCCGTCGAGGTGCACTTCACCAAGGCCGCCGACGACATCGGCATCGCGAGCTGGCGACCCGCGTCGACCTGAGCCTCAGCGGGAGGTAGCGTTCACTCCGCCACTTGGGCGGGACGTCACCCTCGAACGGAGCTTTCAGATGCGCAAGATCGCAGCAGTGTTCGTGACCGCAGCGCTGGTCGTCGGCGTCGGTGGCGTCGCCGCGCCGGCCGGTGCCAGTGTGTCGACCAAGACCTCCGCGTTCTGCAAGGAGCTCAAGAACCTCGACGTCTCCGTGCCGAGCGGCAACAACCTCACCGAGAAGGGCGCTGCCGAGGCGGCCAAGGCGTTCCGCAAGCTGTCGCGCAAGGCGACCGGCAAGGTCCGTCAGGCAACGAAGACGATGGCGAAGGCGTTCCAGGAAGTCGCCGACGGTGGCAAGCCGACTGATCTCTTCACCGGCGACTACATCAGGGCCGCGGGAACGTTCGCGCTCGCATCGGTGAAGTGCGTGACGTCAGGCATCACGCTGCCCGACAACATCACCCTCCCCGGCAGCTGACGCCCGACGCGCTCCCCGGTAGCTGACGCCCGACGCGCTCCCCGAAAGCTGACACTCAGCGGGGGCGCTGCCCGCCCTTCGGCGCGATGAACAGGATCGACGCTTCGGCGAGCAGCTCGCCCTCGCACGACGCGGTGCCCCAGACGTAGATCTTGCGACCCTCGAGGCGGTCGATGCCGGCCTCGTAGTCGATCTGCTTCAGGAGCGGCGTCGGACGCAGCATCTTGACGGTGAGCGTGCCGGTGAAGCCAGCCGACCCCGAGAGCGTCTGCGCGCTGCCGAGGAGGTCGTCGAACGCGGCGGCCACGAAGCCACCGTGCACGTGGCCCATCGGACCTTCGTACGCGGGGGAGTACGTCGCCCATCCGACCAGCCGGTCGTCGCGGAACTCCCACTGCAGCGGCGCGGCCAGTGGGTTCGAGCGGCCCGCGATGCCGCTGCGTTCGAGCAGTGCGCCATCGTCACCGCCCACGCTGCCGAGCCCGCCCTTCGCGTGCAGGCTCGGGAGCGGCTCGAGCTCGTCGGCGATCGCGCGCACGGAGTCGGTGACGGCGCGGACCGCGCCGAGGTCGGCCTCGGCGACGTCGACGTGGGCGGTGAGCTCGATCAGGCGCTTCACCTCGCGCACCAGCGCGTGCTTTGCCGCGCGCGGGGTGTTCTCGACCGGGTCGTGCGCGTCGTAGGTGGAACGGGCTTCGGGAGGCAGCGGCAAGGCGGCGAGCCTAGAGCGGCTTCCGATTCCCGGATGCTGGGCCGGCCGCCGGCACCGGACGCTCAGGAGCGCAACCAGGTCTCGCGCGCCAGGACGCGCCAACCCGCGCCCCGATCCAGGAACTGGCGGACGTCCTCGGCGACGATCCGGAGACCCTCGTCGGAGTCGTAGAAGCGGTCCCGCAGGTCCGCGATCGATCGGAAGTGCAGCTCCGCGATGCCGTCGACCTCGGGCGCGTCGGTGGTCACGGGCTCCACGACGACGTTCTGCACATAGCGCCACAGCGCCGGGTGGTGCACCTGTGCGATGGGCCAGTGCACCTCACCCCAGTGGCGAGCCATCTCGGCGCGGGTGAGACCGGGAGCGGCCCGGACGAACGAGATGCGCCGGACCCCCGGCGACTCCGTGCCGTCGGGCCAGTCGCGGTCGTAGTCGATGCGGACGTGTTCCTCGACGACGTACGCGTCCACGCCGGCCCCGGGGAACCATCGGGCGATGGTCGACGCGCTCGGCGGGGCGCCGACCCACGCGGCCGCGAGCGCGGTGACGTCGGGTGGGTGCTCGGGGGGCTCGTCCGCGCAGGGAACCTGCAGCGCGAACGCTGAGAGGGTCGCGTCGCCGAGGTCTTCGGGGACGCGGTCGGTCGCGAGCGGCCCGCGCACGACGCACATGACCTTGGTTCCCGGCACGAGCGGCACTCAGCCCAGGGTGACCGCGACGTCGACCGGGCGCACCCCGGCTTCCTTCGTGATCGTCTGCACCACACCACCGTCGTCGCGGAGGAGCAGCGTCGCGACCGCATCGGCGACCTCCGACGGGTGCAGCATCGAGCGTTGCTGCCCGGCCATCTCGCCCTTCTGGCGCTCCGTGACCATCGGCGTGTCGATCCCCCCTGGGCAGATCGCGTGCACACGGACGCCGGCGCGTCCGAGCTGGGGCGCGACGCTCGTGACCAGGCCGATCGCCGCGTGCTTCGTCGCCGCGTAGACGGGATCGCCACCGTAGGGAATGAGGCCGGCGACCGACGCCGTGACCACGATCCCGCCGCCTCCGGACTCGATGATCGCAGGCGCGAGCGCGTGGATGCCGAACAGCACGCCGAAGAGGTTGACGCCGACCATCGTCCGGGCGCGATCCTTGCTGGTCTCGAGGAACTCCTCGGGCTCCGGTGCAGCCAGGATCCCAGCGTTGAGGTGCGCGTAGTGCACGCCACCATTGCTGCGGAGGTCGTCGACGAACGAGTCCCAGGAATCCGCATCGCTCACGTCGAGTCGCACGAACCGCCCGCCGAGGGACTCGGCGAGATCCGCACCCCGTTCGTCGATGTCAACGAGGACCACGTTCGCGCCAGCTTCCGCCAGGCGACGCGCGCTCGCAGCACCGACACCGGACGCCGCGCCAGTCACGACCGCCGTGGTGCCGTCGAACGCGTTCCCCGCGACTGGGCTCATCGCGCGGACGTTACTCCGGCTGACGTCGCGGACGACTGCGTGACAGATGAGCGCCGTTGTCGGCGAGCACCACCTGGCCGGTGACGCCGCGGCCGAGATCGGACGCGAGGGCGACGGCGAGGCGCGCGAGGTCGTCGGGCTCGTTCATGCGCTGGAGGGGGATGGACGTCGTGAGCTCCTCGACGTACGGGTCGCTCAAGGCGGCGCGCACCTCGGTCGTGAGCGTGGTCCCCGGTGCGATCGCGTTCACGCGGATCCCGTGGGGCCCGAGCTCGGCGGCGAGGGTCTGGCTCAGGTGGTTCACGCCTGCCTTCGCGGCACCGTAGGCCGCGAGGTCGAGCGCGGGCCGCGTCGTCTCGCCGGAGGTCACGTTGAGGATGACGCCCTCCGTGTCGGCGGCGACCATCGCGCGCGCCTCGGCTCGGCAGCACGCCGCAGTGAGCAAGAGGTTCTGGGCGACGATGTCGCGGACGTAGTCGTCGTCCTGCTCCAGGAACGGCGCGGGCGCGTGGCCGGCGAGCATTCCGACGTTGTTCACTGCGATGTCGAGACCACCGAGTGCTGCGACGGTCCGTTCGACGAGGTGGACGGCCGCGCCGTCGTCGCGCAGATCGATCGTGACCGCGGCGGCACGCCGGCCTGCCGCTTCGATCGCTGCGCTCGTCTCGTGCAAGCCCGTCGTGTCCTTGTCGGCGATCGCGACGTCGCTCCCGGCCCGCGCGAACCAGGTGGCGATCGCGCGGCCGATGCCGGCGCCGGCACCCGTGACCAACGTGCGTCGACCGTCCAGACCCAAATCGATCATGCCGGGTCGATCATGCCGGGTCGATCACGGGGCGAGGACGACCTTGATCGCGCCGGACGCACGGTCGGCCGCGACGCGGAACGCCTCCGGGGCCTCGTCGAGGGGGAAGCGGTGGGTGATCAGGGTCTCGGCGATCTCGGGGTTGGTCGCGAGGAGCGCCGCAGCGTCCCCGAGGTCGGTGCCGTGCTCGTGCCGTCCGTACGTGTACGACCAACGGAATCCGAGCTCGTGCATCGCGGCCGTGAACCCCGGCATCGCGATCGGGTCCCATGGCGTCGACAGGAAGACGACGAGTCCGCCAGGACGGCAGAGCTCCACTGCGGTTGCGAGCGCCGACTCCGATCCCGCGCACTCGAGGACGACGTCGTACTCGCCGCTCGTGCTGGTCGCGCCGAGTCGCTCGCCTGCGGCGCGTTGGGACTCATGACGCGCGACGAGCCCGAGCTCGCCGGCGTGCGAGCGCGCCGCGGCAACCGCCGCGAGTCCGATGCTGCCCGCCCCGACGATCGCGACCCGTTCGCCCCCGGAGAGGCCTGCGAGTCGAACGCCGTGCGTGGCCACGCCGAGAGGTTCCACGAGGCACGCATCCTCGACGCGCAGCCCGATCGGCAGCGGGAGGAGTGCGCCCTTGCGAGCCGCGACCGCGTCGGCCATGCCGCCGTCCGCTCCGACGCCGAGCACGCGCTGCGCGCCGGTCCGACAACGGTGGGCGGCGCCGCCGAGGCACTGGTCGCACGTGCCGCACGGCACGTTCGGATCGACAGTGACGAGGGTGCCGTCGCCGAGGACGCCTGCGAACTCGTGGCCGAGCGTCATCGGCATGGGACCGAAGCCCAGGAGGTGGAGATCGGACCCGCAGATGCTCGCGGAGCGGATGGCGACGACCTCGTCGGTGCCCGTGGGCGTGGGGTCCGTGACGTCGACGACCTGCACGCCGTGCTCGGTGTTGCGAACGCCGCGCACCTCAGCCGATCCGCCGTCGAAGTGCCATGATCCCCCCGCTCGCGAGTGTACGGGGGGTGCGTCGATGGGCAACTCAGCAGGGGCCGAACGTCCGAGTGAAGGTTCGATCACCGAAGCGCAGCGAGCGTCGTGGGAGCAGCACGGCTACTTCATCGTGCCGGGGTTCGCCGATTCGGCGACGTGTCGAACGATGCACGAGCGCGCGGTCGAGCTGTGCCGCAAGGACGCCGCGGGGGACTCGATCCGCCATGCGCTCGTCGATCCCGAGCGCAACCCGTGGGCCGACGCGCGCGAACCCGAAGACCGCGTCTCGAAGGTGTTCATCCTCCACGACTGGGATCCGGTCTTCGAACCGTTCGCCCGGGATCCACGCCTGCTCGAGATCCTCGGTGAGCTGCTCGGCCCCGACATCGACTGCTTCCTCTCACAGTTCATCTTCAAGAACCCAGGTGCCATCGGGCAGCCCTGGCACCAGGACTCGCTGTACTTCCCGTTCGAGCCGGATGATCAGGTCGGCATCTGGCTCGCGGTCACTGCCGCCACGCCGACGAACGGTCCGCTGTCGGTGCTCCCCGGCTCCCATCGGGAGCCGGTGCACGAGCACGTGGGCGACCAGCGGCCCGACGCGAACCTCGGGTACACCGAGATCGTGGACATGGACTTCGGCGACGCCGAGCGGGTCCTGATGGACGCCGGTGACCTGTTGGTGTTCGACAGCCACCTCATGCACCGCTCGTCGGACAACGTCTCCGAGGGTCGGCGCGCGGCGATGGTGTACCACTACGCGCGCGCGGGAACGGTCGACCACACGTACGCACGCCTCGGTGAGCAGCAGGACGCGATGGGCCAGATGCCCGAGAATGTGCAGGCGGCTGCCGCAGCCGGAGACACCGAATCGCCGTATCACTGGATGCCGGTGCGCCGCGACGGCCACGTGGTGAGCCGGACCTGATGAGCCAGACCTGATGAGCCAGACCTGATGAGGGAGTCCTGATGGGTGCAACGGTGCGCGCCGGCGTCTTCACCGGCGATGGTGCGTGGGATGTGCGCGAGCTGCCGGCGCCGGAACCGCCCACGGGTGGTGCGGTGCTCCGGGTCGAGGCGGTCGGGCTGTGCGGCAGCGATCTCGCGCAGCTCCACGGGGGCATCGGCGTGCCGGGTGAGACGTTCCCGGTCGTGCCCGGGCACGAGATCGTCGGGCGAGTCCACGCGATCACCGCCGAAGCCGCCACCGCCTGGGGTGTCGCCGAAGGTGACCGGGTCTGCGTCGACGAGATCCTCCGGTGTGGTGCATGCGCAGCATGTCGGTCGGGTGACCCGGAGTGCTCGGCGATGCACGTCTACGGCTACACGCTCGGGCTCGACCGCGAGAGCGGATGTTGGGGCGGTTACGCCGAGCAGATGGCCCTGCTGCCAGGCACGAACGTGCACGCGCTTCCTGCCGACGTGCCGGCGGCCGAGCTCACCATGTTCGAACCGCTCGCGAACGCGGTGTACTGGGTGCAGCGTGCGGGAGTGCGGCTCGGGGACACGGTCGTGGTGCAGGGCCCGGGCCACCAGGGGCTTGCGTGCCTCGTGGCCGCGCGCGCCGCGGGCGCTTCGAAAGTCATCGTCACGGGAACCGCGGGCGACGCCGCGCGGCTGGAAGCAGCGCGAGCGCTCGGTGCCCACGCGACCATCGACGTGGAAGCCGAGGATCCGGTCGCCCGGCTGGGCGAGCTCACCGACGGTCGCATGGCCGACGTCGTGATGGACCTCGCGGCCGTCGCGACCGCGACGATCCCGCTCGCGGTCTCGCTCGTCAGGAACCGCGGAACCGTGCTCCTCGCCGGGCTCAAGCACTTCCAGCCGGTCGACGGACTCCTCACCGACCTGATCGTGCTGCGCCAGCTCACGTTGGTCGGCGGCGCCGGCTTCACTCCCGCGTCGATGCGCGTCGCCGTCGACCTCGTTGCGTCGAACGGCTTCGACCGATCCGTCCTCGTCGGCGACGTCGTGACCCTCGACACCCTCGACGAGGGGCTCGAGCTCCTCGCACGGTCGCTCCCCGGCCGCGACTCCGTGCACGTCTCGCTGGTGCACTCGTAACGAATCGGGATCAGCCGCCGGTGATCTCGGAGGGCTCGATGCCGAGGTAGCGCTCGAGATTGCGATGCAGGTTCTCGATCCGCATCTCCTCGCGCGACAGCGTGAGGTGGGTGAACCCGGGCTGGTGGAGGCCGCGCTGGGCTCGCTGGAGGTTCGCGATGTCCTGGTTGAAGACGGTGCCGACGTCGGCCGTCTCCGCGTCCATCGTCACGTCGACGGGTCGCTCCCGCCGCGCCTCGGGCGCGACTCGCTGGAGGAACAGGAGGTCGAGCAGGCAGTCGTCGGGCGTCGCGCCGGGGCGGGTGCGGACGATGGCGAGGCTCTCGACGAGGAACACCGGAGAGATGTTGGGGAAGCAGTTGTACTGGTGCAGGTCGGTCACCTGCGCATCGTCGAACGCACCGAGGTCGATGCCGGACTCGACCCCGTGCTCGCGGATGCGACGGGCGAGCATCGCTCGCACGGTCTCGCCGGCATCGCGCTCCGGAACCGGGCCGGGGTCCTCCCGGCCGGGCTGGCCGACGCGCTCGCCCTGCGTCGCGACGAACGACTCCCAGATCTCCTGGTCGGTGGCACCGTTGCGCAAGCGCGGGCTCGGGATCCCGTACGGCTGCCCGAGGCGACCGTGGCGGTCCCACACCTCTTGCGGGCCGTTGACGTCGTCGGTCGACGGGATCATCTGTCGATGGATGCCCTGCACGTGGTACGTCTCGCTGAACGCGTCGATGCCCGTCTTCCAGTTGCAGGGCAGCGGGATCGTGACGATCGCACGCGCCGCGTACTCCTCGGTGCGGAGCCAGGTCGTCTCGTCGATCACCGGGGCGAGGAACTCTGGGAGCGACTCGGCACCGAGGTCGAGGTTCACGAAGACGAGCGGACCCCACGTGTCGACCTGCACCGGGTGCAGCGGGTAGTCGTCGTTCTTGAGCACCCCGAAGCCCTTGCGCGACGGCACCTCGCGGAGCCGCCCGTCGAGGCCCCAGCACCACCGGTGGTACACGCACCGGATCTCGTCCAGGCCGGTGCCGGATCCGTTGCACAGCTCGTTGCCGCGGTGGAGGCACACGTTCTGGAAGGCTCGCAGCTCGCCGTCGTCCCCGCGCACGATGAGCACCGAGAGTGGTCCGCACGAGTACTCGAACCAGTCGCCGGGCTCGCGCACGTGGTCGACCGTGCACGCGAGCTGCCAGACGTGTGGCCACAGGCGCTCCGCCTCGAGCTCGGCCCACTCGGTGGAGGTGTAGCGCGACGCGGGGACTCGGACCGGGGTGCGCCGAGCGCGGAGCTGACCGATCGTGCTGCCGACGGGCGCCTCGTCGGTCTCCTCGCCGGCGTACTTCGGGCCCCCCGGCGCGGCGTCACGGATGCGACTCACGCCGCAACCCTAGGCTCGGCGTCGGCAGGCCGCGTGCGACGCGCCGGCACCCTGCACGAGCACCAGCCGACAGCTCGATCGCCGGCACAACACGAGGCCCGGCAGAACGCGAGGGGACGGCATGGCAGGTTCGTTGGAGGGCCGGATCGCGCTGATCACGGGCGCGGGACGCGGGATGGGCCGGGAGCACGCGCGGCTGTTCGCCGCCGAAGGCGCGCGCCTGGTGGTCAACGACAGCGGCGCCGCGGTCGACGGGACCGGCGACGACCCGGGAGTCGTCGTGGCGATCGCCGATGAGCTGCGCGAAGCGGGCGCCGAAGTGGTCGCGAGCGACCACGACGTCGCCACGACCGAAGGCGCCCAGGCCGCAATCGATCTCGCGCTCTCGACGTGGGGGCAGCTCGACGTGCTGGTGAACAACGCAGGGATCCTGCGCGACCGGATGTTCGTGAACATGACCGACGATGAGTGGGACGCGGTGATCCGCGGCCACCTCCGCTCGACCTTCTCCACCACGAGGATCGCCGCCGGCCTCTGGCGCGACCGGACGAAGGCTGGCGAGAAGGTGCTCGCGTCGGTCGTCAACGTGTCGTCGACGTCGGGACTGCTCGGAGCGGTCGGGCAGAGCAACTACGGGGCCGCGAAGGCCGGCATCGCCGCGATGACCGTGATCATCGCCGAAGAGCTCAGCCGCTACGGCGTGCGGGTCAACGCGATCGTGCCCGTCGCCCGCACGCGCATGACCGAGGAGGTGGCCGGGATCGCCGACATGGTGCGCGCGCCCGACGATCCTGCCGTCTTCGACACCTTCCATCCGGCCAACGTCTCGTCCGTCGTCGCCTGGCTGGCGACCGAGGCGTGCACCGCGACCGGTCGGGTGCTCTACGTTCGTGGCGGAGAGGTTCGGGTCGTCGAGGGCTGGCACTACACCGTCACCTGGGAACACGAGGGACGCGGAACGGTCGACGAGGTCGGCGAGGCGCTGCGTCCGCTGCTGGGAGGTGCGTGATGACGACCACGGTGACATCGACGGCTCCGACGTTCGAGGTCGGACTGACCATCTCGGCCGACTCGCACGTGACCGAACCGCCCGAGGCGTACGCCGACATCGATCCGAAGTTCGCGGATCGAGCCCCGAAGCTCGTCCACCTCGACGACATGGGCGCGACGATGCTGACGGATCCAGGGAGCCCTCGGCAGGGCTACGTCCCGTTCTCGATGATCGCGGGTGCTGGTGTTCCGGCGGAGGAGCTCGGCTATTCCCAGGGCAAGCGCTGGGAAGACTTGCATCGCGGCGGCTTCGACGCGCGGGCGCGTCTCGAAGAGCAGGACCGCGACGGCGTGGTCGCGGAGGTGTTGTATCCGTCGGTCGGGATGCTGCTCTGCAACAACCCCGACTTCGACTACAAGAAGGCTTGCTTCGACGCGTACAACCGTTGGTTGGCGCAGTGGTGTGCGCACGCACCGAACCGCCTCGTCGGGGTGGGGCAGACCGCGATGCGGAGTCCCGAGGAGGGGATCACCGATCTCGAGTCGATCTCCGCACTCGGGCTGCGCGGCGTGATGCTCCCGGGGATCCCTGCGGTCGCCGACTACGACGACCCGGTCTACGACGGGTTCTGGGAGGCCGCGGTCGATGTCGGGCTCCCGATCTCATTCCACATCCTCACGGGCGGAGCCGGCGGCATCGCGAGTGACGGCTACCGCGGACCGAAGATGAACAGCTTCCTCGGGATCATTCGCGGCAACCAGGATCTCGTCGGCACGCTGATCTTCGGCGGCGTGTTCGACCGGCACCCGGACCTTCGGATCGTGTGCGTCGAGGCCGACGCGGGATGGGCCCCGCACTGGATGTACCGCGCCGACCACGCGTTCCATCGTCACCGCAACTGGCTCGGCTCCGGTGAGCTGCACCGCCTGCCGTCGGAGTACTTCCGCGAGCACGTGTACCTCACGTTCCAGGACGACTGGGTCGCGTTCCGCATGCTCGACATGGTCAACGACGAACGCCTGCTCTGGGCGAACGACCACCCGCACTCGGACGCCACGTGGCCCAACTCTCAGGCGCTCCTGCTCGAGCAGACGGCGCACATGACCGATGACCAGCGGGATCGGATCCTCCGGACGAACACGGCGGAGCTGTACAAGATCGAGTCTTGAAACGCGTTCCAGTCGCGGGCAGACTCCCCGCACGACGACATACCGTGTCGGCGGCAACAACGTTTGGATTCCAGATGGAATCCAACGTTCACGGATTCCTAGGGGGGACTCGGTGAGGCACACTCGCTGGGTGGCGTTCGTCGCCACCATCGTTCTCGTGGCTGCAGGTACCAACGCGGCCGCGTTCGCACAGGGGAGCAGCGGCGACAAGCCGAAGGCGACCGAGGTGGGGATCACCGACAAGGAGATCCGCGTCGCCGTG
>JBBQFJ010000072.1:0-16102 GCA_038321755.1 Acidimicrobiia bacterium | reverse complement strand
GCCGCGGAAGCAGACCCGCCAGGTCCACGTCGGCAAGGTGGCCGTCGGTGGCGATGCTCCGGTGTCGATCCAGTCGATGACGACTACCAAGACCGCTGACGTCGACGGGACCCTCAGCCAGATCTACTCCCTCGCCGCGGCGGGGTGTGACATCGTCCGTTGCACGTGCAACGAGGAAGCGGCGGCCGAAGGGCTCGCCCAGATCGTGCCCCGCTCACCCGTGCCGATCATCGCCGACATCCACTTTCAGTACCGCCTCGCGCTCGCGGCAATGGAGGCAGGGGTGAACGGCCTGCGCCTGAATCCGGGCAACATCCGCAAGCCCGAGCACATCAAGGCCGTCGCGAGCGAAGCGCGCGACCGCGGCCTCGCGATCCGCATCGGCGTCAACGCCGGCAGCCTCGATCCCGAGATCGCGGAGCGACACGGCGGCGCGACGCCCGAGGCCCTCGTGGAGTCGGCGGTGCGCGAGCTCGCGTACTTCCGCGAGGTCGGCTTCGAGGACGTGAAGATCTCGGTCAAGGCGTCGAACGTCGCGCTGATGATCGCCGCATACCGACTGCTCTCAGAGACGGTCGATCACCCGCTGCATCTCGGTGTCACCGAGGCCGGTCCTCCGCCCGCGGGGCTCGTGAAGTCCACGGCCGGCATCGGCACGCTGCTCGCCGAGTGGATCGGCGACACGATCCGCTACTCACTCACCGCCGATCCGGTCGAGGAGGCGCGCGCGGGCCGCACGCTGCTCGAGGCACTCGGCTTGCGCGAGCGCAAGGGTCTCGATCTGATCGCGTGTCCGAGCTGTGGTCGCGCCGAGGTCGACGTCATCGCGGTCGCCGGCGAGGCACAGGCGGCGCTCGAGTCGCTCAACATCCCGATCCAGGTCGCGGTGATGGGCTGTGTCGTGAACGGACCGGGGGAGGCGCGCGAGGCCGACCTCGGCATCGCCGCCGGTCGCGGCAAGGGTCACCTCTTCGTGAAGGGGCAGGTCGTGCGGGTCGTTCCCGAGGCCGAGATGGTCGCCGCCCTGGTCGAGGCCGCGGAGCGGATCGTCGCCGAGGGCATCGACGCGGTGCTCGCCGATCGCGACGTCGACGCCGAGCGCATCGCCGCGGAGACTCGCGACGAGCTGCTCCAGATTCAGGGCACCGACGCCAACCACTCTGCCGAGAAGATCGCCAAGATCCGCCAGGTGGCCGACATGTCGGTTGCCGAGCAAGGCGCGGACTGAGCGGGGGCCGTGTCCTTCCTCGAACCGGTCGTCCTCGAGGGTGAGCACGTCCGGCTCGTCCCGCTGGATCCTGCGCACGTCGACGCCCTCTGGGCGGTGGCCCAGGATCCCGAGATCTGGCGCTTCATGCCGCTGCGAGTGACCAGCCGCGACGAGCTCGCCTTCATGGTGGAGTACGTGCGCGCGGTCGGGCAGGGGTTCGCGACCGTGTTGCGTGCGTCGGGGGCGCCGATCGGCAGCACGGCGTTCCTCGCGGCCGACCCGGGCAACCGCCGCGTCGAGATCGGGGCGACGTGGATCAGCCCGGCGCATCAGCGGTCGCCGGTGAACACTGAAGCGAAGCTGCTCCAGCTCACGCACGCGTTCGAGGTGCTCGGGTGCGCGCGGGTGGAGCTCAAGACCGACGCGCGCAACGAGCGCTCCCGGGCGGCGATTGCGCGCCTCGGTGCGTCCGAAGAGGGCACGTTGCGCAAGCACATGCTCATGCCGGACGGTGTGTGGCGCGACAGCGTGTACTTCTCGATCCTCGACACCGAGTGGCCGGACGCGAAGCGCCGGCTCCAGGATCGTCTCGCGCGCTAGAGAACGACGCCGAGCTCGCGGACGAGGAACCAAGTCGCGAACACTGTGAGTAGCAGCCCGAACAGGCCGCGCAAGCGCGCCGTCGGTAGGCGATGCGCGAGCTGGGCGCCGAGCAGGGCTCCGGGCACCACGCCCAGTGCGAAGAGACCCGACACCGCCCAGTCGACGTCACCGAGGATGGCGTGCGTCGCCAGGGTCGGAACGGCCAGCGCGGCGGCGACGACGAGGCTCGTGCCCGTGGCCTGCTTCATGTCGAGGCCGAGCGCGAGCAGGAAGAGGGGAACGAGGAGGAAGCCGCCCCCGTTCGAGAGCAGGCCGGAAGCGAAGCCGATCGCGAACGACGCGACGACGACGAACGCGACGGACTCGCGCCGCCGGGTCTGTACCTCGGTGGCCGTCGTTGCGGTCCGACTGCGCACGATGCGGATGCCGACGATGAAGAGGACGAGACCCGACAGGACCAGGAGGAGTGGGCCGCCGACGACACCACTGGCGACGGCGCCCAGGATCGAGGCGGGCACCGCGGCGATCATCGTGCGCTTCGCGATCCGCCAGTCGACGCTTCCCTCGCGCGAGTACGACCAGGCCCCCGCGGCGGAGCCCGGCACCAGGCCTGCGAGCGGACCGACGACCGCGGCCATCCCGGGGATCCCCAGCATCGCGAGTGCGGGGGTGGCGAACGCCGACCCCACGCCGAACATGCCGTAGAGCAGGCCCACCGCAAGGCCGACGAGACCGATCGCCCCGGCGCTCATGGGTGGCAGTTGCTCATGCCTCCATTCAGCACCTTCCGGAATCATATGTCCAACAGCCAGAACAACTGGATACCATAGGAAGTACCTATGGATCTGCGGCAGCTCCGTGCGGTGGTGGCAGTGGTCGACGAGGGTGGGTTCACCCGCGCGGCCGACGTCCTCGACGTCGCGCAGCCCTCCCTCTCCCAGAGCATCGCTCGGCTCGAGCGGGAGCTCGGAGTGCTGCTGTTCGATCGCGTCGGGCGCGGCGTCGTGCTCACGTCGGCCGGCGCCGCGCTCCTCGAGCCCGCGCGGCAGGCCCTCCGCGCGGCCGAGACCGCGCGTGCCGCGACGGCGGCAGTGCTCGGACTCGCTGCGGGACGACTCGACGTCGCCGCGCTCCCGACGCTCGCGATCGATCCCGCGGCCGAGGTCATCGGGGCGTTTCGGCGCGACGCCCCAGGCGTCACCGTTCGTCTGTACGCGCCGGAAGATCCCGAGTCGCTGCTCGCGCTCGTCCGCACCGGGGAGTGCGAGCTCGGCTTCACCGAGGCGGACGTGCTCGCCGGCACGGAGCTCGTCGTCCGCGAGCTCGCCGCGCAGGAGTTCCTCGCGGTGTTGCCGCCGGGGGCGGCGGGAGCGTTCGCCGCGCATGCGTCGCTGTCGATCGGAGACCTCGCCGAGATGGCGTTCGTCACGACGCCGACAGGAACGTCGACGCGCCGGCTGGTGGACGCGGCGTTCTCGGGGGCCGGGCGATCACTCAGGGTCGCGGTCGAGACGAGCCATCGCGATGTCATCGTCCCGCTGGTGCTCGCGGGAGCGGGCGTGTCGCTGCTCCCGAGACACCTGGCCGTCGACGCGGTCGCGCGGGGGGCGATCGCTCGGCCGGTGGATCCGCCGGTCAGCCGTCGCGTCGCGCTGGTCTCGAGACGAGGCCAGCTGTCGCCTGCGGCGCAGGCGTTCGTCGCGCTCGCGGTCGAGCGCGAGCCGGGGAGCAGGCCGTCCTGATCAAGCGGCCTGATCAAGCGTCCTGATCAAGCAGGGCGCGCCGAGAGCTTGATCGCCGACCAGCTCCCGCCGGACCGCTTCGCCAGGTCGGCGAAGGTGGTGCGATCCAGGATGTTGATCGTGGCGTCGCGCACCTCTTCCCAGGTCTCACGCAACGAGCAGCCGATCTCCATGGCGCACGGCTCGGGCTCGTGGCGGGTGGCGCACGAGATCGGCGCGAGCGGTCCCTGGATGATGCGGACGATCTTCCCGAGCGTGATCTCCTCGGGCGGGTGGTTGAGCCGGTAGCCACCGCTGGGGCCGCGCTCCGAGCGCACGATCCCGGCACCTCGGAGCTGGGGGAGCACCTGCTCGAGGACGTTCACCGGTGTGGATGTGGCCTCGGCGAGGTCCTGGAGCTTCCGGGGCTTCTCGTCGGCGGCGAGCGTGAGCGCGAGGACCGCCCTCGTGGCGTAGTCCGTGCGACGCGTGATCCACATGTCTGCTCCCACACACCTGCTCGGGTTTCCTGCCCAGGATATTCGCTATTCCCGACTTGACTGACCGGGAAAGAATCTCTCGCTTCCCAATCTTCCAAGTCATCTTTATCGGGATTTTCCCTGGGCCCGGTCGTCCGTCAATCCGACCTCTGGGGCGTTCGACCGGGGACCGCTCGGGCGTGTGGTCCTGGCGCACCATGACGGTGGCCATGACCGACTAGTGCAGCGGGAATGCCAGTGGGATCGCGACGAGCGACACCGCGGTTCCGAGCACGACGAGCGGGACCCCGAGTCGTGCGAAGTCCGCGAACCGGTACCCACCCATCCCGTACACGATCATGTTCGTCTGGTAGCCGATCGGCGTGAGAAAGCTCATCGATGCTGCCAACGCCACTGCGATCGCGAATGGGCGGGCAGAGGCGCCGACTTCGTGCGCCGTCGCGAGCGCGATCGGGAACATCACCACCGCCGTCGCATTGTTCGTGACGAGCTGGGTGATGACGACCGTGCTGATGAACAGACCTGCGAGGACGCCCACGTCGCCGAGACCGCCGAACACGTCGATGAGGAGACGCGCGAGCTCCGAGGCGAGGCCGCTCTCGAAGATCGCGGCACCGAGACCGAAGCTCGCGGCGAGCGTCACGACGACATCGAGGTTCACGGACTGTCGCGCTTCGGTCGGGGTGAGGATGCGCAGCCCGACGACGGCGATCGCTGCGATCAAGGCCGCCTCGAGCACGCTCAGGAGGCCCGTCGTCGCGAGGACGACGAAGGCGATCAGGATGACGCCGGTCAGCAGCGCCTTGTCGCGGCGCAGGGGGCGCACGCCGTCGAGCGGAGCGACGACGAGGAACTCACCCGAGTCCCGCCAGCGGTCGGCGAACTCGCTTGCCGCGAGGACGAGGAGGACATCGCCTGGGTGCAGACGGACCTCGCCGAGCTTCCCGGCGACCCGTTCGCCTGCACGGTGGATCGCCACGACGGCCGCCTGGTAGCGCGCGCGGAACCCAGCAACCTTCAGGGTCGTGCCGGCGAGCGGGGATGCAGGGCCGATCACGGCTTCGAAGAATTGGCGGCCGGCCCCGGCGCCCGCAACGGCGAAGTGCGACTCTTCGGCGGAGACCAGGCCGGGGACGCGCTGGAGGTCGACGATCCGATCGATGTTGCCTGCGAACGTGAGGCGTTCGCCCGCCTCGAGGCGCTCCTCGGGCGCGACGGGTGTGATCGACCGCCCGTCACGCGTGATCTCGACGAGGTAGACCCCGTCGAGGTTGCGGAGTCCGGCGTCGGCCACGCTCTGTCCGGCCAGGGGGCTGCCGGGAGCGACCACCATCTCGACGGTGAAGGTGCGCGTCGCGCCGAGGTCCTCGCTCGAGGAGTGGCGGTTCGGGACGAGCCGGGCACCCACGAGCACGATGAGCGCGACGCCGGCGACCGCAAGGGGGAGCCCAACCGGGGTGATCTCGAACAGCCCCAGCGGTTGTCGGCCGGACTCCACGAGCAGTCCCGACATGACCACGTTGGTCGTCGTCCCGATCGCGGTGACGACCCCACCGAGGAGCACCGCCGCGTTCAGAGCCATCAGGTACCACGACGGGGAGCGGCGGGTGCGGCGGGACCACGCGGCGACCTGCGGAGCGATCATCGCGATCATCGGCGTGTTGTAGACGAATGCAGATGCCAGCGCGCTCGGCCACAAGAGCCGGTTGAGCTCGGATCGGGTCGCTTGCTCCTGACCGGGGGCCGCCGGTGTCCGGCCGAGCGTGAGCCGGTTGAAGTGGTCGAGCGCACCCGTTGCCTCAGCGGCTCCTGCCAGCACGTAGAGCGCGGCGATCGTGATGACAGCCTCGTTGGAGAACCCTGCGAGCGCGGCCTCAGCGTCGATCACGTTCGTGACGAGGAGCAGCGTCACCGCGCCAACGACGAGCAGTGGCGGCGACACGCGCTCGCGGGCAAGGAGCGCGAGCGCGATCACCACCACGGCGAGCGTGAACCAGGCGTCGGCGCTCATGTCGTCGTCCTTCGCATCCGGCGTCAGCCCCGCGCAAGCTGGTGGTCGCGCAGTCGTCTTCGCAGGCCCCTGCTCGTACCCGCCCGGAGTCGTTCCTCGTGCAGCGACTCCTCGAGGGGCGACGGCAGCTCGGGCAGATGCCCGTCGGCTGGCGCGACGACCCACGCCAGGAGCCGATCGGCGAGCTTCGGGTTCCGCGGGAGGAGCGGGCCGTGGAGGTAGGTGCCGACGAATCGCTCGGTGAGCGCACCGTCGAGGCCGGATCCGTCGCCGTTGCCGCCGCCTGCGAGCACGCGGCCGAGGGGTTCGACCCCGGCGCCGAGGGTCGTGCGGCCACCGTGGTTCTCGAACCCGGTGAGCGTGGGCGGCGGGCCGTCCGCTCCCCAGTGGGACGACGCACCGGGATCGACGACGACCTCACCGATCAGGCGATCGGGCCCCGGGCGGGTGACCATGTCGACGAGCCCGATGCCCTCGAGGACCGTGCCGTCGGCCGTCTCGTACCGGTGGCCGACGAGCTGGAACCCGGCGCACACCGCGAGCACGGCCGCGCCGCCTGCGTGGGCGCGGGTGATGGCAGCACGCGACGTCCGCATGCCCTCCGCGGCCATGAGCTGCGGGTCGTCCTCACCGCCGCCGAAGAGGTACACGTCGAGCGAGTCGGGGATCGGCTCGTCGGCGTGCACCTCGACGAGCTCGGCCGGGATGCCGCGCCACGTGCAACGCTGCACGAGCACGACCGCGTTTCCCCGGTCGCCGTAGGTGCCGAGCAGCTCGGGGTACACGAGGCCGATCCGCACGGCGGACTGACGCGCGCTCATCGGTGCTGCCGGTACAACGCCGAGAACTGGGTGTACGAGGCGATGATGTTGACATCCTCGCTCTCGAGCGCGCGACCGGCCGCGATCGGGTCCTCGTCGATCAGATGCTCGACGTCGGCGTACCGCAGTCGCACCGCGACATCGAGTCGACGCTCGCCCGACGCGGCGGCCGGGTGTCCGGCGAGCCACTCGTAGGGCACGTCCCAGAGCCACGACGGGTCCTTGCCGTCAGCGACGTGCGCGTTCACCGCGATGACGACACCGCTGTCGGGTCGGCTCGAGACGTGTCGGAGCGCTTCGCTCCACCCTGCGGGGTTCTTGGCCAGGATCACGGTGGCTTCGCGGCCATCGCCGAGCGGGACGCGCATGAAGCGCCCGGCGACCGAGCGCACCTCGGCCATCGCGCCGGCCGCAGTCTCCGCGCGCATGCCGAAGTGCTTCGTGGCCGCGACGACTGCCAGCGCGGCATTGTCCCGGTTCCACTCGCCGGGGAGCGCGAGATCGAGCGGCACGGTCCGACCATCGATGTCGAGTCCCGCCTCGGTGAGCTCGGTCGCGGTGTCCGGCTGCGCGAATCCGCAGGACGGGCAGTCGAAGCGCGCCGCCGACCACTGCAGGAGCGCGCCACAGGAAGGGCAGGTCGCCGCGTCCTGGCGCCAGCGAAGGCCGAGCGCCACCCAGGTCACCTGCGCCGGACTGGCTGCCCACACGACGTGCGGGTCCGACGCGTTCGCCACGACGGCCAGCTGCGGATGCGACTCGGTGATCGCCCGCC
Source organism: Acidimicrobiia bacterium (assembly GCA_038321755.1). GTDB lineage: Bacteria > Actinomycetota > Acidimicrobiia > IMCC26256 > PALSA-555 > JALHSW01. The sequence continues at coordinate 8,461 of JBBQFJ010000072.1, read as the reverse complement.
ACATGTCGCCGACGGCGTGGACCTCGCCGAAGCGGTCGAGCTGGTCACGGCTGAGGTTGCCGAGCACGAGGAGCTCGGCGCCGAGTGGGTCGACCACGCGCGGGAGCACGCGCTCGTCGACCTCGAGCACGGCGATACCGGGTGCGCGCGCGCTGGCGAGGGTGGGTGCGATCCCGGACGTGAGGTTCGCGCCGGTGGAGTTGCTGATCACCGGCGGACCGCCGTCACGCGTGGCGAGCTCCAGGGCTGCCGCGAGCAACCGAGTCGTCGTCGTCTTGCCGTTCGTGGCCGACACGATCGCGACGCGCTGATCGGCGGCGAGCTGAGCGAGGAGGTCGGGCGCGATCAGGTTCATGACGCGCCCGCTGATCGTTGCGCCCTGACCGCGGCCGCTCGCGCGGGACGCGAGGCCCGCAGCCCGCCCTGCGCCGACTGCCAGTCGTGTTCGTACGGTCCCTCGGCTCACCGCTGTCGCTCACACCAGTACGCGTCGACGCGGTAGGGGAGGGCGAGCTCGGTGCGGACGGCTGTCGCCGGATCGGTTGCGAGCAGCGTGCGGATCTCGTCCAGCACCGCGAGGCGCTCCACTTCGGGCAGCACCGCGACATGGCTGACGGACGCGAACCGCGCCACGACATCGTCGGGGGAGAGGCGCTGTTCGTGGTGGAAGGTGCCTTCGTGCAGCGGTCCGAACCCGTCGCGTGCGCCCAACGCCGAGTCGCTCCACCGCTCGTGGTCCCGCCATGGCGCACGCTTCTCGATCCGGTCCATCACCGACCACAGCGTGTCGACCCACTCAGGCGACCGTTCACGCGCGTTCCAGATCAACCCGACGCGCCCGCCGGGGCGCAGCACCCGCGCGAGCTCGGCGAACGCACGCTCGGCATCGAACCAGTGGAACGCCTGGGCCACGGTGACGGCGTCGAGGGACCGCTCGGAGAACGCCAGCGCCTCGGCGGTGGCGGCGAGGGCAGGGACGCCCGACAGGCTCGCCACGAGTGCATCGCGCATCCCGTCGACCGGTTCGACAGCCACGAGCTCGGCTCCCGTGGGGGTGAGCAGGCGGGTGAGGATCCCGGTGCCGGCAGCAAGGTCGCAGACGCGGGCGCCGGGCCGGATGCCGCAGTGCTCGACGAGCCAGGCGATCGCGTCGGGCGGATACGACGGGCGGGCGCGGGCGTACGCATCAGCGGCGTTGTCGAAGCCCTGCTGCGCGACATCGTGGACTGCCATCACCGTCGATGTTGCCACGGCCGCGTGCTCGTCCGGTCCAGATGGTCGAGGCAGCTGGTCGGGGCGGCTGGTCGGGGCGGCCGGGTCAGGCCGCAACGTCGAACTGGTCCAGGGTCTCGCCCGTCCTCGCGACGACCGTCACCTGCATCGTGGTGTCGGTGACATCCACCCAGAGGAAGTGGTGGCGCTTGGCCCAGGCCGCTCGCGGCGGCGTCCCGCTGCAGGCGCCGCTGTCGTAGAGCGGTGCGCCGCCGCCGCCCGTCACGACGTAGGGGAGTGTGCGGGCACCGGTGTCGCGGGTGAAGCGCTCGTAGAGGTGGTCGTGGCCCTGGAGGACGAGGTCGGCGTGGGCATCGAGGATCGGCACCCACTGGTCGATGACCGTGGCGGTGCTGCCGTGCGGACCACAGGACCATGCCGGGTGATGGAAGGAGACGATGCGCCAGTCGAAGTCGCCACTCGTGAGGCGGTCGCCGAGCCAGGTCGTTTGCGCGGCGTCGATGGAGTTCGAGTCGGCGAAGAGGATCTGCACCGATGCCGCACCGTCGGTGACGTCCCGTTCGTAGTAACCGCCACCAGGCACCGCGGGCGTGATGCCGAGGTGGGCGAGCTCGTCGCCACCGTGGCCGGTCTGCACGTCATGGTTGCCGAGCGCGGGCCAGAACGGGAGTGGCGCGAGTCCCGCGTAGGGCACGTCGAGGGTCGTGGCGTACGAGGCCGGACTGCCGTCGGGATAGACGTTGTCGCCCGCAGTGAGGAGGGCGTCCACCCGGTGCGTCGCCGACCAGGCGACGATCTGATCGGCAACCTGTTGCTGGGTCGCGCTGCCGTCGCCGGCATCGCCGACGACGGCCAACCCGACCTCGCCGCTCGGCGCCCCACCGGTGGTCGTGCTGGTCGTGGAGCTGGTCGTCGTCGAGGCGCTGCGCTGCGTGGTCGAGATCGGAGCACAGGCGACCGTGATCGCGGCCACGCCGATGAACGCTGCGACGACGGCGAGCCGGGGGATCGTCACCCCACGAGGTTGCACGGTCCCACGAGCGTTGCACGTGGAGATGGCCTCGGCAATGACCGAGTGCCGCGCCTCAGGTGTGGAGGCCGCACTCCCGCTTGTCGAAGTCGGCCCAGCGACCGGCTCGGGGGTCCTCGCCCTCTTCGACCGGGCGCGTGCACGGCCAGCAGCCGATCGACGCATAGCCCTTGTCGGCGAGCGGGTGGACCGGGAGCTCACGTTCCGCCGTGTACCCGGCGACGTCGGCGTCGGTCCAGGTGGCGATCGGGTTGATCTTCACGAGGTCGCGCGCGATGTCGTAGTGCACCACCGGTGTGGCAACGCGGGAGGCGGTCTCGGCCCGTCGGAGCCCGGTCATCCAGGCGTCCTTGCCCTCCAGCGCGCGGGCCATGGGCTCGATCTTGCGCACGCGGCAGCACGCATCCGGATCCGCGAGCCAGCGGTCGTCGCGCGGGACCTCGGGCTCGAGCGTGCGCAGGTTGAGGTCGTAGCGGGCGCGGACCGCCTCGACGTACCAGAGCGTCTCCGCGAAGTGGTATTGCGTGTCGAGGAACACGACCTCGACGCGGGGCGCGACCTGGGACGCGAGGTCGATCAGGACGCAGTCCTGGAACGAGGCCGCGAGTACGAGGCCGTCACCAAAGCGATCGGCGGCCCACTCGATGGCCGCGGTCGCGGGGCGCCGCTCGAGGTCGGCGTTGACCGCCTGGAGCTCTGCGAGGTCGGGAGCGAGGGCGGTCATGTCGCGCATTCGCTGTCGCCCACGGACTTCTCGTACGGACCGGTCTCGTCGAAGTCGACGTAGAAGTCGGGACGCTCGGTCGGCGTCGGGAACTCGTCGAGATCTCGAAGTCCCTTGCCCACCTCGGCGGCGCCGCCAGAACGAGCGAGCCACTCGTGGAACGGCTCACCCGGGTTGCGCTCGCCGGCGTAGCGGCCGACGACTCGGACGACGGCCTCCGAAGCGGCCTTCGCCGGGAGCTTCGTGGCCTTGTCGCCGAACGCGATCTCCATTGCGCCGACGTGGCCACCGAGGAGCATCTGGTAGCCCGGAGCGGACGTGTCGTGGGCTCGGCGCTCGAAGCCGAAGAACCCGATGTCGGCCGTGTGGTGCTGGCCGCAGCTGTTGGTGCAGCCCGAGATGTTGATCCGGATGCCGTTCACATCGCCGAGGCCGGCTTCGTCGAGCGCGCGGTCGATGTCTGAGGCCAGGCCGCGCGACTGCGTGACCGCGAGGTTGCAGGTGTCGGCGCCGGGGCACGACACGACGTCGCGCACCAGCTCGGCGCCCGGTGTCGCCATGTCGAGCTCGACCAGGCGTGCATGCAGCGACGGCAGCTGGTCCTCGGTGAGGTTCCGGATCACGACGTTCTGTCGGTTCGTGACGCGCAGTTCGACGGCGAAGTCGCGCTGGAGGTCGGCGAGGCCGCGGAGCTGGTCCGAGGTGATGTCGCCGAGCTTGCAGTGGGCGTACGCGCTCACCGTGCCGTTGGCCCGACCGCGGACCACGTTCGCGAGGTCCCAGGCCGGGAAGCCCGTCGCCCCGTTGAGCGAGACCTGCACCCCGGGCGCGCCGGAGATCACTTCGCCGGCACCGGCCGGAGCATCGCCGAGTGCTTTGACGATCTCGGGCACACCGCCGGGGTAGGTGGCGGAGGCGATGAGGAATCGGCGCTCCTTGAGGATGCGCTCGCGCAGCTCGTCCATGCCCATCGTGTCGACGAGCCACTTCATGCGGGCCCGGATCTTGTTGTCGCGGTTGCCGTGATGGTCGAAGACGCGGAGCGCGGCCTCGATCGTCGCGAGGAGCTCCGAGCGCGGCGTGAACTCCTCGATCGCCTGGGCCGGGTGCGGGTTCGCACCGAGGCCACCGGCGACGAAGACGCGGAACCCCGGCTCGAGCGAGCCGTCGGGGAGCGGCCGGTTCACCGCGATCACGCCGACGTCGTTGAACATCGCCTGGCCGCAATCGGTGGCGCAGCCGGAGAAGTTGATCTTGAACTTGCGGGGCATGCGCTGGTTGATCGGGTTGCGGAGGAACCAATCGTTGGTGGCCTGCGCCCATGCGCTGATGTCGAGGACCTCGAAGGGGCACGCGCCGGCGAGGTGGCATCCGGCGACGTTGCGGACGGTGTCGCCGCATGCCTCGCGGCTCGTGAGCCCGACTGACGCGAGGAGACGGAGCACCTCGCCGATCTCCTGCAGCTGGACGAAGTGGAACTGGAGGTTCTGGCGGGTGGTGAAGTGGGCCCAGCCGCGGGAGTAGTTGTCGACGACGTAGGCGATCATCTCGAGGTGGTCGGCTTCGATCTTGCCGTGGGGCACGCGCACCCGGACCATCTGGTTGTAGCCACCCTGGCGCTGCCCGTAGATGCCCTGGCTCAGCCGGAAGACGCGGAACGCGTCGTCCTCGATCTCCCCGGCGAGGTAGCGGCGCACGCCGTCCTCGAAGCGATCGAGCTCGTCGGCGATCTCCTGGTCGAGCGGCTGCAGCTTGAGCGACGCAACGTCGATCGTCATCTTCGTCCTCGGGAGGCCGGGGCCTCGTGGTGCGGGAGGGACACAGCGCGCGTCCCTCGAACGGAGTCGGCCCGAAGTGGGGCCGCCGGAGGGTCGGGGCGCCGGAGTGGTTACGCGGCGCGACCCGGGTGAGCCGTACGACACATCTCGTCGTACATCTCGTGAGGCGTGATGCCCATCGCGATGGAGGGTGCGCCTCGTTCCCGAATCACGACGTCACTGTACGGGAATCGCTCGGCAAATACCAACAGAAAGGTCATATTTCTATCCCGATGGGTTTTGTCGACAATTCGCGCCCGAGGCCGTTCGGCATTGAGGTGGGGAGCGAGCGCGACCAACCTCTAGGTTGAGCAGATGCGGATGTCGCGCCTGTTTGCTCGCACGTTGCGCGATGACCCGGCCGACGCCGACATCGACAGCCACCGGCTCCTCGTCCGGGGTGGCTACATCCGGCGGATGGCCAGCGGCGTCTACGCCTGGCTGCCCCTCGGCCAGCGGATCCTGGCCAACGTCGAGCGGATCGTGCGCGAGGAGATGGACGCCACGGGTGCGCAGGAGGTCACGCTGCCGATCACCCAGCCGCTCGACCTGTGGGCTCGCTCCGGGCGCGACGAGACGTACGGCCCGCTGATGTTCCGCCTGCACGATCGCAAGGACGCAGGCTTCTGCTTGTCGCCGACCGCCGAGGAGGCGATCACCAGCCTGCTCGCGAGCGAGTTCGAGAGCTACCGCGACCTGCCGGTGAACCTGTACCAGATCAACTGGAAGTACCGCGACGAGCTGCGACCGCGATTCGGGCTCCTGCGCTCGCGCGAGTTCTTGATGAAGGACGCGTACTCGTTCCACGTCGACGCCGCCGACCTGCGCGTCACGTACCAGGAGATGTACGACGCCTACTACCGAGTGTTCGAGCGGTGCCAGCTCACGTTCCGTCCCGTCGAGGCACAGGCCGGCGACATCGGTGGTGAGGTGAACCACGAGTTCATGGCGGTCGCCGCCGTCGGCGAGGACGACTTCGTGTGGTGCCCCTCCTGCGACTACGCGGCGAACGTCGAGGCCGCGCGACGCAAGGCATCCGAGGTACCTGATCGCTCGGCCGCGCCGGGCACGCCCGAGCGCGACCGCGTGCACACGCCCGACCTTCCCGGCATCCAGGGAGTGGCTGACCATCTCGGCGCGCAACCGTCCGAGCTGCTCAAGTGCATCGCGTTCGACCTCGACGGCGCGTTGGCGCTCGCGATCGTGCCCGGCGATCGCGAGGTGAACGAGTACGCGCTCGCCCAGGCCGTCGCGCCTCGTCACGCTCGCCTGTTCACCGAGGAGGACTTCACGCGCGTGCCCGACCTGCCGCGCGGCTACATCGGTCCCGACTACCCCGGCGCCACGCTCGTCGTCGCCGACCCGCTGGTGGGCGAGCGCGACGGATGGATCACGGGCGCGAACGAGATCGACCATCACGTGCGCCACGCGACACCGGGACGCGACTTCACCGTCGACGTGTGGGCGGACCTCGTGAGCGTGGTGTCGGGCGATCCGTGTCCGCGCTGCGGCAAGGAGCTCTCGGTCGACCGGGGGATCGAGGTCGGCCACGTGTTCCAGGTCGGCACGAAGTACTCGGAGAGCCTCGACGCGATCTACACGGACGAGGGCGGTGCCCAGCACCCGATGGTCATGGGTTGCTACGGCATCGGGATCTCGCGGATCGTGGCAGCCATCGTCGAGGAGCATCACGACGACGACGGGATCGCCTGGCCGGTCGGGCTCGCGCCCTACGACGTGCATCTCGTGGTCCTCGCCGGGCGGGGCGACGCGGCCGCCGAGGTGGCGGCCGCCGCCGACCAGCTCTACGCGGCGATCACCGACGCCGGCGTCTCGGTGCTCTACGACGACCGCGACGCGTCCGCCGGGGTGAAGTTCGCCGATGCCGACCTGCTCGGCATGCCGGTGCGGCTCACGCTCGGAGCGAAGGGCTTCCAGCGCGGCATCGTCGAGCGCAAGCTCCGCGCCGACGGGGAGCAGACCGAGCTCGTATTGCAGGACGACCTGCTCGCCGCGTCACCCGAGGCGATGCGCGCCGCGCTGCTCGGCTAGCTCGCCCTCCCGTCGAGGACCCGGGCGTCGAGGACCGGCGCGTCGAGGACCCGCGTCTCGAAGAGCCGTTCAGCCGAGGGTGGAGAGGAACGCGGCGATCGCGAACCCGAGCGCCGCCGCGAGCCCCGCGTGTCGCTTCGCACCACGCACGGCGAGCGGGATCATCTCGTTCACGACGACCACGATCATGGCCCCCGCGGCGATCGACTGGATGATCGCGATGAGGTCGTTCTCGGACTCGTTGAGCACGCCGAACCCGACCGCGCCCGCGATCCCGCCGATCGCGACGATGCCGGCGAAGAGCAGCAGCACCGATCGGAGCGGACGCTTCCCGGCGAGCATCGCCGCCGCGACGCCGATCGCTTCGGGCAGGTTCGAGAGGAACACGGCGCCGACCAGGGCGATCGACACCGCGCCGCCGCCCAGGAGGGTCAGGCCGATGGCGACCAACTCGGGGATCCCGTCGAGCACCATCCCGACCGTCAGGTTCCGCGCCGTCGCCGCATCGGCCGCGACGGCCTCCGGCGCGAGGTCGTCCCCCGCCTCCTCGCGGCGCGCCTCTTCGTCGAGCGCGAGCTCTTCGGGCTCCTCGGGGTCCTCGCGCCGGCTCCGGCGGTCGAGCCACTCGGTGAGCACGAAGTAGCCGATCGCGCCGACGGCGAGCCCGATGCCTGTGGGCGCGCGCCCCGCCTCGTGGTACGCCTCGACGACGAGGTCGGTGGTGATCGCGCTGATGAGCGCGCCGGCACCGAACGCCATGACGAGTCCGAGTCGGCGGGGCTCCTTCAGGCTCGGAAATCGGGCGACGAGGAGCGCGCCGACGAGCAGCGCGGATTGCCCGAGTGCGGCCCAGAGCCCGGCTTCCAGCACCGTGGCAGTCTCGCGTGTGTGGCAGGGTGCCGGGGTGACGCTGCCCGTGCGGCCACCGGTCTCGCCGATGCTCGCGAAGCTCGCTCGTGAGCTCCCGACCGGAGACGGCTGGCTCTACGAACCGAAGTGGGACGGGTTTCGCTGCATTGTCTACCGCGACGGCGACGATGTGGAGCTCGGCAGCCGGAACGAGAAGTCGCTCACGCGCTACTTCCCCGAGATCCTCGAGCCGCTCCGCAAGCACTTGCCGGAGCAGGCGGTGCTCGACGGCGAGCTCGTGATCGCGACCGATGGCGGCCTCGACTTCGACGCGCTCTCCAATCGCATCCATCCCGCCGCGAGCCGGGTCGAGATGCTCGCGGGGGAGACGCCGGTGTCGTACGTGGCGTTCGATCTGCTCGCCCTCATGGACAGCGACCTGCGACCGATGCCGTTCGCGGATCGTCGGAAGCTGCTCGTGAAGGCACTCGCCAAGGCGAAGGCGCCGGTCCACCTGACGCCGGCGACGACCGACGTCGAGACCGCGCGGGGATGGTTCGACCGCTTCGAGGGTGCAGGGCTCGACGGCGTCGTCGCGAAGCCGCTCGGCGAGGCGTACCACGAGGGCAAGCGCACGATGCAGAAGGTGAAGCACCAGCGCACCGCCGACGTCGTCCTCGCCGGCTACCGCGTGCACAAGGACGGCAATGGCGTCGGGTCGTTCCTGCTCGGCCTCTACGACGACGCGGGCACGCT
>JBBQFJ010000071.1:0-16153 GCA_038321755.1 Acidimicrobiia bacterium | reverse complement strand
GGTGGCCGAGCTGTCCGATGCCCTGTCGCCCGATCTGCAGGAAGAGTTGCACTCGTTGGCACTGCCGTTCGACGACGGCGAGATCCCGAGCGAATCCGAGCTGCGTATCGCCAAAGCCCAGCTGGTCGGATGGCTCGAAGGTCTGTTCCACGGCATCCAGGCCACGCTCTTCACGCAGCAGTCGATGGCCCAGGGCCAGCTCGAGCAGATGCGCCGGCGTGCGATCGAAGGGGGCGCAGCAGACCCCGCGCCCGACGCCGGCGGGGGCCCGTCGGCACCTGGCGGTCCGATGGGCCCACCGAGCGGCTACCTGTAATGAGCACCGCCGAGCTCTTCCACGATGGTTGGACGCCCGCCGCCTGGCGCGACCGGCCCGCGGCCCAGCAGCCCGAGTGGCCGGACGCCGACGCGCTCGAGGCTGCACTCGGCACGTTGCGCGCGATGCCACCGCTCGTGTTCGCAGGTGAAGCCCGGACGCTCACCGACCAGCTCGCAGCCGCGCAGCGCGGTGAAGCGTTCGTGCTCGTCGCGGGAGATTGTGCCGAGTCGTTCCAAGCGTTCTCCGCCGACGCGATCCGCGACAAGCTGCGCGTGATCCTGCAGATGTCGGTCGTGCTCATGTACGGCAGCGGCGTCCCGACCGTGAAAGTCGCCCGGATCGCCGGGCAGTTCTCCAAGCCGCGATCGTCCCCCACCGAGACCCGCGACGGGATCACGCTCCCCAGCTTCCGCGGCGACACGGTCAACGACTTCGCGTTCGACGAGCTGGCGCGTCGGCCCGACCCGGCACGTCTCGTCCAGGCGTACCACCAGTCCGCGGCGACCCTCAACCTCGTCCGAGCATTCGCCAAGGGCGGATTCGCCGACCTCTCACGCGTCCACGCCTGGAACCAGGAGTTCGTCGCGAGCAGCGCCGAGGGTCGCCGATACGCCGCTGTGGCCGGCGAGATCGAACGCGCGCTCAAGTTCATGCAGGCCTGCGGCATCGATCTCGAGGCCGAGCTCCAGCTCCACGAGGTCGACGTGTGGACCGCGCACGAGGCGCTGCTGCTCGGATACGAGGAAGCGCTCACGAGGCGCGATTCGATCACGGAGGACTGGTACGACTGCTCGGCCCACCTCCTCTGGATCGGCGAGCGCACACGCGATCTCGATGGCGCGCACGTGGAGTTTCTCGCCGGGGTGCGGAACCCGATCGGCGTGAAGCTCGGCCCGAGCGCAACACCCGAGGACGCGGTCGCGCTGTGCGAGCGGCTCAACCCAACGCGGGAGCCTGGACGTCTCGTGCTCTTCAGCCGCATGGGTGCCGACAACATCGATGCCGCGCTGCCCCCGCTGCTCCACGCGGTGCAGACCGCGGGGCACCCGGTCGTCTGGGCGTGCGATCCGATGCATGGCAACACGTTCCAGCACGAGAGCGGCTACAAGACCCGGCGCTTCGACGACATCATGCGTGAGCTCCACGGGTTCTTCGCGGCCTGCCATGCGGCTGACGTCTGGCCGGGTGGCGCGCACATCGAGCTCACCGGCGAGAACGTCACGGAGTGCCTCGGTGGAGGCGACGCCGTGCTCGGCGCCGACCTCGAACGGCGGTACGAGACGATGTGCGACCCGCGTCTGAATGCCCGCCAGTCGCTCGACCTTGCGTTCGAAGTCGCCGACCTCCTGCGCCGCTAGCTCCCCGCGCCTCTAGCTCGAGGGGCCGGCTCCACTCGGCTCCTTCGAGGCGCCGAGCGTCTCTCGCACACGCCGAGTCACGCGCCGTGCCGCTGCACCAGGCAGCCGTGCCGGGCTGTGCACTCCCCACACGTCGGCGAGCCACTGCGGGAAGCGCGACCACCGCGTGCTGCGACTCCAGTTGGCCGAGGTGCTCGTCCACGTCTGCCGGGTCTGCGCGAGCCCGGCGAGGGACGGGTGCAGCGGTTCGGACTCGGGCCGTTCGATTACCCGTCGGAAGCTGCGCACCGCGTGCCGGGACACCTCGGCGCCGTCGAGATCGCCGAGCACCTCGGGTGGCACGATCGGACCGGCCAGATCCTCGACGATCTGCAAGCCCACGCGCACTGGGATCTCGATCTCGTACTCCGCCGCCCGCTCGACGACACGCGTCCACTCGAGCTGCGGGCGGGCACGCACGATCTGGACCGCGTCGGCGACCCAGCGTGCGCCGGGACTCGTCACGCCACCGACCAGCACGAACGCGAGCAGGTCCTCCGGCGCGAGGCAGCGAATCGGTGAGTCCTCGGCGAAGGACTCGGAGCTCTTCCAGAACGGCTCGTCGCTGGTGGTCGGCGTGTCGGTGATGAAGGACTCACGCAGATGCCAGTGCAGATCGAGCTGCGTCTCGTCGGGGAAGACCAGCGGCATCGCGTGGCCGCTCGCCGCGAAGCCGCTCGGCAGCTCGCGGTCGAGCGAGCGGAAACCGTGCGTCAGCAACGCGTCGAACGCGTCGGGCGTCTGCGTCGTCGGCACGAGCAGGTCGAGGTCACGCATCGGCCGCAGCCCTGGGTCGTCGTAGTAGCGGAACGCGAGGTCGCCGCCCTTGAGCACCAGCACGTCGATCCCGCGCTCGGCGAGGATCGCGGCTGCTTCGGCGAGCCGCACCTTCAGCAGCTGGTTCTCGTACCAGTAACGCCGGCGCACCCCACGAAGGCGCGCGCCGAGCGGCTCGTCGATCTCATACTTCGACAACGCCGCGTCGACCAAGGGCAGCAATCGCATCAGCTCACCGTCGTACAGCTGCTCGGGCTCGAGGTGTGGGCGCACCGAGTCCCACTCCGCGTCGAACGCTGCTCGGTCGCCGAGGGTCGCCCGCAGGACCTGTTGATGCAATGCCGGGAGCGCCACCTCCACCGGTCGGATCTGGTCGAGTCGAGTCATCCGCCCGCCCCGAGACGAGCGCTCGTCCGGTCGAGTGCGTCGCGGATGAGCCCGGGGTTCGCGGCTCGCTCCGTGCTGAGGTGCAACCGGTACGCAGGCACCGACGTGACGAGCCGGCGCAGCATGCCCAGCTCGCGCACGCCATCGAAGTGGAGCTGCATGAGCGAGTTCGGTGCGAGTGCGCGCAGCGCCTCGGCCGGGGATGCCGGCTCGAGCGTCGGGCGTCCGGCGCCGCCGATCTCGGGGAGCAGGACCATCCGGACGGGCGCTTGGAGGAGGGTCTGCTCGGGATAGCGGCGGAGCGGGAAGAGCACCGGCTTCGGCCCACCTCCGACGTCGGGGTCCTGGGTGTCCGCGAGATCGCCGACCTGCTCGAGCTCGTCCGCCGTGACCTTCGCAGTCGCGTAGAGCGACGAGACGATCGGGATGGGCGACAACCGGAGCACGCAGTAGTCGTCGCCGACGTAGCCGAGCCCGGCGCGGATGCTCGCGATCGCGGTCGACGACTTCCCCGATCCTCCGCGACCGATGATCAACGCGACCCCGTCGGCGTGACCGACCGCCGCCGCGTGGATCGGCAGCGCGTCCGGCGCCATCGCCCAGTGGAGCTGCCGGCGGAACGGTGCCGCGCTCTCCCACCACGAGAGGTTCGCGGCGCGCTCGATGCCGAGCAGGTACCTGCGCTCGAGGTGGTCCGACATTCTGATCACGCCGTCCGACTGCCGCTCGAGCTGTGCGACGACCTCGTCGTCGCGTCGCACCATCCACGTCTCGAGGATCGGGTCGACCAGCGACGCCGGCGACGGCAGCGGCGTCCCGACGCTGGCTGCATCCCAGGCCCCGATCACGGCCTCCGGCGACGTCGCGGCGGGGTCGTGGTGCTCGAGTGCCGGGAGCAGGGCACGCGCGAGCTGATCCCCGACGACCGAGATGCGGACGTCGGTCTCGCCGATGCGGAGCTCCGACGTGGTCACGGGCCCCGCCAGCTCGGCCGCCGTCCACGCGGCGTCGATCTCCCGTCGAAGCGCGTCGATCTCCTCCGCGGAGAGGGTCGCTGGCATCAGGTCGAGTCTGCCTGGCGTCGTCGGAGATGCCGACGAACCGACGCCAACAGGGTGGGGGTCGGGTCGTTGGTCGAGTAGGTGAGGTTGTCGCCGATGAAGCGCCGGAGCAGGTACACGTCGTCGACAGCGTCGAGCTGCAAGCCGCGCCCACGCAGCCGGAAGCTGAGGTCTGTGTCCTCGCCGTCCCAGAGCTCTTCGTCGAACGCGCCCACGTCGAGGATCTGCGACCGCAAGACCAACATCGTCGACCAGCAGTGCTGCGGCCGCCCGCTCGCCCAGTGCTCCCGGTCGGGCGTCTCGATCCCAGGGGCCGGGACGAGCTCTTGCGTGCCGAACACCGCATCGGCGTCGGGGTGCTCCTCGAGGTACCGAAGCTGCTTCTCCAGCCGATCCGGGGGCAGGAGGTCGTCGCTGTCGAGGAAGGTCACGTAGGTGCCCGTCGCCATCGAAAGTGCCCGGTTCCGTGCTGCGGACGGTCCCCGGTTCTCTTGCCGCGCGACCTGCACACGATCGTCCGACGCGGCGAGCTCCTGGAGCACCTCGAACGTCCCGTCGGTCGAGCCGTCATCCACGACGACGTGTTCGATCTCGCGGACGGTCTGCGCGAGCACGCTGCGCACGGCATCACCGACCCAGGCCCCGCGGTTGAACGACGGGGTGATCACCGAGATCAGCGGTCGGGTCGACGCCGTCACGCCGTGTCCGGCCGGGTGACGCGAAGGTGCTCACGCACCGTCTGCAGGAGCACGGGACCAGCTTCGTCGGCCTTCCGATGCGAGTTGTTCGAGCCGTGCAGCCGCCGGCGGAGGAGCACCTCGGGCACGACGACCTCTGTGACACCTTGCGCCCGCGCGCGCGACCACCAGTTGATCCAGTCGCCGAAGGAGGCGCCTGCGAACGGCCCGATCTCGTGTGCGGTCGATCTGCGGATGAGGAGCGCACTCATCAACGGCGCGTCGACGCCGACCTGTGGGGTGCGGACCCCCGAGCCCTCGATCGGGACGTCTGCATCCCAGAACTCGTCCGCACGACAGAACGCGGCGTCGCTGCCGTGCTCGTCGAGCGCCGCGAGCTGCAGCTCGAGCTTCCGCGGGAGCCACACGTCGTCCGCGTCGAGGAACGCGAGGTGCTGGCAACGACAGGCGGCGATGCCCGCGTTGCGCGACGCGGAGATGCCCTCGTGTGGTCGGCGGAGCACCGTGACCCTGGGATCGGCGGCAGCGATCGCCGCAGTCGCATCCGTGGAGCCGTCGTCGATGACGACGACCTCCGACGGCAGGACCGTCTGCGCGAAGACCGACCCCACTGCCTCGCCGACGAACCGTTCGGCGTTGTACGCGATCATCACCACCGACACCGGGCCATCGCTCACGCGTCCGACCCAGACTCCACCCCGTGCAGGTGTTCACGTACGCGGGAGAACAACCCGGGTGCGATCGATCCCCATTGGTGTGTGGCGTTCTTGTCGTGGATCCGTCGGATCATGAGCTGCTCCGACACGATGTCGATCCTCGCTCCCGCCGTGCGGGCGCGGACGAGGAGATCGAAGTCTTCGGCACCGTCGTGGCCGCGGAACCCGCCGATCTCGTCGAGCAGCGAACGGCGGAACAGCCCCGAGAGGGGCAGGAGACCACCGAGGTCGCCGTAGACGACGTCGGGTGCGAGCCAGTCGGGCATCTCCGTCCCCGGCGTGAGCTCGATCTCGGTGCGGCACAGCGTGCAGGCGACATCCGCATTTGCCGCCAGGTGCTCCACCTGTCGCTCGATCTTCGTGGGCAGCCACCGGTCGTCGGCATCACAGAACCCGATCAGCGCTCCGGTGGCCACCGCGAGCCCCGCGTTGCGCGCGCTGCTCACGCCTTCGTGGTCCCGACGCAGAACTCGCACCCCGCCGAACGACTCCGCCACCGCGGCCGAGCTGTCGGTCGAGCCGTCGTCGATGACGATCACCTCGTCGACTGGATGCGTCTGCCACAGGACGCTCTCCAGGCACTCGCCCAAGAACTGCTCCCCGTCGAGGACGGGCACGATCACGCTGATCGACGGATCGACCGCGGCGCGCGTCACTGCGTCCTTCGCAGGTGCTCACGAACGCTGCGGAGGAAGCCCGGTGCCAACGAACCGACTCGGTTCGTGGAGTTGTTGTCGTGCATCCGGCGCACGACGAGCGGCTCGGGCAGGATCTCGATCCGGGAGCCGCGTTCCTGCATCCGGACGAGCAGGTCGAAGTCCTGACCCTGCGAGAAGTCGCGGAACCCGTCGACGGCTTCGATCGCCTGACGACGGAACAGCCCCGACACGGGCGAGATCCCACCAAGATCGCCGTACACGACGTCGCGTACGAGCCACGCCGGCATCTCCGTCCCCGGCTCGATCGCGATGTCGCACCGACAGAGCACGCACGCGACCTCCGGATGACCGTCGAGGTACTCGAGCTGCTGCTCAATCTTCGCGGCGTGCCAGAAGTCATCAGCGTCACAGAACGCAACGAGGTCGCCGGTTGCGGCGTCGACGCCGGCGTTGCGCGCCGGACCCGACCCCTGGTGGGCGAGTCGGAGCACGCGCACCCCGTCGAAACCGTCGGCGACCGTGGCCGATCCGTCGGTCGAGCCGTCGTCCACAACGATGACCTCGGTGACCGGGACGGTCTGTGCCGCGATGCTCTCCAGGCACTCCGCCAGGAAGTCCTCGCCATTGAACACCGGCACGATCACGCTCACATGATGCCGGGCGGGACCGCCGGTCGCTGCAGGCGCCACGACCCGCTACGAGTTCGGCTGGCGCTGCGGCCAACCCGCCTCGCTGACGTCGTGGACGGGGTCGAGGAGGATCAGGTCCGAGAGGTCGGTGTACTTCTCGAGCGAAGGTGCCTGGTAGGCCCGGGTCGTCACGATGGCGCCGACCGGCTCGGGGACCAGATCGGCTGGCCGTTCCGCGAGGAGACCCTCGGTGACGAGCGTCTCGAGGAACGCCCCGACGTCACGTTCCGCGTCGACCGTCGAGATCGAGAACTGCTCAGCGATCATGGCTGCGATCTCGACTGCGGTCTGCCCTGCTGCCGCCCCACTCCAGGCCACGGCGCCCGCACCCACGGCGCTGAAGTAGGCGCCGGTCGTGAGGTCGATGAGCAATGCCTCGTCGTCCACGACCTCGTCGACGATCTGGGGTCGATGTGCTCGGTATCGGTCCACGTGCTCCGGAGATCTCCCTACTCGCGGTCGAGAAGCGAGTGTATGACAGGACCCTGTGGGCCCTCACCTCCGAGTCGAGGGCGATCCCATCACGAGCGCTCGTCGGCTGGCATGCGGTGCTCCGCACTCACGGCGGCGAGTCTGCGAGTGCCCGGTTGCGGCGATCTCGAGTTCCATGCTCGGTCACCCGGTTGGGATGCGCGACCCAGCGCGCGAGCATGGGGAGGTGAGCTTCGAAGGCGTCGGGACGAACGAGGGACTGATCGACGACCTCTTCGACCAGTACCGCGCCGATCCCGCGTCCGTCCCCGAACGCTGGCGCGACTTCTTCACCGCCCAAGAGCGCGGCAACGGCGCCGCCGGACCGGCGCCTACGGCCACTCCGACTCCCCCGCCGACGACCTCCACACCAGCATCGCGGGATGCGCCGGCGCCGGCCGACGCCGACGTCCGCGAGCCGCTCCGGGGCGCCCGGGCTCGCGTCGTCGAGAACATGGAAGCGAGCCTCACCGTTCCGACGGCCACGTCGGTGCGCACCGTTCCGGCGAAGCTCCTCGAGGTCAACCGGAGCATTCTGAACAACCACCTCGGGCGCACCGGCCGCGGGAAGGTCAGCTTCACGCACCTCATCGCCTATGCCGTCGTGCGGGCACTCGACGAGTTCCCGAACCTGAGCTCCGCGTTCGAGGAGCACGAGGGGAAGCCGACGATCGTGCGTCATGCGCACGTCAACCTCGGTCTCGCGGTCGATCTCGAGCGCAAGGACGGTACCCGCACCCTGGTCGTCCCGAACATCAAGGGCGCCGACGCGCTCGAATTCGCGGGCTTCTGGGAAGCGTACGAGGCGCTCATCGAGAAGGTGCGCGGCGGGCAAGTCTCCCCCGACGACTTCGTGGGCACCACCGGGACGATCACGAACCCCGGGATGATCGGCACCATCCACTCGGTCCCTCGGCTCATGCCCGGCCAAGGATTCATCCTCGGCGTCGGCTCGATCGGCTTCCCCACCGAGTACGAGGGATCCGACCCCCAGATGCTCGCCCGGATGGGTGTGAGCACCGTGACGACGCTCACCAACACGTACGACCACCGCATCATCGGCGGCGCCGAGAGCGGCGAGTTCCTCCGACGGGTCCACGACCTCATCCTCGGCGGGCCGATCCACTCGTCGGAGGGAACCGACGACGTCGGGTTCTACGACTCGGTCTTCCAGAGCCTCGCGGTGCCCTACGAGCCCGCTCGCTGGGTGCGCGACAACGCGGCGGTCGAGAACGAGTCGGGATACGAGAAGGTGGTGCAGGTCCACCAGCTCATCAACATGTACCGGGTGCGCGGCCACCTCATGGCCAACCTCGATCCGCTCGGTCGCCACGAACCGCACACACATCCCGAGCTCGACATCACGCACTACGACCTCTCCATCTGGGACCTCGACCGCGAGTTCCCCGTGAGCAGCCTCGGGACCGGTCACCCCGAACCGCGGCGGATGGCGCTGCGCGAGATCCTCGGCCTGCTGCGAGACGCGTACGCGCGCACCGTCGGCGTCGAGTACATGCACATTCAGGAACCCGACCAGAAGGCCTGGATCCAGGGGCACGTCGAAGTGCCGGCGCCGGAGCCCGAGCTCGACGAGAAGAAGCGGATCCTCGATCGGCTGAACGCGGCCGAGGCGTTCGAGCGCTTCGTGCACACGAAGTATCTCGGCCAGAAGCGCTTCAGCCTCGAAGGCGCCGAGACGCTCATCCCGATGCTCGACGCGCTCAACACCGAGGCCGCCGACGCGGGGATCGCGGAGATCGTGATGGGCATGGCGCATCGCGGGCGCCTCAACGTGCTCGCAAACGTGGTCGGGAAGTCCTACGCCCAGATCTTCCGTGAGTTCGAGGGCGAGCTTGACCCGTCGAGCACGCAGGGCTCCGGTGACGTGAAGTACCACTTGGGCGCAACGGGAACGCACATCACCCCCGACGACACGACGGTCGATCTGACGCTCGCGGCGAACCCCAGCCACCTCGAGACGGTCGATCCGGTCGTCGAAGGCATGGCTCGCGCGAAGGGTGACCGCCGGGGCGACACGTCCGGTGCGGCGGTGCTCCCCGTCCTCATCCACGGCGACGCCGCCTTCGCCGGTCAGGGTGTCGTCGCCGAGACCCTCAACCTCTCCGAGGTCGAGGGCTTCGACGTCGGCGGCACGGTCCATGTGGTGGTCAACAACCAGCTCGGGTTCACGACCTCACCACAAGCAGGGCGCTCTTCGGTCTACGCGACCGACGTCGCCAAGATGGTCCAGGCGCCGATCTTCCACGTGAACGGCGACGATCCCGAGGCCGCGGTGCGTGTGATCCGGCTTGCGTTCGCGTTCCGTCAGGCCTTCCAGAAGGACGTCGTCGTCGACCTCGTCTGCTACCGCCGCTACGGCCACAACGAGGGCGACGAGCCCGCGTTCACCCAGCCCCGCATGTACGCGCTCATCACCTCTCGCGCGTCGGTCCGCGAGCTCTACACCCAGCAGCTCGTCGCCAAGGGCGACCTCACCCCGGAGGAGTGCGAGGCGGCCCGCGCCGACTTCCGCGCGCGACTCGAGCACGCGTTCGAGGAGACCCACGAGCCCCACGACACCGGCATCGAGGACCTCGGGCTCACCCTCGACGAACCGGAGGTCGCGGTCGAGAACGCTCCCGTGCGCACGGCGGTGGCGGCGGACGTGCTCGCGCAGATCGTCGCCGCGCTCACCACGTGGCCGGACGACTTCCACGTGCACCCGAAGCTCGAACGGATCTTGCAGGCGAACCGCGCGCTCTTCGAGTCGGGCGAGGTCGACTGGGCGCTCGCTGAGGCGTTCGCGTTCGGATCACTCCTGCTCGAAGGGACGCCCGTCCGCCTGACCGGCCAAGACACCCGCCGAGGCACCTTCAGCCAACGCCACGGGGTGCTCGTCGACATCGAGGACGAGCACGAGTACCTACCGCTCGGCAACCTCCGCGCCGACCAGGCGCCCTTCCGCCTGTACGACTCGGTGCTCTCGGAGTATGCGGCACTCGGGTTCGAGTACGGCTACTCCGTGTCTGATCCCGACTCGTTCGTCGCGTGGGAAGCGCAGTTCGGTGACTTCGTGAACGGCGCGCAGATCGTCATCGACCAGTACCTCGTCGCTGCGTACGACAAGTGGGGACAGAGCTCATCGCTCACCCTCCTGCTCCCCCACGGCTTCGAGGGCCAGGGCCCTGAGCACTCCAGTGCGCGGCTCGAGCGGTTCCTCCTCCTCGCAGCCGAGAACAACCTCCGCGTCGTCTACCCCTCGACCGCCGCGCAGTACTTCCACGTGCTGCGACGCCAGGCCCGGGCACCGAGGCGCGTGCCGATGATTTGCCTGACGCCCAAGCGCTACCTCCGCATGGCGCAGTCCCGCTCACCGATCGCCGCGTTCACCGACGACGACTTCCACGCAGTGCTCGACGACCGGGCTGCGGCATCGGTCGATCCGGAGACCGTGTCGCGCGTTGTCCTCTGCACCGGCAAGGTCGCGCACGAGCTCATGGATCACCGCGATTCGGAGGGTGCTCCGGTCGCGATCGTCCGACTCGAGCAGCTCTACCCGTTCCCGGAGCACGAGCTCCTCGCGGTGCTGGCGCGCTACACGAACGCCAAGCAGGTCTGGTGGGTGCAGGAGGAGCCGGGGAACATGGGCGCCTGGAACTACCTCCGCGGCAAGCTCGTCCGGGTCGTCGGCCTCCGGGGTGCCGAGCTGCACCACATCGCGCGCCACAAGAGCGGGAGCCCGGCGACGGGGAGCCACACCGTGCACGAGCGCGAGCAATCCGAGCTGCTCGCGGCCGCTCTTGCGACCTGAGTCAGCGGGCTAGCTCCACCAAGGGGCGAGTGCGGCGTCGACGAGGCGGTCAGCCCACGAGTTGTCGAGGCGTCCGCCGCTGACCAGGTGGCGATAGAAGATCGGGCCACCGATCAGGTCGACCAGGAGCTCCACATCGGTGTCGCTCCGCAGCTCGCCGCGCTCGATGCCCCGAGTCACCGCCTGCGCGGTACGGCCCCGCCGCCGTGCCACGAAGCTGCGGTGCGCGTCCCGGAGCTCGTCGTTCAGGGCGGCATCGGCCACGAGCTGCGGCATCGCCCGTCCGGCCGAGGTCTTCGTCAACAGGCGGACGAGGTTGCGCGCGATGACTCGGAGATCGCCCTCGACCGAGCCGCTGTCGGGATTCGGGGACTCGGCCTCGCAGAGCGCGGTCGCCGCCGCGATCACCAGGTCGACCTTGCTCGGATACCGACGGTAGATGGTCGCCTTCCCCACGCCTGCACGCGCCGCGACTCCCTCGATGGTCACGCCGTCGAGCCCCGCCTCCGCGAACACCTCGATCGCCGCGTCGAGGATGGCGCGGTCGGCTTCTTCGCTCCGGGGCCGTCCCGGTGCACGAACCGGGGCGGTCACGATGCCGGGATCCGCTCGGGGATCGGCTCGGGAATCGTGTCGGAGTCGGGGGTGAAATCGGGCTCGGTGTTCGATCCCGGCCACTCGTTCATGAACTCTTCGTGCTGACGCTCCTCGTCCTCGCGGCGAGCACGTGCCGGCAGCCACAGCAGCGCCGCGATCGCACCCAGGAACGCGGCCCCGGCACCGACCCAGAGACCCGCGTGGAACCCGTCGACGAAGGCGTTGCGGGCCGCGGCCGCCAGGGCGTCACCGGCCGCGCCCCCGATCTTGTCGGCCACCCCGAGCGCGAACCCGAGGGAGTCCTTCGCACCGGCGACCGCTGCGGGCGGCAGGCCCTTGCCCGCCAACGCGTCGTTCACCTGCGAGCCGTAGATCGATGCGAACACGCTGCCGACCACCGCGACACCGACCGCACCACCGACCTGGCGCGTGGTGTCGTTCACCGCGGAGCCGACGCCGGCCTTGGCGAGGGGGAGCGACCCCATGATCGACGTCGTCGCCGGAGCCATCGTCAGCGCCATCCCGGACGCCATGATCACCATCCGCCATCCGACCTCGAAATAGCCCGACGACGCGGTGAGACCGGTCGCGAGCGCGAGCCCGGTCGTGATCAAGCCGAGGCCCACGACGACGACAGCCTTCGTGCCGAACTGCTCGACGAACTTCGCGCTCAGCGGGGCGAGGATCATCATCGGGATCGCGAACGCGAGCAGCCGCACCCCCGTCTGGAGTGGCGAGTATCCCAGCACGAACTGGAGGTACTGCGTCAGCACGAAGATCGAGCCGAACATCGCGAAGAACGTGACCATGATCGAACCGCTCGCCACCGAGAACCGCGGGTTCTTGAAGAACGAGAGGTCGAGCATCGGGTGATCGCTGCGGATCTCCCACACGAAGAAGCCTGCCGTGATGAGGCCGCCGACCGCGAACGCGACGAGCGTCGACGGCGCCGTCCAGCCCTTCGACGGTCCCTCGATGATGGCGTACAGCAGCGCGCTGAGTCCCGTGATCGAGAGCACAGCGCCGGCGGGGTCGAGACGCTGCGGTTTCGGGTCGCGCGAATCGGGGATCAGGAAGATGCCGGCGATGATGCCGACGATGACGATCGGGACGTTCACCAGGAAGATCGAGCCCCAGTAGAAATGCTCGAGGAGGAACCCGCCGGTCAGCGGTCCGAGTGCGACGCCGACACCGGCGGTGGCGGCCCACACCCCGATCGCCTTGCCGCGCTCCTGCGCAGGAAAGACGTTGGTGATGATGGAGAGCGTCGCCGGCATGATGAACGCGCCGCCGATGCCCATGAACGCGCGCGTCGCGATGAGCTGGTCGGCCGTGCCCGAGAGCGCGGCGAGGATCGAACCCAGCCCGAACACGACGAAGCCGAACTGCAGCGCGGGGCGTCGCCCGTAGCGGTCGCCAAGGCTTCCGGCGGTGAGGAGCAACCCGGCGAACACGAGGGTGTAGGCGTCCACCATCCACTGGAGCTGGCTGTTGGTGGCGTGGAGGTCACCGACGATCGTGGGGATCGCGACGTTCAGGATCGAGTTGTCGAGCACGATCACGAGGAGGCCGAAGCACAGGACGATGAGGATCCACCACCGCCGCTCTTCGGCCTTGACTGCGACCCGTTCCTTGATCGTCACGTCACACCTCCGACAAGTTCCGAAACGCCAGCGTATCGGAACTCAGAGGTGGATCGTCACACCTTCAGCCGCCGGCCGCCGCGACCGCGGCGAGGGCCCGGTCGCGGGCAGCCGGAGAAGCACCGGTCATCGGCAGACGCAGGTCCGGCGTCGGGATCTTGCCCTGGGCGTGGAGCACGGCCTTGAACACGCAGGGGTTCGGCTCGGCGAAACCGGCTGCGATCACGGGCGCGAGTGCTTCGTGGTGCGCCCGCCCTTCGTCCACCTTGCCCGCGAGCCCACATTCGATCATCGCGACGAATCGATCGGTGCAGAGGTGGGAGGACGCACAGATCGCACCGGCGCCGCCGAGCAGTGCGGTCGGGAACAGGTACGGGTCCTCGCCGCCCAGCACGGCGAAGTCGTCGGGCGACTCGGCGAGCACACGCATCGTGTCGCCGTCGAGCGCGCCGACCGCCTGCTTCAACCCGGCGATGTGCGGGGTGCGCGCGAGCTCGAGCAGTCCGTCGGCGTCGAGCGCTCGTCCGGTGCGGTACGGAATGTTGTAGACGACGATCGGAACGGGGCTCGCCTGGGCAACCTCGACGAAGTGGGCCACGATCCCGGCTTGGCTCGGGCGCACGTAGTACGGCACGACGACCAACGCCGCGGACGCAGCCGGCACGTCGGCGAGCCGTTGCACTGCCGCGATGGTCGTCCGAGTGCTGTTGGTGCCCGCACCCACGATCATCTGCGTGCCGCGCTCGGTGCTCACGCGCGCGCAGACGTCGATGACCACACGTTGCTCGTCGGCATCGAGCGCCGGCGACTCTCCGGTGGTCCCGAGCGGCACGAGTCCGGCGGCACCCGCGTCGAGATACTCGTTCGCGAGACGCTCGATGGCGTCGAGCGCGACGGACCCGTCTGCGGCAAATGGTGTGATCAGCGGGACGTACAGGCCGCGCAGTGAGACGGGGCTCCCCATGAGGCGAAGGGTAGCCTCCGCCTCCGGTGTCGGACTTCTGGATTGTCGTGCTCACGGCGCTCGCCGGCTTCGGCACCGGCGTGCTCTCGGGCATGTTCGGTGTGGGTGGCGCGGTCGTCTCGACCCCCGCGATCCGAGCGCTGGGCGCCTCGCCGGTCGCCTCCATCGCCTCGACGCTGCCGTCGATCATCCCCGGCGCGATCAGCGGTGCGCTGCGCTACCACCGCGAACAGCTCGTCGACGTCCGCATCGCGACCTGGACCGCGGGGGCCGGGATCCTGGCCGCGGTCAGCGGGGCGCTGCTGACCGAGGTCATCCCCGGCGACGGGCACCTGTTGATGCTCCTCACCGCGGGCCTGGTCGGCTTCAGCGCCTACCGACTCAGCCGACCCGTCGTCGTCCGCGAGTCGCCGGCCGATCTCCTCGTCGAGGGCATCACGGATGCCGGTCCTGCTGCCGAGATGCATCGGACGGGTGAGCTGCGCGCCGGGTGGTGGCGGCTGGTGCTCATCGGCCTGGCGGCCGGCGGGCTCTCGGGACTGCTCGGCATCGGTGGCGGGATCGTGATGGTGCCGCTCTTCACGGGCTGGGTGCGACTGCCGATCAAGGCCGCGATCGGGACGTCCCTCGCGTGCGTCGGCGTGCTCGCGGTGCCGGGCACGATCACCCATGCGCTCCTCGGGAACATCGACTGGTTGTACGCGCTGCCCCTGTGCATCGGCATCGTTCCTGGCGCTCGCGTCGGCTCGCACCTCGCGATCCGTTCGTCGGACCGGACGCTCCGGCTGACCGTGGGCTTCGGGCTCGGCGCGCTCGCCGCCGTCTACTTCCTCGGCGAGCTCCTCGCGCTGCTCTAGGGCTCCGCCACCGCGACCGCGCGGGTGAGCACCGCATCCAGCATCGGCTCGGTGAGTCGGCCGGTGAAGGTGTTCTGCTGGCTCGGGTGGTAGCAGCCGAGGATCGTCGCTCGCTCGGTCAGGACCTCGAGACCGTGCGCGAACCTGGGGCGCGGACGTGGGAGCGACACGCCGTCGGCGGCGAGCACGCCCCACAGTGCCTGGTACGCGAACCCGCCCAGGGCGACGATCACTCGCACCCGGTCGAGGATCGCGAGCTCGCGCGAGAAGAATGGCAGGCAGCGATCACGCTCGTCGGTCGACGGCTTGTTGTCCGGCGGTGCGCACCGCACCGCCGCTGCGATGTACGTGTCTCGCAGCGCGAGCCCGTCGTCACGATGGACGGACGTCGGTTGATTCGCGAGCCCCACCCGATGCAGCGCTGCGAACAGCCAGTCACCGGATCGGTCACCAGTGAAGATGCGACCCGTGCGATTGGCTCCGTGGGCCGCCGGTGCGAGCCCGAACAGCAGGATCCGGGCGTCCGGATCTCCGAATCCCGGGACCGGCCGACCCCAGTACTCCTCGTCTCGGAACGACGCCCGCTTCTCGCGCGCAACCTGCTCCCGCCAGGCGACGAGACGAGGACAGGCCCGACACCCCGCGATCTCCTCGTCGAGCTCCCCGAGCGCACGCTTCGCGACCACGAACGCAGCGTACGGCTGCTCCACTCCGACACCCACGCTCGGCTGCTCCTAACCTTTCGCCCTCGTGCGACTCCTCCTGATCGTGAACCCGACGGCATCGTCGATGACGCCCCGGCGCCGCGTGCGGGTCCAGCAGCTGCTCGGCGAGCACCATCGCCTCGAGGTCGCCGAGACCTACCGGCGTGGTCATGCCACCCGACTCGCCCGCTCCGCCGCCCGCGACGGCATCGACGTCGTCGTCGTGGCCGCCGGCGACGGCACCCTCAACGAAGCCGCCGACGGGCTCATCGGGAGCGAGACCGCGCTCGCCCCACTCCCCGGTGGATCGACGAACGTCTTCGCACGCACGCTGGGGATCCCGAACTCGATCATCACGGCGACCGAGCAGCTGCTCACCTCGCTTCGCGCCGAGTCGATGCAG
>JBBQFJ010000070.1:0-16352 GCA_038321755.1 Acidimicrobiia bacterium | reverse complement strand
GGCGAGCTGGTCGAGGCGGACCCCGGTCCACTCGACCAGCGACTCGATCGCCGGCGCGAGCTGCTCGGCGTGGCGCCGACCGCCCACGAGCCGGATCTCGCCGCGCACGTCGCCGGCGTCACCGATGGCGACACCGACCTGCGAGGTCGCCGTGTCGATCGCGAGGACGCGCACTACGACACCACGCCGAGCGCGAGGGCGAGGGCGGTCTCACGCGCGTGCCAGGTCGGTCCACCGAAGGTGATCGTGATGATCCGGTCGTCGGCTCTACCTTCCAGGGCGCCGGCCGTCGCTGTGTCGGCGCCCAAGGCATCGACGATCTCGAGCCGCACCTCCAGCCGTTCGGCGGGCAGATACGAGCCGGCGACGTCGCCCCACTCGACGACGGTGACGACGTCGTCACCGGCGTCGTCGAGCCCGAGGTCGAGGACCTCTTGCGCGCGATCGAGGCGGTACACATCGACGTGCACCAGCGGGATCCGACCGTCGTACTCGCGCGCGATCGCGAACGTCGGGCTCACCACCGGTTCGGTGATGTCGAGCGCCTCCGCGATCCCCTTGGCGAGCTGCGTCTTGCCCACACCGAGCTCGCCCGCGAGCAGCACGACGTCGCCCGTTTCGAGCACCGTCCCCAGCCTGCGGCCGACGGCGCGCGTCTCCTCGACCGAGTGCGTCGCGATGCTCATGCCGCTCATGCCACCCACACCGCCCAGCTCACGACCGCGACCGGGCCCGCGCGAGGGCCCGCTTGACGGCCACGAAGTCGGCGCGCGCCTGCGCGAGCGCGGGCCCGCCGCCGCGGAGGACCGCGGCGGGGTGCAGGGTGGGGAGCAGGACGGCAGTGCCGCCGCGAGCAGGGAAGGCACGACCGCGCAGCTTGGTGATCCCCTCCTTCGTGTCGAGGAGGAGCTTCGTCGCGAAGTTCCCGAGGGTGACGATGACCGCGGGTTCGAGCAGCTCCAGCTGGGCCTGGAGGTACGGTCGGCATGCGCTGATCTCCCCCGGGAGCGGATCTCGGTTGCCGGGCGGACGGCACTTCACGACGTTGCAGATGTAGACGTCGGCGCGCGTGAGGCCGATCCCTTCGATGAGCCGGGTGAGGAGCGCACCCGACCGACCGACGAACGGGATGCCCTGCTTGTCCTCCTCCGCGCCAGGACCCTCGCCGACGAAGACGAGATCAGCGTTCTGGTCGCCGGCACCGAACACCACCTGCGTACGTCCGGCGGCCAGCGCGCACTTGGTGCACGCCAGTGCTTCGTGCTCGAGCGCCTCCCACGAGGACCAGGTCGGCGCCGGATCGTCGAGCAGGCTCACGAGCCGTCATCCTGCCGCACCGCGGCGCGGATCGCCTCGGCGGCCACGTCGGTCGCCGCGACCCGCAGCCGGTCGAGGTTCACCTCCACGGCGCCGGTCGCGAGCGCGGCCACGAAGTCACCGTCGTGGCGGGTGTGGGACGGGCGGATCGAGTGCGCGAGGCCGAGATGACCGCTCTGGGCCAGCAGCAAGCACTCGGTCTTCGTGCACCGGGCATCCGTGGCGATCGCGACGAGCGTCGTCGCCTCCGCGACGAACAGCTCCGCTTCGGGGAACGCATCGACCTCGACTCCCGCACGTGAGCCGGCGAGCAGTGCGCCGTCGGCGTCGAGCACGTCACCGATCGCGTTCACCACCGCGACTGCCCCGATCGTGGCGTCACCCACGACGGCCCGAGCGATCCCGAGACCACCCGGGACCGCGTGCTCCGGTCCCCGCCACTTCCCGACCGTTGCCCCGCGCCCGGCTCCCACCCGTCCTGTTGCGATCGCCGCGCCCGATGCCGCGGCCTCGACCGCGGCACGCCCCTCGCTCGGACCCGGGCGCACCGCGCCGGCAGTGACGAGGTCGAAGATGGCTGCGGTCGGGACGATCGGCACCGACCCGCCCCGGGTCGGAAAGCCACGATCGTGCTCGGCGAGCCACGCCATGACCCCGTCGGCGGCCGAGAGCCCGAACGCCGAGCCACCGGTGAACACCACCGCATCGACGTGCTCGATGCTGCGCTCCGGTTCGAGCAACGAGATCTCACGGGTCGCCGGCGCGCCGCCCCGAACCTCGCCCGAGCCCGTCGTCCCCGGCGGGCAGAGGACGACGGTGACGCCGGTCCCGGCCCCGGTCCACTGACCGACGCTGACGCCGGGCACGAGCTCGCTCGGCCCGAGCTCGGGCGTCACGCGCTCGCAGCTTCGGCGGTCGGGGTGAGGCCGACGTCGCGCCCGAACGAGAGCAGGAGCTCATCGAGCTCCTCGGCGCGCTCGAGCATGACCGTGTGCCCGGCGCGCTCGATGAGGTGCAGCCGCGCGCCGCGGATGCTCCTCGCGAGACGTCGCGACTCGACCGGTGGGGTGAGGACGTCGGCCGTCCCGACGATGACGAGCGTCGGCAGGTCGATCCGGGCGAGTTCGCCCACCAGGTCGAGACCCAGCAGGGGGAGGACGGCGTCGCGACCGGTCTCGGCGGAGCACGACGCCAGCATCTCGCGCACGAGCTCGACCTGACTCGCGACCGGTGAACGGCCGAACCCGACGCGTGCGATCAAGGTGCCCAGCTCGGGTCGCCGCGACAGCGCAGCGAGATCGAGCCAACCCGCGACTCGCGACGCGGTGCCCCGGAACGGGTTCATTGCCGCGAGCGGGGTCCTCGCGAACGTCGACAAGAGCACCATGCCCCGCACTCGAACACGGGCGACCTCTGCGTGGTCGATCGCGAACTTCTGGGCTGCGATGCCGCCCATCGAGTGCCCGACGATCACGACGTCGTTGAGGTCGAGTCCTTCGAGCACCGACCGCATGTCAGCCGCCAGGTTCTCGACCGAGTGGCCACTGTGCCCTGCGGTGGATTCGCCGTGGCCCCGATGGTCATACGCGACCACGCGGACACCCTGGCCGGGAAGCGCGTCGAACTGCTTCACCCACACCCGGGAGTCGATCGTGACGCCGTGGGAGAACAGGAACGTCGGCGCCCCGGTCGTGGCCCCACGACTCACGGTGTAGAGGCTGCCGCCGTCGTGGCTCGGGAGCCGTCGGGACTCGTCGAAGACGAGCGGGCCGAGCCGACCGGCGTCCGGGTCGGGCCGTTGCCGGAGGCTGCGGGCGAGTGCTCGCTCCGCGCCGAGCGCGACCCCGGCCGCGCCGAGCGCTACGCCGGTCGCGACCCCGGCGACCTTGAGCACCTGCTTCCCGGCGCTCATCCGAGGTACCGCCGCGGCACCCGCGGGCCGATCCCGGTGACGATCTCATACGCGATCGTGCCGAGCCGCGCGGCCCACTCGCCGGCGGTGATCTCCTCGTCGCCCTGCCGACCGAGCAGGACGACGTCGTCGCCGACGTCGACCGGTGTGTCGCCGACGTCGACCATGAGCTGATCCATCGTGACCGTGCCCGCGATCGGGAAGCGTCGACCTCCTACGAGCACTTCACCACCGTGGAGCCCGAGGTTGCGCGGCACGCCGTCCGCGTAGCCGACGGGAACCGTCGCGATGGTGCCTGCGCGCGGGAGCTCGTAGCGAAGCCCGTACGAGACGCGAGATCCGGCAGGGAGGGCCTTCACGTGCGCGACGCGGGCATGGAGCGAGAGCACCGGCTGCAGCGCGACCCGATGCTCCAGCGCGTCGGCCGGGGGAACGCCGTACAGCGCGATCCCCACGCGCACGAGGTCGTAGCGGTGACTCGGCTCGCCCAGGAGTCCGGCAGAGTTCGCCGCGTGCACGAGCCCCGGTCGGACCCCTCGGGCATCGAGGTCGTCGAGCACTGCGTCGAAGCGCGCCACCTGTTCCAGCGTGTAGGCGTGGCCGGGCTCGTCGGCGACCGCGAAGTGCGTGCAGATGCCCTCGAGCACCAGCTCGGGACGCGCCGCGATCGCGTCGACCAGGCTCGACGCGTCGTCGACCGTGCATCCTGCACGGTGCATGCCGGTGTCGACCTTGAGGTGCACCGGTCGTGGGTCGCTCCCGGCGTCGACCACCGCCTTCGCGAGCGCCTCGATCCCTGCAGGCGTGTACACGACGGGCGTGAGCCCATGGGCGATGACCGCGTCGGCGGCCGCCGGCGCCGGCTCCGACAGGACGAGGATCGGCGCGTCGATGCCGGCGGCGCGCAACGCCGCGCCCTCCTCGACGAGGGCCACACCGAGCCACGTCGCACCGGCGTCGAGCGCGGCGCGGGCGACCGGTACGGCGCCGTGCCCGTAGGCGTCGGCCTTCACGACCGCGAGCAGCGTGGCTGGGCTCGCGAGGTCGGCGAGGACCCGGGCGTTGGCCCGCACGGCCGCGAGGTCGACCTCACCCCAGACCGGGCGGAGGCCGGACAGATCGGTCACAGCTCAGGGCTCCAGGCTCGAGAGGGTGCGCGGGAGCGCGGCGACGAGGTCGCCGGCGACCAATCCAGTATGCCCGGCCCGGTCCGCAGCTCTCGCGTGGAGGAACGCCCCGGCGGTCGCGGCCTCGAAGGGCTCGAGCCCGCGGGCCAGCAGCCCACCGATGATGCCGGAGAGCACGTCCCCGCTGCCGGCCGTGGCGAGCCAGGGGCCGTCGTGCGGGTTGACGGCCGCGCGCCCCTCCGGCGTGGCGACCACCGTGCCGGGCCCCTTCAGGAGCACGATGGCGCCGGTTGCTGCGGCCAGGCGGCGCGCCGCGCCCACGCGGTCGTCGCCGACCGGCGCACCGGCCAATCGCAGGTACTCACCTTCGTGGGGGGTGAGGATCGTCGGCGCCGGCCGCGACGCGAGCGCGGCTGCATCGCCCTCGAACGCGTTGAGCCCGTCGGCGTCGAGGACGACCGGGACGGAGATCCTCGAGAGCATCGCCCGCACCGCGGCGCGCGTCTCGGTCGCACCGCCCAGGCCGGGTCCGATCACGACGGCGCGAAAGCGATCGATCGCCTCGCCCACCGATCCGAGCCCGGTCAGCGCACCCTCGGCGGTGGCGGGCAAGGCCTTGGCGACGATCTCGCTCCCGGATGCCCGCGCCGCCGCGTCGACCCCGGGGACACCGCACCAGATCATCCCGGCACCGATGCGCATCGCCGCGTGGCTCACGAGCAGTGGCGCTCCGGTCATGCCGCCCGAGCCACCGACGACGAGCACCCCGGACCGCCACTTGTGGGCACGCGCGTCGGGCGGTTTCAGCCAGCCTTCGACATCGGACTCCTCCGTGAGGCCGAGCGGCGGCGTGTCGGTGCGGACGTCGCTCCCGATGTCGTTTCCGATGTCGATCCCGATGTCGATCACGTGCACCTCGCCCGCGTGGCTCCGCCCAGGTTCGAAGCAGAGCCCGGGCTTGCGGGCCGCGAAGGTGACCGTGGAGTCGGAGTGCACCGCCGCGCCGTCGATGCACCCGGTCGCACCGTCGACACCGGAAGGGATGTCGATCGCAACCGTCGGCACCGTCGCGCTCCGGCGTGCGACGTGCGCGGCGACCTCGTCGAGTGATCCGCGAAACCCGGTCCCGAACATCGCGTCCACGAGGAGATCAGCCCGGTCGATCGAGCGATCCACGTTCGCGACCTCCAGCGGCGTCGCGAGCCGCAGCAGGTCGACCCGCACTCCCCAGCCGGCGAGGACGCGTGCCGCCACGAGGCCATCGCCGCCGTTGTTGCCCTTGCCGCAGACGATGGTCACGCGACGCCCGTACCGGGAGCCGAGCTGACGACGGACCTCCCACGCGACCGCGCGTCCCGCACGGTCCATGAGCACGACCCCCGGCGTGCCGGCCGCGATCGCGCGCCGATCAGCGTCGCCCATCTCCGTCGGCGTCAGGATCGGTTCCACGGTCAGTCGTTCATCGCGATCGCGACGGCCATCGCGGTCGTCTCGGTGTGCGTCAGGGAGAGGTGCCACGCGGTGATGCCGCGCTCGGCGGCCATCTCGGCCGCACGGCCGCTGAGCGCGATCGACGGCGCGCCACTCTTGGCGCGCACCACCTCGACGTCTCGGAATCGGAACTTCCAGAGCCCGACGCCCATCCCCTTCATCACCGCTTCTTTCGCGCCGAAGCGCGCGGCGAGGCTCTTCGCGGGATTCTTCTGCCGGAACGCGTACTCCCGCTCGGCGTCACTGAAGAGGCGCTCGGGCAACGCCGCGCGCCGCTGCATCGCGAGCCGGAAGCGCGCCACCTCCACGAGGTCGGTCCCGAGGCCAAGAATCATCAGGAAGGGCGGATCATCCGGGCTAGGTGCTCCAGCGCTCCGCGAGCACGTAGACGGGCGCGGTCAGCAGGTCGGTCACCGGGATGCTCCCGAGGCGCGCGTCCTCGAAGGTCGGCTCGGTCTCGGTGACCGCGTCCTTCAGCGCGCCATAGCGGCCCTGGTACCCCTGCAGCACGGCCCGCATGACCTCCGGAGCAAGGTGCTCGGCGAAGCGGACGTGCAGGAGCGTCAAGCCGTTCGTCTGGTTCTGCTTGACCTCGGGGACGATGACGAGCGTCCGTCCGTCGCTGCGTCCCCTCACCGCGGTGACCTCACGCTGCGTCGCGACCCGATGCTTCGTGCCGCGGAGCTGCGGGTCCGACTCGGCGCGCGACACGAGCCCGGCCGCGACCCCGCCCTTGTCGAGGACCTGGAGCGTCGCGGTGTCGCCGTCGACGTCGCCTTCGATCCGGTAGCGCGTGTACCCCGTGACCTCGACCACGGCAGGGTCGAGATCGACGAGCGTGCGCAATGCGCGGTAGGTGAGGCCGTCACGGGGTGCCCCGGCCGCGAGGACCTCGCGCACGAGCGGGACCTGGAGCAGGGTTTCGTCGGATCTCGAGATGCCGACGGTGACCGTCTTCGCCTGGTGCTTGATCGCGTCGACTGGACGGGTCAGCTCCTCGATCCCCTTGGTGAGCGCGGCGGTGAGGTCGTGGACCACCGTGCTGGGCACACCGACCTTGCCGTGCTCGATCTCGTACGAGTCGAGCGAGACGGCGCCGGTCGCGTAGCGCAGGAGCGACGCGAGGCGCGCCGCCGTGCTCGCCTCGAGGGTGCCGTCGTAGCCGCTGGCGCGGAGCCCGTCGAAGAAGGTGCGTGCCGGCCGTTCGATCGCCGGTCCGAGGCGGTCGAGGAGCCCTTCGGGCGATCCCGGTGCGGTGGCCTCGACCGCCGCTCGCGCTTCGCGGAGCGGGCGGGCGGAGGCGTCGATCGCGAGGGCCGCCTAGTAGCCGAAGAGGTGACCGACCACCGTCGCGAGCACGAAGTCGAGCTCGGGGTGCACCGCGCGGACGGTGAGCGTCTCGAGCGCCGCGGGATAGCGAGTCGCGTCGTTCGCGATCACGATCGGGGCGGCGCGGTGCGCCCGGAAGATCGCGACCTCTTTCCCCACGTCGTCCGCGTTCGAGCCGACGAGTCCTGCTGCGCACACGATGATGAGCGGCTCCGAGGAGAGGTCGATGTGCTTCTTGTCCTCGGTCACGTCGCAGGCGATCGCCTTGTAGCAGAGCTCGGACAGCTTGATCCGGATCTCGTTCGCCGCGATCGCGTTGGCGCCGTTCCCGACGACCGCCCAGTACCGACGACTCAGGACGTGACGCTGCACGACGTCCGCGAGGCCTCCGCGCCGCTCGATCACGTCGCGCATCGCATCGGGGAGCTCCCGCAGGCTCTGCAGGAGCTCGTGCGCCCACGCCGGGTCGAGCGCGCCGAGTCCGTCGGCGACGGCGAGGGCGAGGAGCGCCCCGGCCGCGATCTGGGCGTAGAAGGCCTTGGTGGACGCGACGCTCATCTCGACGTCGCGCCCGTCGGACGTGAACAGCACCCCGTCGGACTTGTCGACCAGATCGCTGTTGCGTCGATTGACGATCGCCACGACGAACGCGCCGCGGTCGCGGGCCACGTCGACCGTGCGGTTCGTGTCGGTGGTGGTCCCGCTCTGACTGATCGCGATCACGAGGGTGTCGCGCATGTCGTCACGGAGGCCGAACCCCGAGAGCTCGGTCGCGAGCATCGGCTCGACGAGGACCCTGCCGTCGACCGCGACGCGCAGGATCGCCGCCAAGCTCCGACCGGCCACCGCGGCGGTGCCTTGCCCGATGATCGCGACCCGCGTGATCTCTCCGGCTGCGAGGCGACTGCGGAAGGCGTCGGGGAGCGTGTCGGGTCCGAGGGCGACCCGCAGACGCGCGCCGTCCTCGACGATCTTGCCGCGGAGGGTCTTGCGGAAGGACGCGAGCGCCTCGGAGATCTCCTTGAGGAGGAAGTGCGGTGAGCTCCCACGGTCGATGTCCCGGGTCGTGATCTGCGCGTGCTGCAGATCAGCCTCGACGACCGGCAGCCGGGTGCCGTCGTACGCCAGCCGCTCGAGTCCGTCGACGGTGCCCGCGCGCGCGGTGTCGACCACGACGATCTGGCCGCGCGTCGCACCGGCCCTCGACGCATCCGCTGGTGTCTCACCGTCGAGACGGAGGTAGGTCGAGGTCTCCTCGACGAGCCCGTAAGGCTCGCTCGCGATCACGAACGCGTCCTCGGCGAGCCCGACGTAGAGGGCCTGGCCACTGCCGCGCAGCGCGAGGAAGAGCTGGTCCGGCGCAGCCGCCGCGCTCGCGCCGATCGCGACCGAACCCTCGAGGGTTGCGACGGTGGCGCGGAACGATTCCGTCGCCGCGGTCCCTGCGCCGAGGTGGTGCGAGACCAGCATCGGGATGACCTTTGCGTCGGTGGTGATCTCGGCCGGGACCGACAACGACTCGAGCACGGTGAGATCGGCGTAGTTGTCGACATCACCGTTCAGAGCACCGACGACGTACGGCCCGTCCGCGCGACCGAGCTCTTCGGAGTTCAACGGGTGCGCGTTGGGCTCCGAGATGATCCCGACACTCGCCCAGCGGGTGTGGCCGAGCACGATGACCTCGGCCGCGTCGTTCGACAGCGCGAGGTGCAGCAACTCGTCGTCACGGATCGCCGAGCGCAGGTGCCGAGTGTTGTCGCCGAGCTCACCGATCTCCGCCGCCGCCTTGTACACGAGGGAGAGGAGTCCGTCGGGGGTGCGCGCCGCGCCGTCCTCGAAGAGTGGGTCAGCGGCACGACGCGACAGCAACCCCACGACCGCCGGGTCGGTGAAGTCGAGCGCATGGTCCCGCACGAGAAGGTGCAACCCGGCGGAGTCGCGGCCGCGCACCTCGAGCCGATCGAGCGCCGAGAGCGAGACCTGCACCGAGGTGAACGCCTCGATCGCGGCGATGCCGGCATCGGTGCCGGCCAGGTCGCCGACGGCTCGAGCGTTGCGCAGACGGTCATTGCGCACTGCCCAGGTCGCGTCCTTGATCCGCAGGAGCACCGCGTTGACCGCCTCGAGGTCTGCGCCGCTGACCCCGGCCTCGCCGGCGTCGAGGGCGGCCTCGGCCGTGGCCAACGAGTCGGTGATGGCGTCGACCCGATGTTCGATCGCGACCGCGCCGAGCCGGTCGGTCAGGAGGGTGCGGACGCCCGGAACGCCCCGCAGCGCGGCGTCGACCAACTCCACGGCGGCGGCGGCGACCTGGAGGTCGTCGAGCGAGCCACGCCAGCCGTCGATGCGCGCGAGGGCGATGTCGAGGCCGGCGACGAGCGGCCCGGCCTCGGGTGGAACCCGGGTGCTGCGGCGGCGGACGACGCCGATGATCCCGCACATGTCAGGTCGAGGTTACTGGTCGGCGTGCGACGTCGGTTGGGCGGCGCCGCCGCAGGCTCGCTCCACGGCTTCGACGAGGCGGTCGGCCACGAGCTCCGCCCGTTCGACGCTCGGAGCTTCGACCATCACCCGGACCACCGGCTCGGTCCCGGACGGGCGCACCAGCACCCGGCCGTCGGGTGCCAGCTCCTGGTCGATCTCGCTCGCCTCGGCCCAGAACGCCGAGTCGGTGTCGAGCGCCTTGCGGTCCCGGACCGTCACGTTGCGCAGGATCTGGGGAAAGCGCTGCATGACGCCGCTGAGCAACGACAGGGAGTGCCCGGTGCCGTGCACCACGTCGAGCAGGAAGGCGCCGGTCAGCGCCCCGTCGCCGGTCATCGCAGCGTCGGTGAAGATGATGTGACCCGACTGCTCGCCGCCGAGTGCGAGGTCGCGACGCTCGAGCTCGTCGAGCACCTGACGATCGCCGACGGGAACTTCGACGAACTCGACGTCATGCGCGGCGAGGCATCGCCGCAGGCCGAGGTTGGACATGACGGTCGCGACCACGGTGTCGCCGCGCAGCTTGTCGCGCTCCTTGAGGTCGAGCGCGCACACCGCCATGATCTGGTCGCCGTCGATCAGCACTCCCCGTTCATCGACCGCGATCACCCGATCGCCGTCGCCGTCGAACGCGAGGCCGGCCTGCGCGCCGAGCGCGACGACCGCTTCCTGCAACGACGTGGTGTCCGTCGACCCGCATGCCCGATTGATGTTCGTGCCGTCGGGCTGCGCGTTCATCACCTCGACCTCGGCGCCGAGCTCACGGAAGATGCGCGGCCCGGACCGGAAGGTTGCGCCGTTGCCGCAGTCGAGCACGACCTTGATGCCGTCGAGCTGACGTCCTTCCAGCGCACCGACGACGTGGCGGACGTACTCGTCGAGCGGATCCTTGATCGGACGGTCGACCCCGACCGCCCCGCCTGTGGGTCCTGCGTCCGGCACGCTCGTCGCGAGCGTGCGGAGCTCGTGCTCGATGTGGCGCTCGAGCTCCTCGGTGACCTTCCGGCCGCCGGGCGCGAACAGCTTCACGCCGTTGTCCTCGAACGGGTTGTGGCTCGCCGAGATCACCGCGGCGGGAGCGTTGCGTGCCTTGGCCAGGATCGCGACGCCCGGCGTCGGCAGGACACCGGCCAGATCGACGCTCGCGCCCTCGGCGCAGATGCCGGCGATCAGGGCGGCTTGCAGCAGCGGTCCCGAACGGCGAGTGTCGCGGCCGATCACGAACGGGACATCGGTGCCGAGGACCCGCGCCGCGGCACGCCCGAGCGCGGTGACCAGCTCGGGAGTCAGCTCGCGGTTGGCGACCCCACGGATTCCGTCGGTGCCGAAGCGCAAGGTCACATCAGATGCGGCGCGCCACGAGGCGCGACTACCGCTTCGAGTACTGGGGCGCCTTGCGGGCCTTCTTGAGGCCGTACTTGCGACGCTCCTTCTCGCGCGCGTCGCGCACGAGGAGTCCAGCCTTCTTCAGGGTCGGACGCAGCTCGTCGTCGAGGGCGACGAGTGCACGCGCGATGCCGAGACGCAGCGCGCCCGCCTGCCCGCTGACGCCACCGCCGTGAATCGTCGCGTCGACGTCGTAGACGTCGGCGGTCTGTGACACCCGGAGCGCCTCGGTGGAGTGCTGACGGTGCGTCGGGACCGGAAAGTACGCCTCGACGGCGCGACCGTTGATGACGACGACGCCGGTCCCGGGACGAAGCCGCACGCGGGCGACTGCCGACTTGCGGCGTCCGGTCGTCTGGATCAGTGGCTTGGGCACAACGCGCTCCTGGATCAGCCCGCGCGCCGCGCCGAGGTGAGAGCCCTCGGGGTCGGCTGCTGGGCGGCGTGGGGATGGGTCGGGCCCGGGTAGATCTTGAGCTTCGAGATCATGGCGCGGCCGAGGCGACCCTTCGGCAGCATCCCGCGGACCGCGAGTCGGATCACTCGCTCGGGGTCGCGGCCGAGCAGGTGCTCGAGCGACTCTTCGCGCAGGCCACCCGGGTAGCCGGAGTGGCGGTAGTACTTCTTGTCCGCGAGCTTCCGAGGGCTCACCGAGAGCTTCGAAGCGTTGACGACGATGATGTGATCGCCAGTGTCGACGTGGGGTGCCCACGTCGGCTTGTGCTTGCCGCGCAGCAGGTGGGCGACCTCGGACGCGAGGCGACCGAGCACGGCGCCGTCGGCATCGACGATGTGCCAGGCGCGCTGGATGTCGGCAGGCTTGGGCTGGAAGGTCCGCACGCGGGTCCTCGAGAGAGTGGAGCGATGGGGGCGGCGCCGACGGCCAAGGGCCGCGAGCACGAAGGGCAATCCTACCGATCCGCGGGCTCGCCGAGCAATCGGGGCTCCCCCGGGTCCCCGCCCGAGCCGGTGGGGTCCTCCCGCCCGAAGCGGGCACGGCGATCCGGCCCGGAGCCACGCCGTACGATCTCGGGATGACCACTCTCCCGGGCCGGACGCGGCAGGAGCCGACCTGGCTGTCCGCTGAGCGCGCCGCGGCCGCGACCACGGCGCTCGAGCACCTCACGGGCGCCGCGCTCGACCCGATCGTCGACATGGTGCTCCTGGCCCGGGACGGCGCCTACGAGGCCTGCTCCCACCAGGGATCGGTGCGCTTCCACCGCCACGACGACGGGTCCTTCGAGGTGCTCGAGGTCCAGGGCGTCGACCCCCTGGCCGACCAGTGCACCGACCGGTTCCCCACGCTCGGCGAGGAGCAGGCGCACCAGCACCCGAGCCGCTCCGAGAACTCGTACCCGCACGCCTTCGCCCAGGTCGCACAGCTCTTCGACCACCCCGCGGCCCCGGACCTCTGCGTGATCCACTCGGCCGATCACAACTGGGAAGACCAGGGTGGGCACCGCGGGGAGCACGGGTCGATCGGGATCGTCCAGGCCCGCGCACCGTTCGTGCTCGCCGGCAAGGGCGTGCGGTCCGATGGGCTCGTCCCCCGCTCGGCCCGGCTCGTCGACGTGGCGCCGACCGTCCTCGCGCTCCTCGGCGTGCCGGCGGGCGCCGACGGCACGCACCTCGCGGGACAGGACGGCGAGGTGCGCCACGACGCGCTTGATCTCTCGGGCGGATCGCCCGCACATGTCGTCGTCTTCCTCTTCGACGGCACGAACCCGAACGTGCTGTACGACATGGCCGCGCGGGGCGAAGCCCCCAACGTGGCCCGGCTGATCGAGCGCGGGACGGCGTACGCGCACGGGGCGATGGCAGGCCTCCCGACGGTGACGCTCGCCAACCACACATCGATCCTCACCGGACGCCTGCCGGGACACCACGGGATCCTGCACAACGCTTGGTTCGACCGCGCGACCGGGCAGCAGGTCATCACGAACTCCAACGCGACGTGGCCCTGGGCGATGGAGCACACGTTCGAGGGCGTCGAGTCGATCCACACCGTGCTGCACCGTCACGAGCCGGACGCATTCACCGCGTCGGTGAACGAGCCGTGTGACATCGATGCCGACTACTCGACGTTCGGGTTCTTTCGCCGGGGTGAGATCCCACCCATCCCGAAGAGCCCCGAGGGGCTCCCGAACACCACCGAGCGCTTCGTCCGTCCGTCGAAGGACTACTCGTGGTCGTCGATCGTCGACCACATGGGCGTCGACCAGGCGACCGGGATCTGGGGTGGGAGCTACCGCGACGAGACGTACCCGCGGCCTCGGTTCATGTTCGCGAACTTCACGCTCACCGACGCGGCGATGCACGAGGGCGGTCCGTACTCGGAGATCGCGGCGGCATCGATCCGCGACAGCGACGCGCGCATGGGCGAGATCATCGGGGCGGTCGAAGCTGCCGGCGTGCTCGACGACACCGCGTTCGTCCTCGTCGCCGACCACGGCATGGAGGAGACCGACCCGACGGTACGCGGCGATTGGGGCGTCGTGCTGACGGAAGCAGGACTCACGTTCCGCGACGAGGGCTACGGCTTCCTCTACTTCGGCGACGCCCCCGGCTGACACAGGGCCAAGGTGTTCTGGCGTCGGTCAGTCGTAGGCGACGTCCCAGAGGCAGAGGCCCTGGGGTGGGGCGATGCGCCCGGCCTGGGCCCGGTCCTTCGACCGGAGCACGCGCAGCAGATCGCCCGGACGCCGCTTCGCCATCCCCGCCTCGACGATCGTGCCGACGAGGGAGCGCACCATCTGCCAGCAGAACGCGGTCGCCCGGACCTCGTACACCAGGACGCCCGGACGGTCGTCGGGCAGCCACTGCGACGACAGCACCCGGCGCATCGTCGTAGAGCCCTCGGGGCCGCGCCGGCAGAAGGCAGCAAAGTCGTGCTCGCCGATGAACGGATCCGCCGCGAGACGCAAGAGCGGCACGTCGAGCGGCTCGGGCACCCACCACGCGCTCCGCGCGAGGAAGGGGTCGGGGACGTCGCGGTTCACGATGGTGTACCGGTACGTACGGGCAGTGGCAGAGCGACGGGCATCGAAGTCGCCGGGCACACGCTCGACCGAGCGCAGCACGATCTCCGGCCCGAGCATCCGGTTGACCGCCCGGAGCACGCGGTGGGTGTCGGTGTCGGGCGGCATCTCGATGCTCACCACCTGACCCCAGGCGTGCACACCGGCGTCGGTCCGTCCGGCGCACGTGAGGTTCAACATCTCGCGACCGGAGTTCAGGACTTTCTCGAGCGCGTCCGACAGCACGCCTTCGACCGTGCGGACGTCGCGCTGCGCCGCGAACCCGTGGAAGTCGCTGCCGTCGTAGGCGACGACGAGCTTCAGTCGCTCCGACGTCGATCGCGACGCCGACTGCGGTTCGTCGTCCTCAGCACCGGCATCGAACAGGGTCATGCCGGCCAGTGGTGCGACTAGACGAGCTCGATGCGGGCCATGGGTGCATTGTCACCCGGACGGGGACCGAGCTTGAGGATCCGCAGGTAACCACCCGGACGGGACGCGTACCGGGGACCGATCTCGGAGAACAGCTTGTGGGTGACCTGCTTGTCGTGGATCTTCGCGATCACGACACGGCGATCGTGGATCGAGCCCGACTTCGCCTTGGTGATCAGGTGCTCCGCGTACGGGCGGAGCACCTTCGCCTTGGTGACGGTCGTGACGATGTGCTCGGCCTCGAACAGGCTGGCCGCCAGGTTCGCGAGCATCAGGCGCTGGTGGGCGGGGTCCTTGCCGAGGCGAGGACCCTTGCGCGGAGTGGGCATCGTCCTACTCCTTCACGCGCAGCGACAGGCCGCGCTCGTCGAGCTTCTGGAGCACCTCTTCGAGCGACTTCGAACCGAAGTTGGTGATCGCCAGGAGGTCGTCCTCGGTCTTCTGCACGAGCTGCCCGATCGTGTCGACGCGGGCCCGCGTGAGGCAGTAGCGCGGACGCTCCGAGAGGTCGAGCTCCTCGATCGGGAGCTCGAGGTCGGGCGACGCCGCCGTGGTGGGCGACACCTCACCGAGCTCGAGGCCCTTCGGCTCGTCGGACAGGTCGGCCACCAGAGCGACGAGGCTGCGCAGGGTGTCGCCGGCCGAGGCCAGGGCGTCACTCGGCGTGATCGAACCGTCGGTCTCGATCTCGATCGTCAGCTTGTCGTAGTTCGTCGCCTGCTCGACGCGAGTCGGCTCGATCGAGAACGACACGCGCCGGACCGGCGAGAAGATCGCGTCGACCGGGATCACCCCGATGGTCGACGTGCGCTTGTTGCGCTCCGCCGAGAGGTACCCGCGACCCTGCTCGACCGTCAGGTCGACGGCGAGACGACCCTTGGCGTTCACCGTCGCCAGGTGCAGGTCGGGGTTGAGGACCTCCACGTCGGACGTGACCTGGATGTCGGCCGCGGTGACGTCGCCGGGACCACGCTTGTCGAGGCGCAGGTTCACGCCTTCATCGCTCGAGCACGTGAGCACGAGGTCCTTGAGGTTCAGGATGAGGTCGGTGACGTCCTCCTTCACCCCCGGGATCGTGTCGAACTCGTGGAGTGCCTCGTCGAAGCGGACCTGCGTGACGGCCGCGCCGGGGATCGACGACAGCAACGTGCGACGCAGGCTGTTGCCGAGGGTGTGGCCGAAGCCGGGCTCGAGTGGCGCGATGACGAACGACTGCGTGTTGCCGTCGGCCTCGCCGGACTCGACCTCAGGACGCTGGATGATGAGCATGTGGGACTACGACTCTCTCGCGACAGCTCTCAGGAACTCGGACGGGGACTACTTGGAGTACAGCTCGACGATGAGCTGCTCGCGCACGGGAACGTCGATCTGCTCCCGGAGCGGCAGGTCACGCACCGTCGCGAGCACGGCGTCCTTGGAGACGTCGAGCCAGGCGGGAACGGCGCGGTCGATGGTGTCGAGGTTGTGGCGGATGACGATGTTCTTCTTGATCTTGTCGGACAGTCCCACGATGTCGCCCTTGCGGCACTGGTAGGACGGGATCGTGAGCCGCTTGCCGTTGACGGTGACGTGACCGTGGCGCACGAGCTGGCGCGCCTGGTTGCGGCTCGCACCGAAGTTGGCGCGGAACACGACGTTGTCGAGACGGGACTCCAGCATGCGGAGGAGGTTCTCGCCCGCGATGCCCTGCTGGCGTGACGCCACCGCGTACATGTTGCGGAACTGCTTCTCGAGCACGCCGTAGATGCGGCGGGCCTTCTGCTTCTCGCGGAGCTGGAGCAGGTACTCGCTCTCACGGATGCGGCCGCGACCGTGCTCACCCGGCGGGTAGGGCTTCCGCTCGATCGCGCACTTCAT
>JBBQFJ010000069.1:0-16354 GCA_038321755.1 Acidimicrobiia bacterium | reverse complement strand
ACCGGGAGGTAGCCCTTCTGGCTCACGATGCGCTCACAGGGCTCGAAGCGGCCTTCGCATCGTGCCTCGCAGGTGGGACAGACGCACGCGCCGGTCTTGGTCGGGACGCGCATCGCGTGCCCGCAACCTTCTTTGATCGTGATGCCGAACTCGTAGCAGTGACCCATGCGACGGCGATCCTACCGGACCACCTCGCGACGACGATTGGGGTTGCTCCCCCTTTGGGGACCCTCACCTCGGCCCGTAGGATGCTCATCCTCAGGGTGCCGCGCGAGGGGCTTGGAGTCACACGGTGGAACAGGACGACCGCGCGGTCTCGTGGCTCGGGCGCCTCCTGCACGTTCGAGGGGTCCGCTTCGCGGTGCCCGCCACCACCGACGCCGTCGCCTGGGCGATCGCGATCGCCGCCGCCACCATCCTCCGATGGGATCTCGTCCTGTCCGCGCCCGACTGGGCCGGCGCGGCGCTCGTCGTGCCGATCGTGGTGGTGATCCAGCTCGTCTCGGGGACGCTGCTCGGTCTCTACCGCGGGCGGTTCAAGGTCGCGTCCTTCGAGGAGTTCGCCGCCCTGATGGGCATGGTGTCGATCACGACGCTCGGGCTGTTCGTGGTCAACCTGGTGGCCGGGCGCCCCGTCCCGGCCAGCGTGCCGTTCATCGCCGGAGCCTTCGCGCTGGCGCTCTGTGCCGGGAGTCGGTACGTGTGGCGTGTCCTGGCCGACGCGGCCCTGCGTCCCGGGGGTGAGGACGTCAGTCGGCTCGTCGTCTTCGGGGCGGGGGAGACCGGCGCCCAGGTGGTGCGCCTGCTCCTCCACAACCCGAGCAGTCGTTACCTGCCCGTCGCCCTGCTCGACGACGACCCGCGCAAGGCACGGCTGCGAGTGCAGGGCGTGCCCGTGAAGGGCACGGGTGCCGACCTGGTGCGCGTCGCCGTCGAGTCGAAGGCGTCAGCGCTCTTGCTCGCCGCACCCTCCGCGCCTCCCGAGGTGAGCCAAGCTCTCGCCCGTGCCGCGCACGCACACGGACTCGACGTGCGCGCGCTGCCGTCGATCGACCAGCTCATCAAGGACGGGGTCACACTCTCCGACATCCGTCCCGTCGTCGACGCGGAGCTGATGGGTCGCGAGCCCGCGTCGATCGACCTCGACAGCGTCCGGAGCGCCGTTGAGGGCAAGCGGGTACTCGTCACCGGGGCCGGCGGATCGATCGGTGCCGAGATCTGTCGTCACCTCGCCGAGCTGCATCCGGCCGAGCTCGTGATGCTGGACCGCGACGAGTCGTCGCTCCATGCGACGCAGCTCTCGATCGACAACAGCGGCCTGCTCGAGTCGCCGAACCTGGTCGTCGCTGACATCCGTGATCGCACGCGCGTCGAGGAGGTCTTCGCGTCCTGGCGCCCGGAGGTCGTGTTCCACGCCGCGGCCCTCAAGCACCTGCCGCTTCTCGAGCAGCAGCCGCTCGAGGCGATCAAGACCAACATCACCGGCACCCAGCACATCCTCGAGGCCGCAGTGCGGCACAAGGTCTCGCGCCTCGTCAACATCTCGACCGACAAGGCCGCCGCGCCCATCAGCGTCCTCGGGTACACCAAGCGCATCGCGGAGCGCCTCACCGCATGGGCCGCGGTCGATGCCGCCGGGCCGTTCCTCAGCGTCCGCTTCGGGAACGTGCTCGGGAGCCGCGGGTCGATCCTCGAGACCTTCCAGCACCAGATCGCGGTCGGTGGCCCGGTGACCGTCACACATCGCGAGGTCACCCGCTACTTCATGACTGTCGACGAGGCCGTCCGGCTCGTGCTCCAGAGTGCGGTCATCGGGGCACCCGGCGAGGTGCTCGTCCTCGACATGGGCTGGCCGGTCTCGATCAACGGGCTCGCCGAGCAGCTCATCGCGGGCGCCGGTCGGCCGATCGAGATCGTGTACACGGGGCTGCGCCAGGGCGAGAAGCTGCACGAGGACCTGCTCGACGTCGGCGAGGTCGACGAGCGGCCGCGCCACCCGCTGATCGCCCAGGTGCCCGTCCCGCCGCTCGACCCGCGGCTGCTCAGCGCGCTCGCCGGCGCGATGACGGCAGAGGAGTGCAACGCCGTCATCACCACGCTCTCGCGATCGAGTGACGGCGCGTTGAAGGCGGCTCGCGGCCCCGACGCGCTGGGGTACGCGGTCGTCAGCCTCGAAGGAGATCTGCTGGCGACCAACGACCTGATGTCCGAGCTGCTCACGGGTCGGAGCGCGCGGCTCGAGGGACTCAGCGTCGAGAGCATCGGATCCCAGGCGCACCACGCCGACGGCACGCCGATGCCACCAGACGCGGAACCGACCAACCGGACGCTCGCAACCGGACTTGGCATCGACGATGCCGTTGTCGGCATCCGTCGGGCGACCGACGGGCAGCTCGTGTGGGTGCGATGCACGACGCGGCCCGTCCCGAACCCGCGCGACGGCACGTTCGATGCGATTCTCGTGCTCCTCCGCCCGATCGACTGGGACCCCGACCCGACGCTCCCCGGCGTCGTCGCGGAGCTCGGGCGCGCGGCTGCGGACTACGCGTCCGAGCCCGTGCTCCCCTGACGCAGCAACGGGTCGGGACGCGAAACGGCGCCCCGTGAGGGGCGCCGTTCCAGTGGACTGACGGGCGCTGGTTAGGCGCTGATCGAGTGTGCGCTGCGACGGCGCTGGGCGACGACCGCGAGCACGGCACCGGCGAGGATGAGACCGACGCCGATCCCGACGAACGGGAACGTGTCGTTCGAGCCGGTGAACGCGAGGGCACGGGCCCCGGCGGTGATGACGCAGTTCTGGATGGTGACGACGTCCGACGAGGTGCGGGGCAACCCGTCCGCGGCGATCCCCGATGCGGTGATCGTGTGCGTGCCATTTTCGAGGCACGGGATGGTGAAGTTCTGGCTGAACGTTCCGGCACCATTGGCGTTGATCGTGCCGAGCACGACCGGGTCCGACTGGATGGTGACCGTGATGAGCGCACCCGGCTGCCAGCCGTTGCCGCTCACGTTCGCGGTGTCACCGGTGACGGCGACGACGACGATGGTCGGTCCGGCATAGCCCTGCGCGGCGGCGGGACCGGCGAAGCCGATCGCCGCGGCCATACCGAGCGCTGCTGTGAGGATGATCGATCGATGGAACGCCCGCATGGTCAGTCCTTTTCGCCCTGGGTCGGGTGTGCTTCTGGGGACTATAGAGCATGGGTTCCGGACGGTCGAGCCTTCAGAGATGGCGCATCTGCGCCAGGTACCCTGGGCACCATCGACCGAGGCCCGGACCACCCGTATCGCCTGTTGGTGCTCTGCACGGCCAACCAGTGTCGCTCGCCGATGGCCGCGAGCCTGCTTGCCCGGCGCCTCTCCGAAGCCCGGGTCTACGCCGAGCTCCGGTCCGCGGGGGTGCTCGAGGCCGGTCGTCCGGCGTGGCCGGAGGCCGCAGCCGTCATGGCCGAGCGGGGCATGGCGCTCGACAAGCACCGCAGCCGAATGCTCGAACCGCGCTCCGTGGCTGACGCCGATCTGGTGCTGGGCATGGCTCGCGAGCACGTGCGCGAAGCGGTGGCGCTCGATCCGAGCGCGTTCACGCGCGCGTTCACCTTGAAGGAGCTCGTGCGCCTGGGTGAGGCGAGCCCGCGCCGCACGAAGCCGTTCGACGAGTGGCTCGAAAGGCTGAGCGCACACCGTGAGGTGACGGACCTGCTCGGCGCGTCAGAGGCCGACGACGTCGAGGATCCGATCGGGCGACCCCTCA
Organism: Acidimicrobiia bacterium; assembly: GCA_038321755.1. Taxonomy (GTDB): domain Bacteria; phylum Actinomycetota; class Acidimicrobiia; order IMCC26256; family PALSA-555; genus JALHSW01. The sequence goes on along the minus strand of JBBQFJ010000069.1, from coordinate 12,603 downwards.
AGGCATTCCGTGACACCGCCGACGCGCTCGACGCGCTCGTCGAGCGCCTGCTGCGCGTCGCCTGGCCCGACGGGACCTGAGCACTCCACCCACCGCCCGATATCGTCGCGGCGCCGCGATCTGGGGATCGACGCAGCGGGCGGTAGCCTTGCGCCCTCGTCGATCGTGCTTTGGCGCGCGAACAGGAGCAGTGAATCGGTCATGGACGAGCGCCCCGAGCTCGAGCTTCGGCACTACCTCCACGTGCTCCGTCGGCGCTGGGCGATCGTCGCGCTCGTCACGATCCTGGCCATCGGCGCCGCGCTCGGGTTGGCGTTCACCTCCACCCGCATCTACGCCGCATCGTCGGACCTGCTCCTCACCGACACTTCGCAGGAGTCGGTCTTCGCGAATGGTCAGGTCGTGAACGGCGATGCCACCCGGCGCGTCAACACCCAGGTCACCGTCCTGCAGTCGCGCCAGATCGAGCAGAAGGTCCAACGCAAGCTCGGCAAGGACGCGAGTCAGGTCACTGACGTGAGCGTCGCGGGCGTCGGGCTCACCGACGTCATCCGCGTGACGGTCCAGAGCCCGCGCCCCGAGGTCGCGCAACGTGCGGCCGACCTCTACGCGAAGACGTACGTCGAGACGCGCCGAGACCAGCAGGTGGAGAGCCTGCTCGCGGCCGGCCAGCAGGTGCAGAAGAAGCTCACCGAGATCCAGGCCCAGATCGACTCGATCGACGGCGGTGGTCCCGAGCGCGACGCACTCGTCGCGCAGTACGACCTCTTCAAGCAGAAGCTCGACCAGGTGCAGGTTGACTCCGCGCTCAAGAGCGGTGGCGCGCAGGTCGTCGCCACCGCGCCGCTCCCGTCGGCGCCCGTGAAGCCGCAGCCGATCCGCGACGCAGTGATCGCCGGGTTCCTCGGACTGCTGCTCGGGATCGGACTCGCCTTCCTCGCCGAGTACCTGGACGACAAGGTCAACACCGCAGAGGACGTCAGTCGCTACGGACACGGCATGACCGTGCTCGCCGAGGTGCCCGCCGTCGGCGGCTGGCGCGACCGCAAGACGACGCGGGTCGTGTCGATCGATGAACCGACCTCACCCGCGGCCGAGGCCTACCGCTCGTTGCGCACCAGCCTCCAGATCATCGGGCTGCGCCACCCGGTGCAGACGATCCTCGTCACGAGTGCGATGGCGAGCGAGGGCAAGACCACCACCGCCGTCAACCTCGCCGTCACGATGGCGCGCGCCGGTCGGCGCGTCGTCGTGATCGACCTCGACCTCCGCCGGCCGCGCATCGACGCGTTCTTCGGGCTCGATCGCGAACTCGGATTCACGTCGGTCCTCGTCGGCGACGCGTCACTTTCGGAAGCGCTCAACCCGGTCGTGGTCGCCGACGGTGTGCCGCCGGTGCAGATCCTCACCTCCGGCCCGATCCCCCCGAACCCGTCCGAGCTGATGGGTGCGACCCGGGTGTCGGAGCTGCTCGCCACCGTGCAGTCGTTCGCCGACCTCGTCGTGATCGACTCGCCGCCGCTGATCCCCGTCACCGACGCGCTCGTGCTCTCGGGACGGGTCGACGGGGTGCTACTCGTCGTCGGAGCCGGTCAGACGCGTCGCCGGCATCTCGAGCGCGCCGCAGAGCTCTTCCAGCAGACTGAGGCGCCCCTGCTCGGAGCGGTGCTCAACGCCACCACGGCCCAGCATCACGGGTACGGGTACGGTTATGGCTACGGCGGATACTCGCAGGACTCCGGCCGTCGGTCGAGCCGCGGCGCGCGCAGCCGTACCTGAACCGCGCTCGCATGACATTGATCGCGCGCACGTGACGAGTTCTCGCGCCGGCAGGGCACGCATCGCCTTCGTGAGCCCCGGAGGAAATGCACAAGGCGGCGCGGAGCGAAGCCTCGGCGCGTTGGTGGAAGGGCTCATCGCCGATGGTCACCCTGTGCTGGTCCACGTGTTGGATCACGGCGACTTCGCCGAGGCTGTAGGTGATCTCGGGGCTGAAGTTGTCGTGGATCCTGCGGGAAAGTCGTTGCGCTCCGTGCGGCGGCACGGTTCAGCGGCCGCGCTCGTCGCGTCGGCAACGCGAGCGATCCCCGACGCGATCAAGTTGGGGCGCCGGGTGGGAGGGGTTGCGGTCGACTTCCGCGCCGACATCGTGCACTCGAACGGCTTTCGTTCCCATGTGCTCGCTCCAGTCTTGGCGACTCGACAGATTCCCCTCGTGTGGTCGCTTCGGGACTTCGTGCCGAATCGTTCGCAGCGAGCGATCCTCGATACCGCGTCCCTGCCGGTCGTGGCAATGCTGGCGAACTCGCACTTCACAGGAGCCCAGATGCGGTTGCGGCGTTCGCGCGTGCATGTCGTGGGGAATCCGGTAACGCTCAGTCCGCCTCCGTCCAAGGACGTGGCACGTGCAGCGCTGGGACTTCCCCTCGAACGCCCCGTCGCGTTGGTCGCCGCTCACTTGCATTCATGGAAGGGACATGACATCGCGATCCGAGCGGTGGCTTGCTTCGCGCCGGCAGAACGACCATTGCTGGTGATCGCCGGCGGTGACCTGTATGGAGCCGAGTCTCGCGTCTACCGGGATGAGTTGCTGGAGCTCGTCTCGTCGCTCGGGCTCGAAGACGATGTTGTGTTCCTCGGGGGGGTCAGCGATATGGCTGCGGTGTTCGGAGCGGCTGACGTCTTCGTGCACGCCGCCCGACGGCCCGAGGGGTTCGGCCGAGTGATCGTCGAAGCGTGGCTCGCCGACTGCCCGGTGGTCGCGACCGCTCTCGGCGGCGTGCTCGAGTTGGTGGACCCAGGAGTGACTGGCCTGTTGGTTCCGCCTGACAACGCCGCCGCGATCGCTGCGGCAGTGAAAGCGGTGCTCGGAGACGCCGAGCTGCGCAGACAGCTGGTCGCCAACGGTCGCGCGCACGCAGCGAACTTCGCGCCTCGGGCGCACGTCGATGCAGTGGAAGGCCAGTACGCCGCGATCGGAGCGCGATGAGTGCCGAGCCTGAACGGATGAGGCCCGTCGTCATCGTCGTGTGCGCGATCGTGGTGGCGATCCTTGGTGCAACGCTCGCGAACGCGCTAGCGGCGGACACCCAGGACAGCACGCAGGCACTCGCCACGCTGCTCTCGATTGGGTTGGGTGTGGTCTGCCTCATTCCGCTCGTGCGCGCTTCGATCCGCCGAGCCGATGTCCTGACCCCGCTGGTCCTGGTTCCGTTGGTCTTCCTCTGCTATTACCCGCTGCGCGGCCTCGTGATCGCGTCAGGGCTGAGCGAGGCGAATCCCGACCCGCCGCTCAAGGACATCGTTCTCGCGCTGCGGTTCGACTACCTGATCCCCGCGCTCGTCGTCGCGTTGGTGGCGCTCGTCTCGTTCGCGATCGGACATCTTGCGTCACGAGTCAGACTGGTCGAGCACCTGCTGCCTCCCATCGCGAAGATGCCAGGCGCCGACGAGCGGTGCTGGCCGACGATTCGGTTCATCGCTCTCGCGGGCGGCGCCGTCGCTGCGGTACTGACGGTGTCGAGGTTCGCCGGCGGTCCGGAGGCGCCTGGGCTGGGCGCGTTCTCCGAGCTCTTGAGCAACCTTGGATTGCTCGGATTCGCGCTGATGCTGTGCGACCGCCTAAGACGACGACGCCCCATCGGCATTCTGCTCGCCGTCGTTGGGGCACTCGGTCTGGTCGTCTTGTCGTTCGGGTACCGATACCTCCTACTCCAACTCGTGGTTGTAGCCGGTGTCTGTTGGAGCTATTCGCGTCACAGGCTCAGTGCGAAGCACTTCGCCGTCGGTGCATTCTTTCTCGTCCTAGTCCTCACGCCGCTGAGCATTGCCATGCGTGCATCGAGCGTCGATGGGTCGTCGAGTGCCGCGCAACGATTCCTCGACCTGCCCTCGACCTTTGGGCGCTACGACAGTTCGCCCACACCACGGTTGATCCCCGATCCGTCGCTCGGAACCTTCGTCCAGAAAAGCGTCGAAGGCGTCAGCACTCGTCTGTACGGGCTCGACACGCTCATTGCGGTTGTAGGCCAGGTGCCGAAGGATCAGCCGTATGCGACGAGCGAGCGCCTTCGTGTACTGGCTGACACGTTCCTGATCCCACGCATCTTCGTGTCTAGCAAAGCAGCGGCGTCCGTCAGCGACTACTTCAAGTTGCACATCTGGCACTCCAACGCCGCGGACCAGTCAAATCAGAAGCCAGGCTTCCTCGGGGACCTGTACATGAGTGGGGGATATCCCGCCGTCATCATGGGCTGGTTGCTCTTCGGCTTCGTCGCGGGAGGGATTCGGCGATGGTTCACGTCGGCGCCGCCGACCGATTTCTCGATCGCGGCGTACGCGGTCCTTCTCAATGCCTTGATCACAATCGAGAGTGACGTGGTGCTCTTTCTCGCGGGGCTGTTGACCAGCATGCTCGCGGTTGCTTCAATGGCCTTGTTGGCTCGTACGCACCTCGGTCTCGCCCGTTCGGCGCGACGATGATCACCGGTCGGATGCTCTCGAGCGCTCAACCCCGCCCCAATGAGAGACCTCGCGCGCGATCCGCTCGGTCATGGCAAGGAGATTGTTGTGCTACCAAGCAGAGATCGTGCGGTCCGTCGCCTGACGAGGGGAGAGCCTCCGCATTAGCGGTGGCGTGACGATCGCGGCCGACCGGAATGCGCGCCGGCAAGCGCGCTCGCAGAGCTCTTCCAGCAGACCGAGGCACCCGTGCTCGGCGCGGCGTTCAACGCCACCACGGCCCAGTCCCACGGGTACGTCGACGCCGTGGAGGCTCTCTGCGCCGAGATCCGATGACCGCCGCTGGCTAGCGCAAGCCGAGCTCCTCGTAGGCAGCCAGCAGGCGTTGCGCCCCTACGTGGGGGGCGAAAGCGGCTGCGACGAACCGCCGCCCTTCGGTCGCCCGCGCTCGCCGGGCGGCGGGATCGCGCAACAGTCCGACGGTCGCGGCGACGAGCTCGTCGTCGGTCTCGGCGAACGACACCGGTGCGCCGTCGGGCAGGCCCTCGCCGCCCTGGTCGTTCGTCACGACCGGTACTCCGCACGCTAGGGATTCGAGCACCTTCACCTTCACGCCCGTCGCGCGTGGCGGGGGGTAGAGGAGCACCGCGCTGCGGCCGAAGAGGTCGCTCGCGTCGGCCACCGTGCCGAGCAACTCGGCCCCGTCGAGTGGGAAGTGGTGGCCCAGAAAGCGCTCGGAGTCGTAGCCGGCGACGAGCAGACGCGCGTCCGGGACCGCCGCTCGGATCGGCGACCAGAGCGACCGGAGCACTCGATCTGCTGCTGCGCGTGACGGCTGCCAGAACATCGAGCCGATCACGCCGACGACGGGCGCGTCGGCAGGGCCGCCCTCGTACGAAGAAGCATCGAACGCGGGACCGGCGACCGGTGACCGGACGCCCGGGCGCCACCGGAGCACCTCGTGTGAGATCCGGTCGGTCATCGCGATGATGCGCTCCGTTCGGGTGAACAGGACATGTGCTGCTCGCCGGGATTGAACGCGCTCGAGGCGCTCGCGCATCGTCGCGCCAGCGTTGCCGCCATCGATGACGTCGAGGTTCTGCACGTAGAGGACGGTTCGTGGTGTGTCCGCGAACGCCCATGCGAGGTACAGGTCGCCGAGATGCAGGACGTCGTACGCCGGCCGGATCGCTTCCTCGACGGCCCGACAGAGCGCCCGCGAGCGAGCGAGCTCGGAGCGCGGGCGGCGCAGGCTCGCGTGCAAGCGCTGCGCTCGCGACTCTGCAAGGTGGAGCGGGACCGGGATCAGCTCATAGCCGCTGCTCTCGGCGTGAGCGCACGCCTGCTCGACCGAGCCGTCCGATTCTTCGTGGCTGGCAATGCACGTCACGTCGACGCCGAGGCTGGCAAGGGCTGGGAGCATGGCCGCGGCCAGCCGACTGCTGGCCGCGCCCTGCGGGCGAGGGAGCTCGACGTTCACGAACACGATCCGCACAACGGCCATCGTACGGAAGGCGACGGGCAAGGGTGCGGTGAGGCCACCCGGATCTCGCTAGGTAGGCCTGCTCGGCGACAGTCTGAGCCCGACGAGGGTGATCGAGAGCGCGTCGCGGTAGCGTGCGGCGTGGCCGCCCGGACTTCGCGCAGGCAACAACGCCGCGTGGGTCGTACGAGTGCCGTGCGCGACGTCATCAGCCAGCTCCGCCACCGCCCGAGAGTTGCGATCGCCGTTGCGGTCTTCAGTGCAGTCTCCACTGCTGCTGAAGCTGTGATGCTCATCACGGTCGCGGCGGTCGCGTCCGCGTTCGCCGCAGGGCACAGCGGACGCGTCGAGGTTCGGAGCCTCGGGTTGCACGAGAACGTGCCCTCGGAGCCGCTGCTCGCGGTCGCGGTCGGGCTCATCGTGATCCGGCTCGTCGCCGAGTTCGGGGCCCAGCGGATCGTGGGCAAGGTCACGACCGCCTACGAGATCAGCCTGCGCAAGGACCTCCTCGACGCGTATCTGCGCGCCGACATGTCGGTGCAGGAGCGATACGGGACGGGTGAGCTGCAGACCCTGGCACTCGCCGACTCCGAAGGAGCGCGGCTGGTCCTCGAGTCGTCATTGCGCGTGCTGCCCGCCGCGATCGGTTTCGGTCTGTTGCTCCTCACCGCGTTCTTCGTCAGTCCTGCGCTCTCGGGGGCGATCGTCGTCGCAGCCGCGTTGATGAGCCTGTTGCTCCAACCGCTCGCACGCCGAGGAGGCGAGGCCAACGAGGCGTATTCGCGGAGTCGGGGATCCTGGGCGAAGGAGCTGGTGCAGAACCAGGCGTTGCGACGTGAGATCCGGGTGTTCGGGATCGCGAGCTGGGTCGAGCAGCGGAGTCAGCGACTGCTGGACGAGCAACAGCAGCACCGCCGGACCGCCGACATCCTCAACGCGATGAGTCCGGCGATCTATCAGAGCACGATCTATGTCGTCGCCGTCGGGCTCCTCATCGTGTTGGCGACCGCTGACATCGCCGTGCGCAGCCTTGCGTCGGTCGTCCTGCTCCTCGTCCGGGCGTTGTCATACAGTCAGCGTGCACAACAGCTCCTGCACACCGTCGACGAGCGCGCGCCGAACAAGCTCCGCCTCGATGAGACGCTCGCCGGGCTGCGTGCCGGCGCGGTCACGCAGGGTGACGCGAAGCCCGGATCGTGGCTGGAGCTCGCGTTCGAGAACGTGACCTACTCCTACGACGACGGACCTCCCGCGATCAACGGACTCTCTTTCCGTGGGCGTCGCGGCGAGGCGATCGGGTTCATCGGTCCGTCGGGTGCGGGGAAGTCGACGGCGATCCTCCTTGCGCTCGGGTTGCTCCGACCCGACGCTGGTGCCGTCACGATCGACGGTGTCGCGGTCGACGACATCTCGCCTGACGAGCGCGCGCGCCACTGCGCGTTCGTCCCGCAGGAGGCAGTGCTCTTCGAGCTCCCGATCTCCGAGAACATCACGCTCGGTCGCCCCGGGATCGACGCGGCGACCATCGCGGCAGCTGCGCGCGAAGCATGGATCGCCTCCGACATCGAGCAGCTCCCCGACGGGTTCGAGACGGTCGCCGCGGAGCGAGGGTCGCGCTTCTCGCTCGGACAGCGGCAGCGCATCACGATCGCCCGAGCGGTTGCCGGCCGCCCGAACCTGGTCGTGTTCGACGAGCCGACGAGTGCACTCGACCCGGTGTCGGAGTCGGCCATCAACCGGGTGATCGACGACCTGCGGAAGGACGCGATCGTGCTGGTGGTGAGCCACCGGCGCGAGTCAGCCATCCGGTGTGACCGGGTGCTGTACCTGGAAGCCGGGGAGCTCGTCGCGGAAGGCGATGGCGCCGCCATGTGGGAACGGGCCGGCTTCGCCGGGTCCGGGGGTGGCTGACGCTGGACGGCTTCGGGTCGGCATCGACGTTCGCGCGCTGAGGCGCGTCGAGCTCAGCGGCGTCGGGCGGTACTGCCTCGAGCTCACGCGGGCGCTCGTTCGGCGCCCTTTGGTCGAGGTGGTCGCGCTCTCCGACGGTGTTCCAGCCCATGATCTCCCGGTTGCCGTCATCCCGTTCGGTGGAGCCAGCGAGGTGGTCGGGGAGCAGGTGGGACTCGCACGTGCCGCGCGGCAGCAGCGCCTCGACGTGTTGCTGGCGCCGGCCAACCGCGGGCTGCCGTGGGCAGCCCCGTGCGCGACCGTGCTGACGTTGCACGACACCGTGGAGTGGGACCGTACGCTGTGGCCGGTCGGGCGCGGTCGGAGCTGGGGCAGACTCGCGTACTCGTCCGTCCTGTCGCTGGCCGGCGCCGACCTCGTGGTCACCGACTCCGAGGCGTCCGCCGCGGCGATCCGGCGGCGCCTCCGAGTGTCGGGGCATCGACTGCGGGTGATCCCGCTGGCAGCACCGGACGGATTCGAGCTCGATCCCGGCGATGACGCGGTCGCGAGCCTGTGCGCACGCCTCGGCGTCGAACGTGGCTTCCTGCTCTACCTCGGAGGCTTCGACCTCAAGGAGGACGTCGCCACGTTGCTGCGAGCGTTCGCCAGGATCGTGGAGTCGATCGGGTGCGACCTGGTGATCGCCGGCGCTCCGTCGTCGAAGCGAAGCACCCTCGAAGACCTCGCCATCTCGCTCGGCATCACCGACCGAGTGCACTGGGTGGGCTTCGTCCCGGAAGCCGACCTTTCGACGCTCTACCGCGGCGCGTCCTGCTTCGCCTTTCCGCCGTACGCGGAGGGCTTTGGCCTGCCGGTGGTCGAGGCGATGGCCTGTGAGGTGCCGGTCGTCGCCGCACGCGCCGCGGCGCTGCCCGAGGTGGTGAGCGACGGCGCCGTCCTCGTGGCCCCGGGCGACGACCGGGCCTGGGCCGATGCGCTCGTCGAGGTGCTGCACGCGACCGGGGAGGAACGGGTCGAGCTCGCTGGCCGCGCGCGTCGCCGCGTCGCCGCGCTCTCCTGGACGCGAACCGCGCAGGAGACCGAAGGTGTCTTGCGCGAAGCGGCTGCGATGTCGAACGTACGGCGAGGCCTGCGGCGAGTCGCCGGGCTCGGCGCGGCACCGTGGCGGATACCGCCGTGGCCGTCAGGCTGAGCGCTCGCTCTCCCGCACGGCCTGTTCGAGTCGGATCCCGAGCGGTGCGGGCCACCACTCGAACGCTGCGGCCGCGACGCTGAGGTCGGCGGTCTTGTCTTCGAACAGTCGGTCGAACCTGTCGGCGCGACTGCGGCCGAGGCGGGCCGCTGCACCGGTGAGGAGCCCTGCGACACCGCCGATCGGGACACGACGCGCGCCGACGATCTCGGCGATGAGCTGCAGGAGCTCGGACGCGGGCAGCGCCTCGTCGCCGCCGACCGAGTAACGGCCAGCCTTCGGTCGGGTGCGGACCTGCTCGATCAATGCGACGAGGTCGTCGACGTGGATCGGCTGCACGAGCTGGTTCGCATCGGCCGGGATCGGCACGACGCGGAGGGTGCGGAACAGGCGGATGAGCCGCGTGAGGTTCACGTCTCGACCGTGACCGAAGATCATCGTCGGGCGGAGCACGACGGCGCCGCGAGTGATCGCATGATCTTCGCGGAGTCGCGCGGTGGCGGCGCCGGGCGGTAGTGCCGTGGCCGCGAGCTGCATGGAGGAGAGCACGACCCACCGTGGACCGTCGATGCGATCAAGGATCCAGTCGATTGGTGCCCCGAGCTGTGGCGTCACCACCACCTGTCCGTACCCGTCGGCGAGCAGGCGATCGAGCGCGGCTCCGTCGTCGACCTGCTCGAGGCCCGGGATCGCATCGCGGGAGGTCCCGATGACGGTTGCGCCGGTGGCTCGACGCGCGGCGTGGATCGCCGAACCGACGAACCCGGCCGCGCCGAGCACGATCACCCCATCGGTGTGGCGCTCGGTCATGACCTCACGGCGGTCTCGTAGATCTCGAGCAGTCGGTCGAGGTGGTGCTCGAACCCGAACAGCGCCTCGGTCCGAGCTTGTGCGCCCGCACCGAGACGTTCGCGCAGCACCGGGTCGCGCAGCCGCTCGATGGCGTCGCGCAACGCGGTGACGTCGCCGGGTTCGACGACCAGCCCGGTCACGTCGTCGAGGTTCACCCAGTCGGTGCCGGTCCCGAGTCGGGTGCTGATCGCGGGCAGGCCGTTCGCCATCGCCTCGCTCATGGCGAGCCCGAACGCCTCGGCCCGCGAGACCGACGCCATGACGAAGACGTCGTGGGTCGCGTACAGCTCGATGAGCTCGTCGTCGGTCACTGCGCCTGCGAGCTGCACGCGGTCGCCGAGGCCGAGCTCGCGGATCGTGCGTTCGAGCTCGTCCCGGAGCGCACCTTCGCCGACGACGGTCAGCACCACGCCCGGCACTTCGGCGATCGCAGCGAGCAGGATGTCGATCCCCTTGTAGTAGACGAGGCGACCGACGAAGAGCAGTCGGAGGTCTGACGCGGGTTCGCGGGTCGCGCTCGGTTCGTGCGCCGTCAGTCGCGGCGACACACCGTACGGCAGCACATGCACGTGCTCTCGTGCGCGTTCGAGCTCGGGGGTCTCGGCCATGCGCTCGCTCGACACGAGGATCGCGGCCGCCCGATCGACGATCGCGTTTCGCAGCGGTCCGTACACCGGCTCGAGCACCCGCTGGCGCCCGAGCTGAGCATGGAAGGTCACGATGATCGGCGTCGAGTCCTTGCGGAGCGCGGCGCCGAGCTCGCCGAGCGGGTTCGGCATGTGGAGGTGCAGCACGTCGGCGTCGAGGCTGCGGACCTCTCGCACTAGGCCGGGTGAGAGTGGCGACGACATCGCGCGCCCGAGCTCGGCGTGTCGGTGGACCACGACGCCACTCGCCAGCACATCACGCCGCGAGCGGTGGACACCCGCGACGTGCAGCTCGACCTCGTGCCCACGACCGGCCGTCCCGTCGGCGATGTCGGCGAGGTAGCCGGTGATGCCTGCGGCGAGCGGTGGGTACGCGTCCTTGAAGACATGCACGATCTTCACGACGCGAGTGCCTCCAGCAGTCGGCGCGGGGCGTCGCCCGGATCGACGGCCTCCGCCCACGCGATGCCGGCCGCACCCATCCGCAGGCGGCGGGGTTCCTCGTCGGCGAGCGCCTGCAGCTCGACGACCCAGGAGCGCAGGTCGTCGGGATCGAGCAGGACTCCCCAGGCGTCGTCGACGGCATCGACGGTCCCACCGGCCCGTCCGGCAAGGACGGGAAGCCCCGCCGCGGCCATCTCCTGGGTCGCCAGCCCGTAGCCCTCGGAGCCCTCGCCGAGGGTCTCGCGACTCGGGAACAGGCCGACGTGCGCGTGGGAGAGCGCGTCGAAGCGTTCCGAGTCGCTGGCTGCACCTACAAAGCGCACGATGTCGCTGACCTGGAGCTCGGCAGCCTTGTGCTCGAGGGCGCCGCGTCGCGGACCGTCGCCGACGACGGTGACGTCCGCGACCGCGCCGGTCGGCGCGAGCAGCGCGGCGGCACGGAGCACCAGCTCCAGGTTCTTGTAGCTCTCCGTGAGCCGCGCCACGCACACGAGCCGAAGCCCGGATCTCGGGTCGCGCGGTTGGGGATCCACGGCTCGTGCGTCCGGGCGGAGGCTCGGGTGCACGATGCGGAGATCCTCCTCCCGGAAGCCGGCTCGGACGGCCCGTTCGGCGGTTGCGGAACTGATCGCGACCACTCGCTTGCCGGCGCTGAGCGCACGCGCGACGCGATGGCGCGCGCCACCGCTCACGATCTCGGCGCCATAGACCAGCAGTCCCATCGGAGCCCGCGCCGCGACTGCGGCCGAGCGAGCCTCGCCGGCGACGTGCAGGTGGCCGCAGACGACGAGCGGGCGTTCGGCCTTCGAGAGCCAACGCGCGCGGGCCAGCGCGGCGCGCTCGAGCGCGACGTGCCCGCGGACACGCTCGACGTCTGGCGTCGACGGGCCCTCGACCGTCGTGACGACGTGCCACTCACAGGCGGGCCGCGTCGCGGTCACCAGCGCGTCGAGCACGCGCGCGATCCCGCCCAGTCGCGGCGGGTAGTCGGGTGTCACGAGCAGCGCTCGGTCCGGCATCACGAGAGTGCTCCGGCGGTGGCGAGATCGAGCGCTGGTCGTTCGAGCCACGGCGCGACGACGCGGCGCCCGACCGAGTCGAAGCGTCGCCAGACCTTCGGACCGACCTGGTCGCGGACGACCGCGAGGCGATCGAGGTCGTCGATCACCTCGGGGTCGGGTGCCCACAGCACGTCGCGGCCTTGGCCGAGGGTGTGCAGGCGCGCGGTGACGGTCGTGCCGTCGAGGAGCGGTACCGGCTGGTCGGGGAGCGCGTCGAGCCGGCCTGACGCTCCGAGTGCTCCCACGCGCCGGTCGAGCTCGGATCCCCCGGTGCGCGAAGGGCCGTGCACGAGCGGATCGGGCACGAGGGCGTCCACGATGTTGCGAACGCCTGCTGCGGGATCGACGAGGTGGCCGGGCGGGACGCGGTGCACGTCGCCGCCGGCCAGGCGACGGACGAGCGCCTCGTCGGTACCGACGACGCGGCCCGTGGCCGCGGCGAACACGGGGATCAGCCCGTTCAGCGCGCGCACGACCATCCCGTCGTCGCGGAAGGCGACGACGGGACCCGCCGAGAGCTGGATGGCAGCGGGGCCCCAACGGTCGAGG
>JBBQFJ010000068.1:0-16497 GCA_038321755.1 Acidimicrobiia bacterium | reverse complement strand
CGTGAGCCCGAGCCCGCACAGCACCATCGTGAAGGCCATCTGCGCGATCGTCGACCACGCGAGCCGTCCCTTGATGTCGGGCCGGGTGAGCATCACCGCCTCGGCGAAGACGCACGTGAGCCCTCCGACCGCCAACGCGGTCGTCGCGCCGGGAACCGTGCCTGCGACCGCAGGGGTCAGCTTGATCAGGAGCACGGCCCCGGCGTTGACGATGCCCGCGTGCAACAACGCCGACGATGGTGTCGGGGCACCGAGGCTGTCGGGCAGCCAGCGGACGAAGGGCCCCGAAGCGGAACGGGTCGCGGCGGCGTGAACAAGGAGGATCCCGGCGATCGCGAGCACCGGAACGGGCGCGGATCCGACGGCGGCGATCGACGTGCTCCCGGCCGTCGCGGCGAGGGTCAGGACCGCGACGACGAGCAGGATGTCGCCGATCGTGAACGCACGGCGCGACCGCACCGAGCGCGCGTCGCGGCCAGCTTGCGGGCCGGTGCGAATCAGGGCGACGGTGAGCAGGCTCGTCGCCACCCAAGCGGCGGCGAGTACGAGGAGGTCAGTCGTGAGCGCGAGGGCCGAGCCGGTGCCGACCAGGCCCGCACCCAGCACGGCGAAGCGCCCCTGGTACGGCTCGCCGCGCAGGCTTCGAGCGGCGAAGCCCATCACGGTTGCGCCCATCCCGAGGACGAGGACGAGCACCAGACCCGAGAACGTGCTGACCTCGAATCCCGGTACCGAGGTCGGCCGGCCGGCCAGCGCGTAGGCCTCGAGGCCGAGCGCGGCGAACGCGCCGATCGTCAGCACCGCCGCCGAACGTCGGGCTCTCTGCGGAGGCACGCGCCCGCCGAGGTACGCCGCCGCCATTGCCACCGGGGCGACGGTCAGAGCCAGCACCAGGGCGACGACGGGCAAGGCCGAGAACATGCGTCGCAGAATAACGGAATATAATGTCGTATGTCAAGCACAGCGCAGCGCCAGCGTCGAGCGTCGGAGTACGGTGCCGGATGACTCGAACCCGCTCCGCGCTCGTCGTCGTGCTCGTTGTGCTGGTGGTCGCGGTGATGCCCGCTGCAGGCGCGAGGTCGGTCAGCGAGTGTGCACTCCTGACGGAAACCCAGGCGGCGAAGATCATGGGCACAAAGCCCTTCAGCAGCGGCACGCCCGACAACGGTGGCTGTAGCTGGGAGACGGATCCCGCAGACCGTGCGAACGGGGTCGCGTTCGTGACGTTGAAGGTCGAGCCGGCCAAGCAACTGCTCGAGCGATACAACGGCGACCTGCGCACGTACCTCGACCAGTCGACGAACGTCGGCATCGATCTGCTCCCCGGTGTGGGTGACGAGGCGTTCAGCACGTACTCCCCGCTGAGCGGGCCCGGCAGCGCCGACGGGTTCACCGTCCTCATCGGCAAGCAGGTGCTCGACGTCGGAGTCCAACCGGTGGAACGACTCGAGAACCCGTCGCCGGAGTTCGATCGCGTCGTGAAGATCGTCAAGAAGATGGTCGCCAAGGTTCGCTCGACGCGCTGAGGCGAGCTCGTCGCCCAGGCGTCAGGCGAAGCGCATCGGGAGTCGCTCGTAACCACGCACGAGGCTGGAGCTGGTGAGCTCGCCGGGTCCGGTGATCTCGAAGTCCGGTGAGCGGGCGAAGAGCTCCTCGAGGAGCACCCGACCCTCGAGCCGTGCGAGGGCCGCGCCGAGGCAGAGGTGCTCGCCGAATCCGAATGCGAGGTTCGGCGTCGCGGCCGGCCGGAAGGCGTCGAACTGACCAGCGGTCGGCCCGAAGGCGGCTTCGTCGCGGTTCCCGCTCGCGTAGAGCATGAGCAGGAACTCGTCGGCCTGCACCTCGACCTCGCCGATAGTCGTGTCTTCCACGACGGTACGGGCGAACTGTTGGATGGGGGTGACCCAGCGAAGGCACTCCTCGATCGCGCCGGGGATCGCGTCGGGCTCGGCGGCGAGGCGTGCTCGCTGGTCGGGGTGCTCGGCAAGGGCGACGAGCGCACCGGAGATGAGGTGCCGCGTCGTCTCGTTGCCGGCAACGAGCAGGGAGAGGTTGAACGTCACCAGCTCGCCGTCCGACAGGGGCTCACCCTCGATCGTCGATTGGACGAGCAGCGACACCACGTCGTCACCGGGCTCGTTGCGCTGGCGAACCGCGTGCGCCCGCAGGAACTCGGTCAGCTCGATGACCGACTGGATGGCATCCGGCGGCATGATGCCCTGCCCGTCCGTCGCCAGGATCGTGGCATCCGACCACCGTCGGAACTCGGAGCGCTCGGACTCGGGGATGGCGAGGACGTCGGCGATCACCATCACCGGAAGCGGCGCGGCGAGGGCGTCGACGACGTCGACCTCTTCGCCGCGAGGGATGGCATCGAGCAGGGCCCGAGTGCGCTCCCGGACGCGTGCTTCCATCCGACCGACGGCTCGAGGCGTGAACTCACGGTTGAGGAGACGGCGGTACTCCGCGTGTCGCGGCGGGTCGAGGTGCAGGATCGATCCCTCGATGCGCCCGCCCTGGCGGAGTGGATCGTTCGCGAGCACGCCGCGCCCGGAACAGAAGCGTGCCGGATCCCGGCTGATCTCGCGGATGTCGGCGTAGCGCGCGACCAGCCGCGCGCCTTCCTCGTACTGGGGCAAGTCAGCGCGGCCTCGGAGCTCCGTGAGACGGTCGTAGTAGTCGTCGCGCACGAACGCGCCAGCTTTGGAGAAGTCGACGGGGTAGAGGTCGTCACTCATGGTCGTCCGATCGCATCGGCGCGCCCGAACTCGTGGAACCGGACCTCGAGCGCGGTGAGGTCGTCGGTCGTGAAGCGGCGGTACTTCGGCTCCGGCCCGGTGCGCCAGTAGACCGGATCGTCGGTGTACCAACGCTGCGCCCGCAGTGGGCGCTTGTCGACCTTGTTCGTCGCGCCCACCGGCAGGGTGGTGATGCGCACATACCGGGGCGCCCACTTCGTTCCGAGGTCGGGCTGCTCGGTGAGGAACCGACCGAAGGCCTCGGCATCGAACTCCACGCCCGCCTCGAGCTCGACTGCGGCCATGATCTGGTCGTCGGCCGTGCGCTCGTCGGGTACGGCGAACACCGCCACACCACTCGCACCGGGAAAGCGGCCGACGATCCGTTCGACCGGTGCCGTTGCAAAGTTTTCCGAGTCGACGCGCAGCCACTCGCCCATCCGGCCGGCGAAGTAGAAGACGCCGGCTTCGTCGCGGTACCCGAGGTCACCGGACCAGTACCAACCGTTGCGGGTGCGCTCGGCTTCGGCCTCGGGGTTGTTGTAGTAGCCCTCGAACCGGTCGACGACGTTGCGACCGACGATCTCGCCGATGGCGTCGGCCCCGTTGAGGAGCTTGCCGGCATCGTCGAAGCATGCCGTCGCCCGCTCGACCGTCGTCTCCGGATCCACCACCGCGGCGTCGAGTCCCTCCTGGGGGACCCCGAGCGCGTCCTTGGGGAGGCCGGGCTGCGGCACCATGATGATCACGTTCTCGCTCGAGCCGTAGCCCGACACGCACATGATCCCGAACCGCTCCTTGAACGCGCGCATGTCGCGTGGTGACGACTCGGGCGCGAGCCCGTACTTCACCTGATGGTCCCGGTCCTCGGGCGAGGCAGGCGTGGCGAGGATGTAGGCGAGGGCACGACCCACCGTGCTGAAGAACGTGGCTCCGTATCGACGCACGTCGGGCATGAACTGCGAGGCCGAGAAGCGCTCCCGCAGCGCGATGGATGCACCCGACGCCAGCGCGGGGAAGACGATCGCGTTGAGGGCGTTCCCGTGGAAGAGGGGCATCGCGCAGTACAGGACGTCGTCGGTGGTGAACCACCTCGACCCGTTCGCGACGCGTGCGGCGCGACCGTGGGAGAGCTTCACGGCCTTGGGTGCGCTGGTGGATCCCGAGGTGAAGATGAGGATGAAGATGTCATCCGGCAGGACCTCGGCCACCTCGAGGCGTCGGTCGAGCGATGGCTCGGTCGCGAGCCGATCCCGCCAGTCGTCAGCTCCGACGTCGAGCACCGGAGTGGTCCCGAGATCGAGGCCGTCGAGCAGCGGAGCGTGAGTTGCGTCGGTGAGGACCGCTACGCAGTCGGTGTGGCGAACGTCGCGTGCGAGCTCCTCGCCACGGCGGGTCTCGTTGATCCCCACCGTCACGCCACCGATGCGCGCGGCGCCGAACAGTGCGAACAGGTACTCGGGGACGTTGCCCAGCAGCACCCCGATGTGGAACGGGCCGGTCGGTGGCCGCAAGGTCTCCAGGGCCATGGCCCATCGGTCGCTCTCGGCCACGACCTCACGCCAGCTCCACGTGTGGTCGTCGACGATGATGCCCGGGGTGTCGTCGTCGGCGCGGCGGGAGAGGAGCGCGGCAACCGTGTTCGCGGTCGCTTCGGTGGTGGTCCCGGTCATGAGCCGGTGGTCCGCCGCCGGAGGAGGTCGAGCAGCGGGTTGTCGTCGATCGCCATCATGGGCGTCTCGCCCGCCGCGACGGCGAGGAAGCTGATGCGGGTCATGATCGCGGTGCTGCGCACGAGCGCGAACGTCTCGTACCAGTCGAGGTCGTGGAGCTCGCGTCCCGTCAGCTCCTCGTACTGGGCGACCGTGCCGTCCCGATCGGGGAAGCCCTCGACACCCTGGCCCATCATGGTGGTCATCGTGCTCGTCAGCGCGGTGAACCAGGCAACGTCGTGCTCGCGAGCCCCGATGGCCGTCATGTCCCAGTCCAGCACGGCTCGGGGTCGGAGGTCGTCGCCGAACACGATGTTGCCGAGGCGGACGTCGCCCCAGCACAGCACCGGAGCGGCGCGTGCCGCCCGCGTCGGTGCGTTCGCCCGACACCAGCGGAGCGCGTCGGTGAGCGCAGGCACCGGCGCACCGCCCGAAGACCACTGGAGGTACTCGTCCCAATGATCGAGCTCCGACTCGTCGTCGCGCACCGGAACGCCACCCGCGACCGCCGGCTCGATCGCGGCCCCGTGGATGCAGCCGAGGACGTCGATGAACCGCTCGTGCAGCTCGGCTCGACCGGCAGCTCCCAGAGCACCGACCCAGTCGTCGAATGCGGGAACCTCGCCGATGATGTGCCCATCGATGCGCGGCATCACCATGAAGGGCGCGCCGAGCCACGCCGGATCCGAGTCCGTCACGAGCGGTGCTGCGATCGGCACGCCCGCGCCACCAGCCGCGTTCTGCGCCGCGCGCTGCACGGAAAGGTCATAGTCGGGGTGCAGACCCGCCCCGGTCGGTGCCATGCGCAGCACCAGGTGCTCGGTCGTCGGCTCGTCGCCCTCCCATCGAGCGCGGAACAGGACCGTGAGGCTGGAGTAGCCGATCGAGGGCCGCTCGATCTGGTCGACCATGACGCGATCGACGCCGCGCTGCTGCGCCAGCCAACGCTCGAGGCCGTCGACGAGCGCCGCGTCGTCGCGATCGCCGAGCCCGCTCGCACGGAGATCGCTGAGAGGGAAATTGCTGGGAGGGAGATCATCTGGAGGAGTGATCGCAGGACCCTAGACCGGCACCCAATCAGGCCCGAGCTAGGGCCGTTTCGTCACGAACGGCACGTGCGAGAACCCGTGCACATTGCTCATGTGCACGCGCTGGAGGTTGTCCTCGTCGATCTCGTACTCAGGGAACCGCTGGACGAACTCTTCGAGCCCGACGCGGCCCTCCATGCGTGCGAGCGCGGCCCCGACGCAGAAGTGCACCCCGTGCCCGAAGCCCACCGCGAGGTGTCCGGGGCGGTCGATCGTGAACCGCTCGGCGTCCTCGTACTCGCGTTCGTCGTGGTTCGCCGCTCCGGTGAGCAGCAGCACACGAGAGCCCTTCGGCATCGTCACCCCGTGGAGCGTGACGTCGGTCGTGAGGACGCGCCCCTGGTACTGCGACGGGGCCCAGTAGCGCAGCACCTCTTCGACGGCGTCCGGGATGCGGCCGGGGTCGTCGAGCACCTTCCGCCATTCGTCGGGGTTGCGTTGGAAGAGCACCACTGCGTTCGCGAGCAGCTTGGTGAGCGTCTCCGTCCCGGCTGAACCGATGAGCGAACAGAACCCGACGACCTCGTCGTCGGTCAGGCGGATGGTCGTGCCGTCATCGTTTACGAGCTCCACCTCGCAGAGCTGGCTCGCGAGCTTGTCGTCGGGGTTGGCCCGCTTGTCGGCGACCAGTGCGGCCCAGTACTCCCCGCTCTTGATCATCGCCTCGATGGCGTGATCGGGGATGTACGGAGGATCCTCGATGCGTTCGAGGAACGCGTCCATCCAGAGTCGGAGCTGGTTGCGATCGTCCTGCGGCACGCCGAGCAGCTCCATGATCACGTTCATCGGCATGATCGCGGAGAAGTCTTCGACGAAGTCGCCACCTCCCTTGGCGTCCAGCGCGTCGAGGAATGTCGCCGCGGTCTGTCGGGCGAAGGCTTCGAGCTTGGTGACAGCACGCGGCGTGAACACGCGGCTCACGAGCTTCCGCTGGACGTCGTGCGTCGGCGGATCCATGAAGATCATCATCGGCAGCATGTTCTTGGTGTCGAGCGCCTCGAGCATCGTGCCTTCGGCCGAGCTGAACACGATGGGTTGGCCCGAGGCCTCGAGGACATCCGCGTATCGCGACAGCGCGTACCAGCCGTCGGGGCTTCGGTAGACGGGTGCGTTGTCACGCAGCCACTGGTACGTGGGATACGGGTCGGCATGGAACGCGTGCGAGAAGGGGTCCAGATCCATCGTGCGATCAGTCTGACGGATCGACGAGCCGGACGTCACGATCTCTCGCAGACGCTTCCGAGGCGACGCCGGTCTCAGGCGGGCTTCACCGCCAGGGTCTGGTCGACACCCGTCTTGCCCTCTTCGAAGCTCAATGCCGAGCCGACGAGGTAGAGCCGCCAGACCCGAGCGATCTCGACGCCGACGAGCGCGACGACGTCGTCCCAACGGTTCTCGAAGGTCGCGTGCCACGCGCGGATCGTTCGCGTGTAGTGCTCGCGCATCGCTTCGAGACCTCGAACCTCGAACCCGCCGGCTTCGATGAGCGAGACCGTCTCGCCGACGGGTTGCATGTGCATGTCGGGTGCGATGTAGGACTCGATGAACGCGCCGCCGCCGGGATTGAAGGATTCGCGCGACATCTGTTGGATCAGGAGGCGTCCGCCGGGGCGGAGCAGCCGCTGGAAGCCACCGATGAAGGTCGGGCGATCGTTGCGACCGCACGCACTCGTTCACCCAGCGAGATCCGGATGCCTTGGCCGTGCGAACGCCCGAACTGACGAAGTCGCCGGAAGCCCTCCTCGAGATCCCCTTCGACGTCGAGATCACCGCTCACGTACGCGCGAGCCACGCCGAGCTCGTTGGGCTTCCACAGCAGGTGGCGCAGGGCCCGCCGCGACCGGACGACGCCCACCGGGGTGTCGGTCGGCCCGGTCTCGCTGCCGTCCCAGGCCCGGACTCGCAACGGGAGCTCGTCACCCGTCAAGGCGCTGATCGGCTCGGTGAGGCGTTCGGCGACGCTCGTGCCCGCCATCTCAGACCTCGTCTCGTCGGAGGACGAGCTGCGCGACATCGAGATGGCCGCTCCCGAAGCCGGCTTCGGAGTACGCGAGGTAGAGCTCCCACATGCGACGGAAGGTCTGGTCGAAGCCGAGCTCCTCGACCTGCTCCTCGTGGTCGAAGAACCTCGTCCGCCACTCGCGCAGGGTCGTCGCATAGCTCGGCCCGAAGCTGTGTTGCTCGGCGAGCCGAAGGCTCGTGTCCCTGCGGAGGATCGTGTCGACCTCCGGGACCGACACGAGCACGCCGCCGGGAAAGATGTACTTGTTCATCCACGTGTACTGCCCGCGCGTGGCCAGGAAGCGATCGTGGTCCTGGAGGATCGCCTGGATCCCGACAGTGCCGCCCGGTGCGAGCACCCGGTCGATGCTCGAGAAGAACGTCGGCCAGTAGCGGTCCCCGACGGCTTCGATCATCTCGACGCTGACGATGGCGTCGTAGGTCCCCTGGACGTCGCGGTAGTCGCACAGCGCGACGTCGATGCGGTCGCCCACGCCGGCGGCCTCGGCGCGCTCACGCGCCAAGCGCTGCTGCTCCTGGGACAGCGTGATCGTGTCGACGACTGCCCCACGCGCCGCCGCGCGGATCGCCAACGCTCCCCAGCCGGTCCCGATCTCCAGCACGCGCGTGCCCTGGCCGACGCGTGTCGCGTCGAGCAGGCGATCGATCTTGCGCATCTGGGCGTGCTCGAGCGTGTCGCTGGGCTCGAAGACCGCGGAGGAGTAGGTCATCGACTCGTCGAGGAAGAGCGCGAAGAGATCGTTCGAGAGGTCGTAGTGCCGGTGGATGTTGCTCCGCGATCCGCCGGGCGTGTTCTCCTCGGCGGACGGCTGGCGTTGGACGTAGAAGCGTCGCAGCCGCTGCATCCACGCGGGGAGGTGTGCGGACGTGCGCGCCGCGAACGGGGTGAGGAGCTCGGCGAGGTCGCCGTCGACGCTCCAGTCCCGCATCATGTAGGCCTCCCCGAAGCCGATGACGCCGTCAGCGCCGAGGCGATCGAAGAACGCCTCACTCGCGATGCGCATCATGGGGTCGTCCGAGCCTCCGCCACCCCAGGTGCGACCGCCGGGGAGGACGACCTGGATCGGCAGGTTGTTCACCGCTCGTCGGAAGACGGCTCGTGCGATCGCCGTGTGCACCGGACGGTGCCGCGCTTCGGGAACCAGCTGCCAGGATCCGGTTCGGGGGTCGCCCGCGCGGTCTGGCGAGTGGTCTGGCGATATGCGTTCGTGCTGGTGCGTCGTTGCGGTCATGACACGTGCTCCTGTCTGGGCGCGATGGGTCGCCGGGCGATCGGGATGCGGCGCAACCAGAGCTGGAGCGCCTGCCAGTGGATGAGTGCGGTCACGCGCATGCTCGAGCAGGGGTGGCGCATGGCTGCGAGCGCGAACGACCGCGGCGTCCGGCCGCGGCGACCGTCGAGCGTCGCGGTGAACACCGGCTCGTTCTGTGGGCCACGCCGCAGGGTGATGGCGATCCGGATCTCGTCGCCCGGCTCTCCGAACCGCATGTCGTACGTGCCGTCGACCGCGAAGAACGGCGACACGTACAGCTCCTTCTCGACGTCGCTGCGTCCATCGGCACCCGGCTCGACCAGGTAGCAGTGACGCTCCCCGAACGTGTTGTGCACCTCGGCGACGATCGTGCGGAGGGTCCCGTTCGCGGCGTAGCACCAGAACACCGTCAGTGGGTTGAACGCGTAGCCCAGCGATCGCGGGTTCGTGAGCATCAGGATTCGGCCACCGTCGAGGTCGATGTCGTTGCCAGCGAGGTACTGCTCGACGTTCGTTCGGATGGGTGCGTGTGGATCACCGAAGTGATCGCTCGCCACGAACCTGGGGAGCCACCGTGCGAGACGTCGCGGCCGCGGGACGTCGTCGAGGTCGACGAGCCACATCAGGTGGCGATAGCGGAACGCGTGGCGCGCCCGCTCGGTCCGCGAGTGGCGGATCGTGGTGCGGTAGGGGACCGGCGCGCTCACCAGTCGACTCCGAGTGACGCGGCGGCGCGCACTCCCGACGCGCAGCCGTCCTCGTGGAAGCCCCAGCCGTGATACGCGCCCGCGAACGCGATCCGATCGTCGTTGAGGCCCGGGAGCCGCTCCTGGGCTGCGACCGAGACCTCGGTGTAGATCGGGTGCGTATACGACATGCGCGCGATCACTGTGTCGGGCGCGATCCGCTCACCGCCGTTGAGTGAGACCACGTAGTCGAGCGGTTCTTCGAGGCGTTGCAGTCGGTTCATGTGGTAGCTCACCTGGACCTTGCCCGGGTCACCGTCACACCGATCCAGGAGATAGTTCCACGAAGCCCGTGCTCGTGCTCGTCGAGGCAGCAACGACGTGTCCGTGTGCAGGGTGGTCGCGTTCACCGAGTACTCGAACGCCCCCAACGCATCGCGCTCGGCGGCCGTCGGCTCGGCGAGGAGGGTGAGGGCTTCGTCGGCGTGGGTGGCGATCACGACCCTCCCGAAGTGCCCGGCGTGATCGGCGTCGTCGTGCACATGGACGCCGGCGCCCACGCGACGCACGCTGCGCACCGGCGTGTCGATCGCGGTGACGGTGATCTCCTTCGCGACGCGTTCGACGTAGGAGCGCGAGCCGCCAACGACCGTGCGCCATTGCGGGGACCCGGTGACGCTCAGCAGGCCGTGGTGATCGAGGAACCGGAACAGGTACCGCGCCGGGTACTGCAACGACGTGTCTGGTGGGCAGGACCAGACCATCGACACGAGCGCGAGGAGGAAGTGGCGTACGAAGTACGGCGAGTAGCGACCCTGGGCCAGGAAGTCGCCGAGGGTGAGCTCTCCCGTGTCGGAGGCTGCGAGCACGCGACGGGCATGGCGATGGAACCGCGGCACCTGGGCGAGCATCCTCAGGAACGCCGGTTTCGCTGCATTGCGCGGTTGCGCGAAGAGGCCGGGCAAGCCCCGGGCACCGGAGTACTCGAGCCCGCAGCCGTCGCAACGCACCGACAGGCTCATGTCGCTGGGTTGCGTCTCGACGCCGAGCTCGCGGAACAGCCGCAACAGATACGGATAGGTCCGTTCGTTGTGGACGATGAAGCCGGTGTCGATCGGGACGACCCGGTCGTCCGCGGTCGCGACGTCGTGGGTGTCCGCGTGTCCGCCGAGTCGTGGCGCGGCCTCGTAGAGCGTCACGTCGTCGGTGCGTTGGAGGAGGTACGCGGCGGTGAGCCCGGCGACGCCGCTGCCGATGACTGCGGTTTGCGGACGTGCGGTCTGCGCACGCGCGGTCGGCGCTGGGTTCACGGTCGCACGCTCCGCGCCGTGTGATCGCCGACGATCGTCGCCACGGCGTCTGCGGTCCATCGGTGCCAGGTCGACGCGTGCCGGAGCATCGGATGATCGCCGCCAGGGACGGAGAGGGAGTGAACGGATCGAGCGACGTGTCGAGCCGCGTCAGCGAACTGCGCCGAACCGCGCGGTGACGTCCGATGGTCGTCGGTCCCGTGGATGATCACCAGGTCGCGTCCCGCGAGCTGCGCGGTCGGTTCGCCGCTCGGCAACCAGGGCGCGAGCGCGACGACGCCGCACACGCGCGGGTCACCGGCCGACCGGATCGCGGCCCGTCCGCCCATCGAGTGGCCAACGAGAACGATCGGAAGGTTCGGGTGACGCTCCGCGATCCGGTCGATCGCGAACGCGACGTCGGCGACCGGATCGGCGGCTGCGCCGTTCCACCCCCGCACCCGGAAGCGGAGGAACGCCACGTCGATGGCGGGGTCCCGGCGACGGATCGCCCGCCCGAACGGACGCATCCGGAGCACCGGTCCGGACCAGGCGCGGACCGGGTCGTGGCTCTCTTCGGTGCCACCGTGCAGCAGCAGTGCCACCCCGGCGGCGCCGGCGGGCACGCGATGCATGGTCAGGCGGGGCGGAACCGCTCGCTGGTGGGCTTGGTGGCCTGACGGTTGCACGACCGCCCTCGCTCGGTCACCGGAGCCCGAGTGGCTCCGTTGCGTGTTGTTCGCGGCCGACCCCGTGTGCGGTTCATCCCCCGGCCAGAAAAGGTTCGGACGTGACCGATGACACGCCGACGGTCGGGGACCGCCCCGGGCTACGGGTAGCGGAGCGCGATCGCGGCTTCGGGGCTGTGCGCGTGGAAGGTGAGGCTCTCCTCGAAGTACAGCGTCACCGACTGGGCGTCGTGGGACTGGTACCCGATGGAGATGTCCTGGCCGCAGTACAGCTCGAAGTCGTCGCCGCGCATTGACAGCACGAGCGCACCCGAGACGGCGGGCGCGTAGACCACGGGCCCACCGAGGATCAGGCGCAGGCGCTCGAGCACCGTGTAGCCGCCGTCCTCGGTGGTCTCGAGGATGCCCGCGTAGCACCGGGGTCCGAGGGCGATGCCGTACGGACCTTCGACGCCGGCGTCTCGCAGACGGGCGACGGCCATCGCGACCCACCGGGGGTACTCACCGAAGCTGTCGCCGAGCTCGATCGCATCGTGCGGTGAGGCCTCGGCGATGCCGATGATCCCGGCTGTGTCGTAGCCGTTGAGCACGGCGCTGTCCTCGGCCAGGGCGATGCGGCGCGCGGCGTCGACGACCGAATCGAGGTCGGGGGAGGTGTGCCCACGGTCGATCGCGTCGAGCTCGGCGCGATCGAGCGTGAACTCGGCGCGCAGCTCGACGTAGGGCTGCACGGCGCGACGGGCACCGTCGACGCCATCGCTCGGACCCTTCGGGAGCGCCTCGACGGTCCCGAGCGCGATTGCCGACGCGGCCCAGCCGTTCGGACCGGTGAAGTCGACCAGTCTCCGGGCCGCGAGGAAGTTCTCGAGGGAGCGCTTGGCTTCGGTGTCCACCTCGGCCCACGCGGCGCTCGAGATGGGGGCCAGGTCGCGGAACAGATGGTTCACGATGCTTCCTTCCGGAGACTGCCGATGCCGAGCGAGCCGTCACCCGGAGCGCCGGGTCCCGAGGATTCGGGAGACGACGAGGCATCGTCGGGTGCTGGTTCGACGCTGCCGCCCTGATGGTCGGCCGCGGCCTCTGCGCCCACGATCGACGATTCGGTGAAGAGGTAGGTGCGGAGGTTCCTGTCGAGCACGGGATCGTTGCGACGCAACCATTCGATCGTCATGGCTGCGTGCTCCTTCTCCTCGTCACGGTTGTGCGCGAGCACCGCGGCGAGCTCCGGGTCGGTGGAGGCGTCGAAGCGCTGGTCGTACCAGTCGACGGCCTCGAGCTCCTCCATGATCGATCGGATCGCTCGATGGCGGTCGATGGTGGCCGGCTGGAGGTCGCTCGCGGCCTCGTGAAGTCCTTCTGCTGCCATGGATTCAGTCTCGCACGCGGTCGATGGGTCGTGCCGTGTCGTCGTGCACGGAATGGTCATACCCAGGAGGTGCCGTCTTCATGCACCGGGAAGCCCGGGACCACTTCGCCGTGGTACATCCGCCACCCGTCGGTGCCGGCGAAGTCCTGGCCCAGCTGACGACCATCGAGCGAGGCCGCCGGCCCCATGTGCTCGTTCGCGGCCGGGTACGCGTCGAGGTGGTGCGCGCAGGACAGGAACGGATCGACGGTGGGCAATCGGAAGTCGAGCGGCATCGTCTGGAGCACCGGATCGGTCAGGCGCGCGAGGCGACGCCCGCGAGTCCGCGCCGGTCACGAGCGCGCCGGCCGACGCGCGCCGGTCCTAGGAGCGGTCGCGGCTCCACTGCTTGCACGCGTCGATGGCCGCGGCTGCCGCAGCGTTCGTCGCGACCCCCATGTCCTGCGCGAGCCGGGCCAGGCGATCACCGGCGGCGGGATCCGAGGCGAGGTAACGCTCGAGTGCCTCGACGTTGGCGCTGCCGTCGGGGTTGGTGAGCTCGAAGATCGCCTGGTCGACGAGCCCGTCGCTCGGTCGGTCGCTCAGGGAGCGGAACACCGACCACGGCGTGCCGCGTTCCTCGCACACCGCGGCAACCGCAGAGGTCTCCATGTCGAGCGCGACGACACCGTCGACCTCGAAGCGTGCGAAGGCGTCGGGATCGACCAGCAGCTCGTCGGACGTGATGATGCGGCCGAACGGCTCGAGGTCACCGATCGGCGTCGGGTGGTGCTCGCGGCCCGAGGGGCCGTCGACGACGACGGCCGGCACGATGACGTCGCCGATCTCGGCTCCGGCGGCGACGCCCCCCGCGATGCCGACGACGATGACGTGCTGGACCTCGAGGTCGTCGAGCATCCGCTCGGTCGCGCCGGTTGCCGCCGCCATACCGATGCCGGTCGTGGTCGCGATGAACTCCACGCCGTTGACGAGCGCGGTGTGGCGCTTGTCCGGTGCGCCCTCGACCGGTTCGAGGGACAGCATGCGAACGAGCGGTTCGAGCTCGTGGTCCATGGGGGCGAGGAATCCGATGCGCATCACTGGGGCTCCGGGCTGTCGCCGTACGCGTAACCGGCGAAAGGGTACCGGTCCCCAGCGGCGGCGTCGCGGGGCGCGATCGCCTCGAGCTGGTCGAGGTCGTCCTCGGTGAGGACGACGTCGCACGCTCCGACGTTCTCCTCGAGGTAGGTGCGTCGCTTCGTCCCCGGGATCGGAACCACGTCGTCACCCTGTGCCATCACCCAGGCCAGCGCGACCTGGCCGGCGGTGCAGCCTTTCGACTCGGCGAGCCCGCGTACCTTTGCCACGAGCTCGAGGTTGCTCGCGAAGTTCTCTCCCTGGAAGCGCGGGTTGTTGCGGCGCATGTCGTCGTCGTCGAAGTCGTCGGGACTGGTGATCGCGCCGGTGAGGAAGCCTCGACCGAGCGGGCTGAAGGGCACGATCCCGACGCCGTGTCGGCGCGCACGCTCGAGCACGTCCTCCTCGAGATCGCGGGTCCACAGGGACCATTCGCTCTGGAGGGCGGCGATGGGGTGCTCGGCGGTCGCGCGCTCGATCGTGCGCCCACTCGCCTCGGACAACCCGAGGTGACGCACCTTGCCCGCTTCGACGAGCTCCGCCATGGCACCCACGGTGTCCTCGATCGGGACGCGTGGGTCGACTCGGTGCTGGTAGTAGAGATCGATGTGGTCGGTGCCGAGCCGCTGCAGGCTCTCGTCGCAGCAGGTGCGGACGTACTCGGGTCGCCCGTTGATCCGCAGGCCGTCCTTGCCCGGGCTCAGCGCGAACTTCGTCGCGAGGACCACCTCTTCGCGTCGTCCGGCGATCGCCCGGCCCACGAGCTCCTCGTTGTGGCCGAGGCCGTAGATGTTCGCCGTGTCGAGGAAGCACACGCCGAGGTCGAGCGCGCGGCGGATCGTCGCGATCGACTCCCCGTCGTCTGCCACCCCGTATGACTGGGACATGCCCATGCAGCCGAGCCCTTCGGCCGAGACGACGAGGCCGGAGGTGCCGAGGGCGCGAGTCTCGATCACATGATCGGTCATGGCGTCATCTTCGCATCCGTGACTCGGTGAGAGGATGGGCTCATGGCATGGAACGGTGAGGAGTACCAGCAGCGATTCGACGCCTTGGCCGCGTCGGGCGTCGCAGTGCACGGAGAAGCCGACTTCGTGATGACGCTCGCCCCGCGCTCCGTGCTCGACGCCGGCTGCGGGTCGGGTCGGGTCGCGCAGGAGCTCGAGGTCCGTGGAGTCGAGGTCGTCGGCGTCGACGCCGAGCCCTCGATGATCGAGGCGGCCCGCTCTCGGCGTCCCGACCTACCCTGGCTGGTGGCCGACATGGGCCCCCTCGAGCTCGGCCGGACGTTCGATGTCGTCGTGATGGCAGGCAACGTGCCGCTCTTCACGGAGCCGGGAATGCAGCCGGCACTGGTCGCGGGGTGCGCACGCCATGTCGCGCCCGGCGGCGCGCTCGTCGCCGGCTTCCAACTCGGACGCGGCTACGACGTCGATGCGTACGACACCGACTGTGACGCCGTGGGGCTCGTGCTCGAGTCGCGCTGGGCGACGTGGGACCGCGCGCCTTTCCCGGGCGACGGGAGCTATGCGGTGTCGGTGCACCGTGCGCCGAGGGACGCAGCGTGACCGTTCGAACGTCAGGCGAGGTCGAGCATCAGACCGGCCGCGAAGGCCGCGCCGAGCTCGCGACACGCGTCCAGATCGCGGCTCGTGGGCTCGCCGACGACGGACACGGGCGCCTGGGCGCGCTGCCATTGCAGTCCGGTGGCGACGGTCTCGACGCTGCGAACGGCGCCGGTGGTGTCGTTGTTGCCGTGCACGTACATCGCGTACGGGCGCCGGACCGTCGCGTCGAGGCATGGGTAGTAGATCTGGTCGAAGAAGTGCTTGAGTGCTCCCGACATGTAGCCGAGGTTCGCGGGCGTCCCGAGCAGATACCCGTCGGCCTCGAGGACGTCGGTCGCAGATGCTGCGAGGGCAGGACGGTGCACGACCGTCACTCCGTCGATCTGGTCATCGGACGCACCGGCGATCACCGCGTTGAACATCGAGTGCAGCGACGGCGATGTCGTGTGGTGCACCACCAGCAGTCTCGCCATGGGACGCGAGCCTAGGTTCCGATGCGCACTGGTCATCTCGTTCCCGCGGTCGCGTTCGCCGTGCTGGGTAGCAGCCTCGTCGTGTCATCCGTGAGCGCCCAGACTCCGCCGTCGCCGGGCGTCGTCAGGAGTCCGAGCGCGGCCGAAGCCCGGCACGTCATCGCCGACTACAACCGGGCGAACCAGACCAACAACGACACGCTCGACATCGAGGGTCAGGGCGCGGTGGAGAGCCCGCCGATCCAGCTGATCGACGACGCGACGTTCCGTGAGGTGCGCGGCCGCGGCGACACGTCGTTGCACGAGAAGACGAAGGTCGACCAGGTGCGGGTGTACGTGCCGACGTCGTCGAGCTACCCGCTCCAGTTCCTGGCGACCGAGCGGACGACGACGGGCGGCGACCACCTCCGTCAGCTCCTCGTCTTCGTGAAGGCCTCCGAGACCGACCCGTGGCGCGTGTCGATGGCGGCGCAGGCATCCGCGCATCCCGCCCTGCC
>JBBQFJ010000067.1:0-16840 GCA_038321755.1 Acidimicrobiia bacterium | reverse complement strand
GACTGCGACCACCAGCGCGATCACGAATCGGGAGACGAACGCGCGTCCAAGCGACCTGGATCGGTGTCCGCGCACCAGGTCACGGTACTGCCCGCACCCCCCGAAGTGACATCGGGTCGCAGGCCGCGCGGGCTCGCTGGCTCAGGGGCGGGTCAGGGCAGCCGGCTCGACTGCAGGAAGGCGACCATCGCGTCGATCCCGGCGAGGGAGTCGTCGCCCATCGCCTGGGACATCGCCCAGCCACCGATCACCCCGAACAGCTCGCTCTTCAGGAACCCCTTGTCGGCGGCGATCACCGAGCCGAGGAGCGGTTCCTCCGGCGGGCAGAGCGCGTCCAGCTGCACCCGCAGTCGTTCGTAGTACTCCCGCTGCTTGCTGAACAGGCTCATGGTGCTCCTGACATCGCCGATCGGGGCCCGAGCTGGCTGGGTCGAGGGCTCATGCTGGGATGCGGGGCCGTCGTTGGCAAGCACCACGGCAGGCCGTTGCCCAGGGGTGGTGCGGGGCTTGGTACCGTCTGGGTGCACGGCCGAGACAACTGCGAGGAGCAGCTCAAATGACGACCGGCACTGTGAAGTGGTTCAACTCCGAGAAGGGCTTCGGGTTCATCGCCCGAGAAGAGGGCGATGACGTCTTCGTGCACTTCTCGGCGATCGAGGGCACGGGTTACAAGTCCCTCGAAGAGGGCCAGAAGGTGGAGTTCGAAGTTGGTCCCGGCCGGAAGGGCGACGAAGCGCGCAACGTACGGGTGATCTGACGCGGAACGGGGTGCCGTCCCGGTCGGCTGCTCAGTCGATCGGGATCGGCACCCCGGCCCGCTCCATGCACTGCACGTCGAACCAGATCGGCAGCAGGAAGCGAACATAGAACGCCCGCACGACGAGATCCCCCGTGTCCGTCGGGGTCACGAGATCGTCGTAGTCCTTGATCTGCACACGATCATCGCGGGCCTGGAACTCTGTGCACCTCGCGAGCAGCTCGTCGACGTCCGCACGCGTCTCCTGCAGCAACCCGAGGTGGTCGTAACCGGGCGAGCTCATGGGCTTGCCGCTCTCGGCGAGCAGGATGAAGTCGCCACTGTTCCCGGTGAGCAGGATGTGTGTGAGCTGGCCCACGACCTCGGTGTCGATGCCGGTCCAGCCGAACACCGTCCTGTAGAAGTCGTCGACCTCCTTCCGGAACACGTCGTCGAGCGTGCCGCGCGGAAACGTCAGCTCCATGTGGTTCAGTCGCATGCGCATGGAAGCGATGGTAGCGACCGTCAGTTGAGCGCGGGATCGGCGGGGAACCCTGCAAACATCCCGACGCGACCGGGTTGGCGCTTCAGCACCGATCGCCACAACGACTCGGGTTCGGTGCGCCAGAGGTCGTCGGTTGCGCGCTCGACCACGAACCAACCATGCACGGCGACCTCGCCGTCGAGCTGCCCCGGGCCCCATCCGGCATGCCCGGCGAACACGCGAGCTGCGCGCAGCGCCGGCACGATCTCGCTCGGGTCGCGTTCGAGGTCGACCGTCCCGAGGTCGTCGTAGAGCGCAGCGAAACCGACCGGCTCCTCGGCGTCCGAGCGCGCTCCCTCGACGCGAGCGAGCCCGATCGCGGCGTCGGGTTGCACCGGCCCACCCACGAACACCACACCGGGTCCGCCGACGAGGGGCGCCCACACCGGGAGCACGTCGTCGACCTCGGTGGCCGTCGGTCGGTTGAGGACCACCCCGAGCGCACCATCCACGCCGTGCTCGAGCACGAGCACCACGGTGCGGAAGAAGCTCGGGTCCTCGAGGTCCGGCGTGGCGACGAGCAGCTTGCCCCGCAGCGATCCGCTCACGGTGCCGACGCGATCAGTCGAGGTCGAGGTGCAGCATCCGGATCGCATTGCCGCGCACGATCTTGTAGATCGTCTCGGTGTCGAGTCCAGCGAACATCTTCTCGGCGACCTTCTTGGTGTCGGGCCACGTCGAGTCGGTGTGCGGGTAGTCCGTCTCGAACGTGATGTTGTCGACGCCGACCTTGTCGAGGGAGTCGAGGCCGTGCTGGTCGCGGAAGAAGCACCCGAAGATCTGGCGGTAGTAGTAGGTGGACGGCGGCTCGGGGACGATGTCGCGCACCCCACCCCAGGCGCGGTGCTCCATCCACACGTCGTCGGCCCGCTCGAGGATGTAGGGGATCCAGCCGATCTGCCCCTCCGAGTACGCGAGCTTCAGGTTCGGGAAACGGATGAGCACGCCGGAGAACAGAAAGTCGCTCATCGATGCCATCGCGTTGCCGAACGACAGCGTCGCGGCCACCGCGGCCGGCGCGTCCACCGAGGTCGCGGGCATCTTCGAGGAGGACCCGATGTGCATGCAGACGGTCACGTCCGACCCCGCGCACTCGGCGAAGAACGGGTCCCAGTATCCGGTGTGGATGCTCGGAAGGCCGAGGTGCGGAGGGATCTCGCTGAAGCACACCGCGTGGACGCCCCGCGCGGCGTTGCGCTGGACCTCCGTGACTGCGGCCTCGATGTCCCACAACGGGATGATGACGAGCGGCGCGAGCGCGCCACCGGAGTCGCCGCACCACTCCTCCACCATCCAGTCGTTGTACGCGAGGACGCACGCCATCGCGAGCTCCTTGTCCTTCGCCTCCGCGAAGGTCTGGCCGCAGAACCTCGGGAACGTCGGGAAGGACAGGCTCACCTCGACGTGGTTCATGAGCATGTCCTCGACGCGCGCCTTGGGCTCATAGCAGCCAGGGCGCATCTCGTCGTAGGTGATCGGAGACGCGGTCATGTCGTCGCGGTCGAACCCGACCGCAGCAACGTGCCGCTTGTTCGGGTACACCGTGTCCTCGTAGATCCAGCAGTCGGCCTTGGGCGCGTCGTCGTCGAACTCCAGCTCGTAGGTTCCGCCGCCGACGTGCTTCATCCCGGCCAGGCCCTTGCGCTCGACCCGGGGACCGATCGCCCGGTAGCGCTCGGGGAGCCAGCGCTCCCAGAGGTGGGGTGGCTCGACGACGTGGTCGTCGACGCTCACGATCATCGGGATTTCGGGGGGGACGTCCGGCGTGTCGATCGTGCTCACCGCAGGCTCCTCAGCAGACTGGCGACCGCCCGATCTCGAAGCGGATCTGACGGGTCGTCACATCCTAACGAGGGGACCCTGCAACTGCCCCCGGCGCGCCGCCTACGGTTCCCGCGATGGCCCATGACCTCGTGATCCGCGATGGCACGATCATCGACGGGACCGGCGCGCCCGGGATCCTCGGTGACGTCGCGATCGACGCCGAACGCATCACCGCCGTCGGAGCAGTCCCCGACCGCGGCACCCGGGAGGTCGACGCCGAGGGGAAGCTCGTGACGCCGGGGTTCGTCGACGTCCACACCCACCTCGACGCGCAGTTCGGCTGGGACCCGATCGGGTCGTCATCGTGCTGGCACGGTGTGACCTCGGTCGCGATCGGCAACTGCGGCGTGACCTTCGCACCGGTTCGCCCCGACGACCACGCCTACCTCGCCGAGATGATGGAGTCGGTCGAGGACATCCCGGCGCGCAGCATCCTCGACGGACTGCCCTGGAGCTGGCACACCTACGGCGACTACCTCGACTGGCTCGATGGCGCACCCAAGGGCGTGAACATCGGCGGCATGGTCGGCCACACGGCGCTCCGCTACTACGTGATGGGCGATCGCAGCCTCGAACCCGACGTCGCTCCCAACGACGATGAGCTCGCGCAGATGACCGCGCTGATCGACGAAGCGTTCGCCGCCGGCGCGCTCGGCTTCTCGTCGTCGCGCACGCTCCGCCATCGCGTCCCCGACGGTCGGTTCGTGCCGGGAACATTCGCCGAGGAGCGCGAGCTGCTCGCGGTGGCCGACGTGCTCGCACGACACCGCCGGGGTGTGTTCGAAGTCGCGCCGCGCTTCGACGGCGACGGACCCGCCGAGCCGCGTGTGGAGTCGGAGCTGGCCTGGATGGAGCGGGTGAGTCGGCGTTCCGGTCGTCCGCTCACCTTCAACCTGTCCCACGCGTGGGACCAGGGTGAGCACTGGCGACACGCGATCGATCTCGCCCGGGCGGCGAACTCTCGTGGTGCTCAGATCCGCCCGCAGACCACGCCTCGCTTCATCGGCGTGCTCACCGGCCTGGTGCACCGAACACCGTTCGACGCCCATCCGGCGTGGCAGGCACTCCAACCGCTCATGCTCGAGGAGCGGGTGGCCGTCCTGCGCAATCCCGGGCGGCGCGCCGAGCTCGTCGAGCAAGCCCGGGACGACCGGGCCGGACTCGACGTCTTCTACGTCCTCAACGCGCCTGACGGCCTCGCTCGCTACGACTGCCGCCCCGAGGACTCGCTCGTCGCGATCGCAGACCGGCGCGGGGTCAGCCCGGTCGAGGCGTTCGTCGACCTTGCAGTGGAGACCAACGGCGCGCTGCTCCTGTCATGGCCGCTGCTCAACCAGAGTGTCGATGCCATCGGCGAGATGCTCCAGGCGCCAGAGATCCTCATGGGTCTGGCCGACGCCGGGGCCCATGTCGGCCAGACCATGGATGCCAGCGCGCCGACCTACCTCCTCACGTACTGGGTGCGCGAGCGGGGCGTGCTGACGGTCGAGGACGCGATCCGACGCATCACGTCGGACACGGCGTCGACCTTCGGCATCGCCGAGCGCGGCGAGCTTCGGGTCGGGGCGTTCGCCGACGTCAACGTCATCGACTGGGACTCGCTCGCGATCCCGGTACCCGAGTACCGCCACGACTTCCCGCACGGTGCCGGGCGCTTCGCGCAGGGTGCTCGGGGCTACGAAATGACGATCGTGAACGGCGAGCCCTTCATGGAGCACGGTGAGCACACCGGCGCCCTCGCAGGCAGGCTCCTCCGCGGTTCAGCGAGCAAGTGACGATCTCGGATCCACGCGATCCGAAAGCGTCACTTGCTCGTGAAGTTCTGTGACCCTCGCTCAGCCCGGCGTGTCGACCGTGATGCTGGTGTCGGAGTAGTTCGGCTGGCAGTAGCCGTACCCGTTGGTGAACCCGTTGTGGAACGCGCGCAGGCGAGCGAACGTCACGTCGAGGTCCTTGCCCAGGCCGCGTGCAGCGGAGTAGTCGATGAAGGCCTGGACAGTCTCGTCGAGGTCCCCGGGCGAGAGCTGCACCGGACCACCGAGCGTCTCGCTGCTCAGCAGGTTGTTGTACATCGCTGCCGCGAAGCCGCCCGTGTAGCAGTCGTCACCGAGCACCGCGTTGTCGCTGTTCGTGTCGGACCCCGGGAAGTTCTGGAGGGTCTGGACGTACGTGCCAATCGGGTTCGCGAGCAGCGTCGCGACCCCGAAGTCACCGATGTCGTCGTAGATGTGCTGCAGGTAGTCCTCGTCGAACGCGAAGTAGCCGTCGTCGACGCAGTAGAAGACGCGGTTCTTGATCTCCTCCGTTGTCGTCGTCCGACCCCCGCACTTCGGGCGCTTGGCCTCGGGCGCGTCAGCCTTGAACGAGTAGACGTTCGTGATGGACTGCGCCTGGTACAGCG
Organism: Acidimicrobiia bacterium; assembly: GCA_038321755.1. GTDB lineage: Bacteria > Actinomycetota > Acidimicrobiia > IMCC26256 > PALSA-555 > JALHSW01. Next base: position 11,335 of record JBBQFJ010000067.1, on the reverse strand, counting down.
GCTCGACCTGCGTGTAGAAGCTGTTCAGGAGCTCGAGGCTCGCAGGGACGACCTGGTCGGCCGGCACGTTCCCACCGTTGGCGGCCTCGGCCTGGTCGCTGAAGGGGATCTCGACGACGATCGGGTTGGTCTCGAAGTAGGTGGCGCACTTCTCGGCGCCCTGGTCGTACCCGTCCTGGAATGCGCTCACGCGGTCGAAGCCGGAACCGTGTGCGCGCGCGTCCTCCTTCGAAGACCCCGTCGGATCACGGAACTGGAGCATCGCGGCGAGCGCTCGGTCGAGGTCGCCGCCCTTGAGCTTCACGCCCTTCGCATCACCATCGGCAACGCGCTTCACCCAGGATCCGGCGAAGCAGTCAGCCTGGAGCTCCTTGTAGATCACCTGCTGGCCCGCGTTGTCGGACCGGTCTTGGATCGCGTGCCCCCACTCGTGGGCGAGCACCAACGGCACGGCAAGCGCGCCGAAGTCGCGGAAGATCCGCGGGAACAAGCCGACGTCGTCGTACGCGACGAAGTTCGACTTGTAGCAGTAGAAGGCATTGTTCTCGGCGTCCTTGTACGTGAGCGTCTGGCCCTGACACTTCGGCAGCTTCACGCCCGGGTGCGCCGCGAAGATCCGTTCGTCGGGGATCCGGTCGTACTTCCCGCCATAGATCGCCGGGAACTCCTTCGTCCAGTAGTTCTGGATGTCGTCGATCGCGAGCTGGAGCGTCGCCTCGTAGCCCTTGCCCTTGTTCGGCGTGGTGTCGGTGTTGTCGGGGCTGAGCGTCGGGTCCTCACCGCCGCCGCCGCCGCCCGATTGCGCATGCGCCACCGGCATCGCGAACGCGGCAACCACCAGGGCGACGAAGAAGCCTGCCAAGAACCGACGACGCACGATCTACCTCCTGAGGGTGAGCAGCTGAGATTCTGCCACACGCCTACCGCGGATCCACGCGGCGCCGGATCCAGGCAGAGGAAGGCGGATCCAGAGGAAGATGGGTGCGTGGACCCGACGACGCTCGACGAGGCTCTGCGCGCGGGAGACGTCGACGAGCTGCTCCATCTCGTCGACGCGTGCTGCAGCGCTCGCGACTGGGCCACCCTGGCGTCGATCCGGGTCCGCTGCGATCGCGCCCACGAGACGGCCGGGCACCAGCTCTGGCCCGTCTCGTCCCACGCCGCCTACCGACTCGCGCTGGAGGCTCCGGCGTCGTACGCGGCGGCCGTGCTCGTCGAGGGAACGGGCCGCTTTGCACCGGGCCCGCTCCCCGAGGTCGCGGCGCAGCACCACGCATGGGACGAGCTCGCCGCAGAGGTCTCCCCGGGTGCGCCTGCGATGTACGCCGCCCACGAGCGCGTCGTGCGTGGCGAGGACCTCACCGGCACGACCCTCGACGGCCCCCCCGTCCTCGAGCTGCCGCTGCGCCTTGCGTCGTGGGAGCCGCAGTACGCCCTGGCCGACTACCACGACCACGGTGCCGACTTTCCCGCGCCGACGGTCCCGCCGCTCGATCGGGTTCCGTTGCCGACTCCCCCTCCGGCTGCTCCGCTCGACGACGCGGCCGTCGCGCTGCACGACGTCGCTCGAGTGTGGGCCGAGGGCTCGAACGGCACCATCGAGGTCGCCTCGGTCGCCGGCGACGCGCTCGCCGCGATCGCGGCGCTCGGCGCCTCCCCGTCGACCGCGAGCGCGGCCGCGGTCTCCGCGTCCGAAGCGTTCGCGCACCTCGCGTGGGCTGGCGCGAGCGGTGGTGCGCACGGACGACGACCGGGCGCGGCGACGGGCCGCTTCGCCGCGTGGTGGGTCGGCACCGCACTGACGGGATCGCTCGACGAGTGGCCACCCCACCCGGACGACCTGGGGTCTCGCGTCGAATCGCTGGAGTGGTTCCTGTGGCACGGCAACGACACCGCCACCGGCTGGCAGCTGCAGCTCGCCGTCGCCGATCCCTCCGTCGGGCGCGCCTGGGCGATGAGCGCCCGCGATCACGCGTCCGACTAGGTCGTCTGGCGTTCCTGGTCTGGCCTTCCCGGGTTGGCGTTCCTGCATCGGCCGGCTGAGCGCCCTCTAGATTCGGGCGGTGGACGCGCTCGCCTTCTACGGTCTCGAATCGACCGACGACCCGCTGCAGTGGCGGCTCCCGGTCGTACGCGAGCTCTGTTCGGGGTACGGCGCGCTCTTCGGCGGCGCCGGGCTCGGCGCCGCGATCGAGGTCCTCGAGCGCGTGACCGGTCGTCCGCTGGTCTGGGCCACCGCGCAGTACCTGCAGTTCGCGCGACCGCCATCGGTGGTCGAGCTCGACGTCAACGAGGTGGTGCGGGGCCACGGCACCTCACAAGCCCGCGTGCTCGCGCGCGTCGACGGCCGCGAGATCTTCACGGTCGTGGCTGCCCTCGGCCGCCGGAACCTGCCGTGGGAGGGCGAGTGGGCGGTGCGACCCGACGTGCCGTCGATCGCCGAGAGCCCCCCGCGTCCACTGGCGCCGCACATGGAGGGCACGATCGCGACCCGGCTCGAGACTCGCCTCGCGAACGCCCGGACCTTCGAGGAGCTCGACGGCACCCCGGGTGACGGGCGGAGCGCGCTCTGGGTCCGGCTCCCACCGCAGCTCGAGGCCACCGCAGCCGCGCTCGCGATCCTTGGCGACTACGTCCCCTTCGGATTGAGCCAGGCGCTGGGCCGCCGGATCCAGAGCAACAGCATCGACAACACGGTTCGAATGGTCCGCGTCCACCCGACCGAGTGGGTGCTCGCCGACATCCGCGTCCAGGCAATCGTCGGGGGATTCGGACACGGGGTGGTGCACCTCTGGGGCGACGACGGCACACTGCTCGCGACCGCGAACCAATCCGCCACCGTCCGGGAGTCCGAATGAGCGTGCCCCAGCGAGCCGGGATCACCGTGCCCTTCGAGGGCGTTCCCTTGCACGAGCACCGCTCGTGGTACGAGGAGCTCGAGACCCTGGGCTTCACCGACGTCTGGAGCGCCGAGGCCGGCGCGAGCGACGCCTTCACGCCGCTGGCACTCGCGGCCGCCTGGGCTCCGTCGCTTCGGCTCGGGACCGCGATCGTTCCGGTGTTCACGCGGGGCGCAGCGACGTTGGCGCAGTCGGTCGCGGCGATGTGCCAGGCGGCGCCTGGGCGCTTCGCGCTCGGGATCGGCACCTCGTCCGACGTCATCGTCGAGCAGTGGAACGGCATGAAGTTCGAGCGGCCGGTGCACCGGGTGCAGGACACGATCCGGTTCCTGCGCGCCGCGCTCGCCGGCGAGAAGGTCACCGAGGACTACGACACGTTCTCGGTGCACGGCTTCCGTCTCGGCGCGGCTGTACCGGAGATGCCGCCCATCCTCGTCGCGGCGTTGCGCCCCGGGATGCTGCGCATCGCTGGGACCGAGGGGGACGGTGCGATCATCAACTGGCTGTCGGCCGAGGACGTGCGCACCGTCGTCCCCCACGTCGGCGAGGACAAGGAGATCGTGGCGCGCATCTTCGTGCTGCCGACCGCCGATCGAGAGATCATCAACCTCGTCGGTCGCCGCGCGATCGCCGCGTATCTCAACGTTCCCGTCTACGCGAAGTTCCACGAGTGGCTCGGCCGAGGTGAGGCACTCGAGCCGATGTGGAACGCGTGGAAGGCGGGCGACCGCAAGGCTGCGACCGAGGCGATCCCGGAGTCGCTCGTCGACGAGCTGATCGTCTCGGGCACGCCGACCGAGATCAAGGACCGCCTCGCGCAGTTCACCGAGAACGGCGTCACGACGCCGATGCCCGCCATCCTGGGTTCGGGTGATGCGATGCGCGAGGTGCTGCACGCCATCGCCCCGCGACCTCCCGTCTAGCCCGGGCCGCCGAGCCCGGGGAGACGCTACGAGGCGCGCTCGAACGCTTCGTCATCGCGCTCGGCGATCGCCACCCTCGCGCTGATGTCACGCCCCAGGCACTCGATCGCCGCAGCCGCGGCATCGAGGTAGGCCCGGCTTCGTTCGCCGCGGGGAACCGCCTCGGGGCGGATCCCGATCTCACTCGCGTCCGCCGACCACGGGGTCAGCTCGAGCTCCACGCGCGCCGGCCGCCGGTGCGGCAGGCGGAGCAGGCCACGAAGGCGGCGATGGGGTGCAGCTCGCGAGCGGATGAGCCCGACCGGAGCGGCTGCGACCGTGAGCGCACCCCACATGCCGGAGAGGCACAGCTCGTCGCCCGCGAGGACGTCGAGCGTTGGGCCGGCGACGTCGATCGCGGCGTCGACCCGACGACCCACGTACCACGAGTGGGTGAGATCGTGATCCATCCGACTCCCTCCTGAGCGTCTGGTCTCCGACGACGGGTTCGTGTGCACCCTGCAGAGCTCTGGGTACGCCATCGGGACATGCTCAGTATCGGTGTCGCATGTTTCGAGCACGTCAACGACACGAGACCAACGTGCGGCGACTGACTGAAGGTCGTGCGACGGCGCCCGGGAGTCGTGTGCCGCTCAGCGCGGGAGCAGCAGACCCTTGTGGTGACGGACCGTCAGGAGATGGAGTCGTTCGAGTCCTCGGATGAAGCGCCAGGCCGGGTCGAACTGTCCGGCGATGAACGAGAGGCGCGCGGCGGTCGGGACCGCGTGGTGGTTGTTGTGGAGGCCTTCGCCAACGGTGAAGAGCGCGAGGATCCTGCCGTTGGTACCCGAGTTCTCGGCGGGGCGCTTCCCGAACGTGTGCCCGATGGAGTTCACCGCGCCGTTCAGGCCGACGTAGAAGGCGATGTGGAACAGCACCGCGAAGATCGCGATCTGCCACCCGAAGACGAACCACAGCAGCGCGAGTCCGAGGAGCGGCCCCAACGTCTCGCGATCGAACACGAGGCGGTCGAGCCGCGTGCGGGGGATGTCGTGGGTGTATCGATCCACGAGCACCGGGTTCTTCGCCGCCTTGCGATACATCCAGATGTTGGTGAAGAGGACACGCGACGTGCCCAGGACCGCAGGGCTGTGCGGATCGTCGACCGTGTCGATGGAGGCGTGATGGCGCCGATGCACGCCGGCCCACTCCCGCGGACGGATGCCGGTCGTCACCCACAGGATCACCCGCATCGGAAAGGCGGCGGCTGGCCGCATCGTCAGCGCCCGGTGGGTCATGCCACGGTGCAGATACACCGTGGTGACCAGGATCGCGAGCTCGGCGGTGAAGAAGCCGATGGCCATCCCCACCAGGAGATTGACCATGAGTGTCGGCATGGATCCATCTTACCTACCTACCAGTAGGTAGGATGGATCGCGAGGGGTGCGGCGTTGCCGAACCCCGTCGAAGGGGCCCATGGGGCCTCATCGAAGGGAATGGACCGACGGCTGAGGGCACGAAAGACCAGATTCTCGCGGTGGCGCTGCGTCATTTCGCCGCGGACGGCAACGCCGGCACCAGCCTCAACGACATCGCCGATGAGGTCGGGATCCGTCGGCCCAGCCTCCTCTACCACTTCCCCTCCAAGGAGGCGCTCTACCGCGAGACGGTCATGGCGTCCTTCGGCGACTGGTTCGACCTGCTCAGCGGCGCGACGGCCGACGCCCGAGACGGCTGGCCCCAGGTGGAGCGGGTGCTGCGCGCCGCGTTCCGGTTCTTCGAGGAGCGTCCCGACTTCGTGCGGCTCGCACGGCGGGAGATGCTCGACGGTGGCCCGATCCTCACCGAGGAGCTCGTCGTCGCGCTGCAACCGCTCTTCGTGAAGGCGTGCGCCTGGATCGAAGGTGAGATGGACGCCGGCCGCCTCCGTCGCTACGACCCGGGCCAGCTCATCCTCACCGGGTACGGCGCCGTCCTCTCGTACCTCTCCGATGGTGCGCTGATCACCGCGCTGCTCGGTGGCGATCCACTGTCGGTGAGCGCGCTCCAGGTCCGACGCGAACATGTCATTGCCGTGTTGCGCGCCGCGACCGACCCTGCAGCCTGAGCGGGCAGCCTGAGCGGGCAGCCTGCGGGCAGGCCCGCGCCGCTCAGAATCTCAGCGCGTCGCGCAGCATCGCGAGCTGTGCATCGTCACCGAACACCTCGAGCGCGTCGACGCTCCCGCGACCCGAGATCCACAACAACAGGTCTGACGCGATCCCTCGTACCGCGACGTCTCCCTTGGCGTGGACCCGTTCGGTTCGCATCCCCTCGCCGGTGAACTCGAGCAGCCACTCCCCGTCCACGTCGGTGCAGTGCAGGTGCGCGGTCCCGCTGCGTGCGGGGTCCGGCTTCACCCAGGCTCGCAGCGGCAGCAACCAGAGGAGCTCATCGATCCCGTCGACTGCGAGCGTCGGATCGACGACGTCGAGCGCGCCCGAAGCGAGCTGGGCATCGACGCGGTGCATCGTCGTCTCATGGGCCTGCCGGCGCTGCCAGAAGCCGACCTGGCTCGGGAAGTCCCCGAACGTCCAGGCTGGTGTCTCAGGGTCGAGGTCGAGCGCGGCAACGAGCTCGGTCGCACCCTCCCGAACCCAGTCGGCTCGGGCCGACGCGACGGGCACGTCGATCTCGCGGCTCGACCAGAACTCCGCATCGGCTGCTCGCGTGGTGTTCGCGGCGGCCCAGCGATGGACCTGCCCGATGTGCACGAGCAGGTCGGCGACGACCCAGTCGGGACAGGACGGGACCCGCGCGTCGAGGCCGGCGACCTCCGCGGCGTCGACGAGCGTGCTGGCGTTGACCGCGATCGCGTCGAGGTAGGCCTCGGTTCCCAGGAAGCTCATCTCCATGGGCACCACGTTAGGACGCGGACTCGGCCGGGACTTCGGCGAGCAGGAGCGGGTCGTTGCTGTCGGCCTTGTTGACGCGCGTCGACACCGGGTAGACGTCGAACCACTCGTCGGGCGCGGGTCGGAGCAGCAGCGCCAAGGCCCCGAGGTCGTGCTCGGACGGATCGAGCCACTCGCCCCAGGCCGACGTCGGGAGCACCGCCGGCATGCGGTCATGGATCGGCGCGAGCAGCTCGTTCGCCGAGGTCGTCACGATCGCGCAGGTCACGAGCCACCCGTCCGCGGCACCGTCGACGTCGATCCCGTCGGGGACCTTCCACACCTCGCAGAGCCCGGCGAACGCCATGGGCTGCTCGTCACGCCGGTGGATGAGCATCGGCTGCTTCTTCGGGCGGCCCTTCGGTCGGGTCTGCGGCGGCGATGTCGGAGGTGCGACGACCTTCCACTCGTAGAAGCCGTCGGCCGGGATGATGCAGCGCCGCTTCGCGAAGGCTCGCCGAAAGGCAGGCTTCTCCGCGATCGTCTCCGCCCTCGCGTTGATGAGCCGGTCCCCCATCCCAGGATCCTTGGCCCAGGACGGCACGAGGCCCCAGCGGACCCGGGACAGCTCACGCCGTTCCGGCCGGTCATCCTTGGCCGGGCGCTGCCGCACGACCAGCACGGCGGCCCGCGGGGCGACGTTGTAGTCAGGGACGTCGTCCTCGACGACGACCTCGTCCACGCCGAACTGCTCGGCGAGGTCGGCCGCCGCGGTCGTCGAGATGAAGCGTCCACACATGGGGCCCAAGCGTTGCACGATTCACGCCCCGAGCGACGCGGTTCAGGCGCGGGGACGGTCCTTCACGCGGTAGACGAACCGGAGGCCCGACCAGATGTCGTCGATGGCTGCGACCTTGTTGTCGACGAGCCCGTTCGCGAGGCCGCACTCGCGCACCGGGTTCTCACTGAGGTCGGTCGCGACGCCCGACGTGCGCTTCGGCCATGCGATCCAGAGACCACCGTCGGGTTCGAGACCACGCTGCATCGCGGGGAAGCGCCTCGTCAGCTCGGCACGTCGCGTCGCGAAGAAGACGACCACGTCGAGGCGACCACGCGCCTGTTCGCGCAGCACGACGCCCGGAGGGAGCTCCAGGGAATCGGCAAAACCTGAGGGAGCTGCGATCACCGCCACCCGCGATCCTGCTGCGATCCCCAGCTTCTTGACGAGCGGTGTGCCCGAGTACCCCGCCACGGGCTCACGTTCGCCGCGACGAGGGCGCTGCGTCAACCGGAGGATGGCTCGATGGGACCCGGTCGCGCGCTCGGGCGATAGCGCACGAACTCTGGGACCGCAAGCGCGAGTACACCAACACCGATGACGCACGCGAGTCCACCGGTGAGCACAGCGATCGTCGGCGTCGTCAACGCGGCGACGAGACCGGCTTCGGCGTCGCCGATGCGCGGCCCACCCACGACCACGAGGATGTGGACCGCCGACATCCGACCACGAAGGTTGTCGGGGACGGTCGTCTGCAGGATGGTGCTGCGGAAGACCGCGGAGACCACGTCGGCGGCACCGGCGACCGCGAGGCACGAGAGCGCGAGCGGCAACGAGTCGCCCGCGAGGCCGAAGCCGATGATGCCCAGTCCCCACACCGCCACGGCCCAGCACACGGCGAGCCCCTGCCGTTGGATCCGAGAGACCCAACCCGTGCTCAGCGCTCCGAGCAGCGCGCCCGCCGACACTGCGGCGAACAGGACCCCGACGATCTCGGGCCCTGCGCCGAACTGGGTCAACGCGAGCACCGGGAACAGCGCGCGCGGCATGCCGAAGACCATCGCGATCAGGTCGACGTAGAACGTCGACTGGAGGACGCGACGGCCCCGCAGGAACCGGAAGCCTTCGGTGATGTCCTGCCAGCCGCGCGACAGCGCGCCGGCATCAGCCTCTCGCTCCTCGTCCTCCGACGTCCCGATCGGCATCTGCGGGCGCATGAGGAGGCACGCGACGATCGTCGCTGCGAAGGTCGCTACGTCGACGCCGTACGCCCAGGAGAACCCGAACTGGTCGATCACCACTCCGCCGACCGCGGGCCCGACGATGAGCGTGGTGTTCCACATCACCTGGTTCAGCGACAGCGCCGACGCCAGCTCGTCCTGGGACACGAGGTTCGGCGTCATCGACGAGCGCACCGAGAGCGAGAAGCCACCGAACCCCGCGACGACCGCAGCGCCCACGTACACGAGCGCCAGCGGGGGGTCCCCGGCGAGCGCGCCGACGAGGAGCAGGCCCGATCCCACGGCTTGCCCGCACTGGCTGATCAGGAGCAGGCGGCGGCGGTCGTGCGCGTCGATCAGCGGGCCACCGAGGAGCGCCGCCAACGCGAGCGGAAGCAGCTGCACCAGGCCCACGAGGCCGACTGCCGCCGTGGACCCCGTCAGGGCGAACACCTGGACGTAGATCGCGACGAGGGCGATCTGCGAACCCGTCTCCGAGATCAGCTCGCCGAACCACAGCAGGCGGAAGTCGCGGTGCTTCCTGAGCGGCGTGACGTCGACCGCCATCGCTCGAAGGAGACGCATCGACCGCCCCCGTTCGGGCGGGTCAATTTCCGACCTGTTCACTCGACTATTGCCGCCGTCCGGATCTAGGCTGGTGGATCGGCCCCGATGTTGGCGGCCCCGATACCCGGAAGCATCGCCCACGAACCATCACCCCACACGAACCATCACCCCACACGAACCATCACCCCACAGCCTCTGGAGGCACGACAATGGCAATCCGCCTGGGCGACGAAGCCCCGAACTTCACTGCGGAGACGACGGAAGGCACGATCGACTTCTACGACTACCTCGGCGACGGCTGGGGCGTCCTCTTCTCGCACCCCAAGGACTTCACCCCCGTCTGCACCACCGAGCTCGGCCGGGTCGCGGCGCTGAAGCCGGAGTTCGACAAGCGCAACGTGAAGGTCGTCGGCCTCTCGGTCGACCCGCTCGACTCCCACGAGAAGTGGGCCGGTGACATCGAGGAGACGCAAGGCTCGAAGCTCAACTTCCCCCTGATCGCGGACTCCGACCGCAAGGTTGCGGACCTCTACGACATGATCCACCCGAACGCCAACGACACCCTCACGGTGCGGTCGGTGTTCATCGTCGGTCCCGACAAGAAGGTCAAGCTCCAGATCACGTACCCCGCGAGCACGGGCCGCAACTTCGACGAGATCCTCCGCGTCATCGACTCGCTCCAGCTCACGGCCGGCTACCAGGTGGCCACGCCGGTGGACTGGAAGGACGGCGACGACGTCATCATCGTCCCGGCGGTGTCGGACGAGGACGCCAAGGCAAAGTTCCCCAAGGGCTTCAAGGCTGTCAAGCCGTACCTGCGCATCACTCCGCAGCCGAACAAGTAGCACCTGCACGTCTCGCCGCGACCACCGCGCTGGGCACGGGCCCGTCCCTGCTCAGCGCGGTCCGCACACGAGCAGTGCCTCGCGCCCGCCCGCCTACAGGTAGCTGGCGGGGTCGACGGGGTTGCCGACGAGGCGGACCTCGAAGTGGAGGTGGGGGCCCGTCGACATGCCGGTCGAGCCGACGTAGCCGATCACGTCACCGGCCTCGACGTGCTGGCCGACCGTGACCGCGATCCGGGACTGGTGCGCGTAGAGCGTCGCCATGTAGGAGCCGTGATCGATCACGACCGCGTTCCCATAGCCACCCTGCCCACCCGCGATCACCACCGTGCCCGAGCGGCACGCGTGGATCGGCGTCCCCGAGCCGGCCGAGAAGTCGTCGCCGGTGTGCATGCGGGTGTAGTGCAGGATCGGGTGGTACCGGGGCCCGAAGACGCTGACGATCGCACCCGGCACCGGTCGGGCGAGACACGGACCCTGGCTGCCCGGCGTCGACCCGATCGCGCGCAGCTTGGCCGCGATGCCGTCGGACGCCGCCTGGAGGGATGCGAGCTCCTCCTCGAAGTCGGCCTTCTGCGCCTGGATGCCGTCGACCGCGCTCTGCTCGGCTGCCTCCTGCTGCGCAGCGTCAGCGCGTGCGGGCTCGACCTGGGCACGAAGGCTCGCGACCTGGTCACGAGCCGCCTGCGCGTCGGCGGCGGCCTGGTCGGCCTTCGCCTTCTCGGCCTCGAGCGCCTTGCGCTGGGTCTCGAGCTCGGCGCGCAGCTCGGACACCCGGTCGACGACCGATTGGCGCTTCGCCGAGACCCGGTCGAGGTACTTGTTCTGCGCCACCATCGTGTCGGGCTTCGCCGCGAGCACGAGGTCGTAGGACTCCCCGCGGCGGGCCGACCGGTAGAGCGAAGCGGCGGAGTGCTGGAACTCCAGCTTTGCCGCATCGAGCTTCGCCTGGGTCTGCGCGACCTGTCCCTGGAGCACCGTGTACTGCGCGGTCAGGTCAGCGGCGGCAGCCTCGAGCGGAGCGAGCTTCGCCTGCGCGGCGGCGACCTGGGTGTCGAGGTCGGCGACCTTCGCATCGATCGCGGCCTTCGCGTCCTGGATCTTCTGCAGTGCGGCCAGTGCGTCGGACTCCTGCTGGGACGCTTCGCCGATCTGCTCCTGGAGCTGCTGCTTGCGGTCACCGGCCGGCGCGGCCGTCGCGGTCCCCGTCGGCACGATGCCGACCGTGGCGACGGCCACGAGGGCTGCGC
>JBBQFJ010000066.1:0-16849 GCA_038321755.1 Acidimicrobiia bacterium | reverse complement strand
CCACACGATGATGTCGTCGACGACGTGCGCGTCGACCGGATCGAGCAGGTGGGTGTACTGGGCCCGGCCGGGGCGGATGCGACGCAGGTCGTTCGTGAAGGCCCACTGGAGCGCGGTGAACGCGCCTCGGCCGGCAACGAGGACCGATCCGAGGTGCGAGACGTCGAAGACCACCGAACCCGTCCGACACGCCCGGTGCTCCTCGAGCACGCCGGCGTACTGGATCGGCATGTCCCAGCCGCCGAACTCGACCATGCGGGCGCCGAGCGCGCGGTGCTCGGCGTCGAGCGGGCTGTGACGCAGGCTGTCGGTCATCGTGCCGAGCCTACGTGTGGCGGTGCACCGTCAGGCGGTCTCGGCCTCGGACTCGTCGTCGGCTGCGGGCGCGGTGCGTCGCAGGTCGAGCGGCTGAGGGGACGCGAAGTCGGCGGCGAGCTGCGACGGCGGCTCGAGTCCGTACTTCACCAACAGGTGGAGGTAGTCGCGCTGGTAGAGGACCTTGATCTCGATGTCGGGGTGCTGCTCGCGCAGTCGTCGCGCCTTGCGGTTCTTCTTCGTGACGAGCTTCTGGTTGAGCGTCGTGATCTCGATGTACTGGTCGTACGCCGGCAGGTAGAAGTCGGGCCTGAACGCCTGCACCGGGTTGCCGAGGCGATCGCGTTCGAGCACGAAGCTCCGCGGCTCGTACTCCCAGACGATGCCGTAGAAGTCGAGCAGCTTCGCGAACTGACGCTCCGAGTTGTGCGCGAAGCGTACGTGCTCGTGCGGGAGCGTCGAGAACGTCGCTCAGCCCTCCTCGGCCGCCTGGTGCCCACGTCCGGGCTTGGAGACGTCGCCGGCGGTCCGGCTGCTCGACGAGGTCGGTTCGAGCTCGAGGATCTTGGTGTCGACCTCTCCGACCACCGCACCGAGCGGCACGATGTTCAGAACGCCCTGGCCGCGCTTCACGAGGTCGATGAGCGCGTCACCGTCGCGAGCGAGGATCGAGTTCGGACCGGCGAGCACGATGCTCGCGGTCTGCCAATCGGCACCTTCCTCGGCGCGGAGGTACTCGATCGCGCGGCGCGCGTTGTCGAGCTTCACCCCGGCGTCGAGCAGGCTCTTCACGACGCGCAGCCGGACGAGGTCGCGGTACGAGTACCGGCGCTGGGTGCCACTCCCGTGCGCCTCGGCCAGTGAGGGCTTCACGAGGTCGCGCCGGTCCCAGTAGTCGAGCTGGCGGTACGTGATGCCGACGATCTCGCAGGTCTGCTTCCCCCCGAACCCGAGCTCGGTGGCCGCCCCACCCGGGACGGTCGCTGCCGCTTCGTCCAGGGTGCCCTGAATGACTGCTCGCTTCGCCATGGTGCCCCTCGCCTTGAATCCCCGACCCAGCGCACATCCGGCTCGTTCGTGCTCCCCTGCCACAGGGGCCACCGGCGCGCGAAGTCACACGCACGTAGTTACGTCGGTGTGACGGTACCGGCTCTCGCGCGCGCCGTCAACGGTGCGGGTCCAGGCAGAACTACTCGGAGGCGAAGTCCTCGGGCCGGACCTGGTTCAGGAACTCCCGGAACTCCTCGATCTGGGACTCCTCTTCGTCCTGGTCGAAGAGCACGCCGGCCTCCTCGAGGACGGCCTCGTCGGCGAAGATCGGAACGGGCTCGGGATACCGGGCCGCGAGGGCCAGCGCGTCCGAGGGTCGCGACGAGATCCGCTGGGTGGTCCCGTCACGCAGGATCTCGATCTCGGCGTAGAAGGTGCCGTCGTGGAGCTCGGTGATGACGACCTGGCGCAGCGCGGCTCCGAGCTCGTCGAGCACCGACTTGAACAGGTCGTGCGTCATCGGGCGTGGAGTCTCCATGCCCTGCAGCGCGTAGACGATCGCCGTCGCCTCCGGCGGTCCGATGAAGATCGGCAGATAGCGAGAGCCGGTCTCCTCGCGGAGCAGGACGATCGGCTGGTTGGTCGGGACCTCGACCCTGACTCCTACCAGCGACATCTCGATCACGGGCGCCGCCTTTCGACCTCGTCTCGGACCATAGCATCGCGCTCCTTTCGCCCCGACCCGGACGCCGCCCCGTACAGGGCCAGGAGGGAGTCCGGATCGGCGCTCAACGCGGCTCGATCGGCCTCGACCACGACGGGGAGGTTCCGGTAGCGCTCCCCGAGGTGCAGGCCGTACCCGAGCACGAAGGAGTCCGCCGGGATCTCCTGGCCCACGAAGCGAGGTACGACCGGCACGATGCGTCGCGCCGAGCGATCGAGGAGGGTGCAGACCTCGAGGCGCCGTGGCCCCCGAGCCTCGAGCTGCCCGAGCAGGTACGCCAACGTGAGGCCCGTGTCGACGAGGTCCTCGACCACGACGACGTCGAGCCCGGCCACATCGACGTCGAGGTCCTTCAGGATCCGCACGCGACCGCTGTCGGGGGCGTACCGGGAGATCGCCAGGAAGTCGACGAGCACCGGGGCGTCGGGCGCGATGCGGCCGATCGCCCGCGCGAGGTCGGCGGTGAAGATGAGTGCGCCCTTGAGGACGCCGGCGAGCACGAGCCCTCCCGGATGCTCGGCAGCGATCGCCGTCGCGAGCGCTTCGACGCGGGCGGCGACCTCGTCGCGGTCGAGCAGGACGTGCGTCGGGCCGTGGGGCGCCGCGCTCACTCGGTGAGCTCGTCGCGCAGCGCGCGCCGGAGCATCTCGGTCCGAAGCCTCCGCCCGAGGCGAGCGAGCTCTTCGAGCTCTTCCTGCAGGCGTTCACGCGCCATCGGGTTGCGTTGCCGGAGATACGGGATCAGCACCTGCCCGAAGAGGGCGGCCTCCCGATCGGCGAAGTGGCCGTACATCTTCAGGTGACGGGCCTCGATCCCCCGGGCGTGGAACCCGGCAGCGATGCTCGCCACCGTGAGTGCTTCTTCGGCGTAGAGCGCGCGTTCGCCCTCGCCGATGAGCGGCACGACGAGACCGTGGTCCTCGAGCGCGTCGAGCTGGGCGTCGGTGATGCCGACCGTCTCGAGCAGCTCGGCGCGCGAGAGCTCACCCGTGGGGTGTGCGTCATCCGGTGTGATCGGGCCGAGCTCGTCGGCACCATCGTCGTCCGGACCATCCGCGTCGACCGCGTCCTCGAACGGGAGGCGTGGTGTGGCACCCTCCCGTTCGGTCGCCCGGTCGAACTGGCCGTCCATGGTCGCGTCGTACGGCGGCGCGCCCACGGGCCCGAAGGCATCGAGACGCTCTCGAATGATGCGGAGCGGGAGGAAGTGGTCGCGCTGCTGTCCGAGGATCCAGCGGAGCCGCTCGAGATCGCCCTCCGAGAACTTCCGGTAGCCCGACGGCGTCCGCTCGGGGTCGATCAGCCCCTGGCTCTCGAGGAAGCGGATCTTGGAGATCGTGACGTCGGGGAACTCGCCCCGGAGGTGCTCGAGGACCTCGCCGATCGAGAGGTGGGGACCGACCGACTCATTCGCCTCGAGGCTCACGAGGCCGATCCCGGGGCCGGCGTCGTCGCGCCCCCGATCACGAAGGTCAGTACGAAGCGGCCGACCTGGAGCTCGGACATGTCGTGCAGGTTCGCACTCTCCACGCGGACGTGGTCGACGTAGGTGCCGTTCAACGATCCCGCGTCCGTGACCTCGTATCCGGACTCGGTGCGACGGACCACCGCATGACGCCGCGACACGGTCACGTCGTCGAGGAAGACGTCGGAGTCGGGATGGCGACCCAGACTGGTCTCGTGCTGCTGCAGCGCGAACGTGCTCCCCGCGTTCGGGCCGCGGCGCACGACGAGCATCCCCAAGCCCTCGGGGAGCTCGTCGAGGACGTCACCGAGCTCGGCCGCGAGGCTCTGGCGGTCCTCGATGAGCGCGAGCGCGGCGGTGGTGTCCTCGTCGACCTCGAGGGGGGCGCCACAGGAGGAGCAGTAGTTGGCGCCGTGTTCGTTGTCATGTCCGCAACGTCGGCACCGCACCTCATGAGGGTATCGACGCCGCGCGCGCCCGGCAACGATGGTCGACGCGAAGCAGTGCTCAGGCGGTCTCGACCAGGGTGCGGTACGCCGCGGCGTCCATGAGCGAACCGAGGTCCCCCGGATCGGAGACCTGGACGACGAAGATCCAGCCGGCACCGTAGGGGTCCTGGTTGAGCTGCTCGGGCGCATCGGCGAGCGATTCGTTCACCTCGACGACGGTTCCCGAGACCGGGCTGTAGATGTCGGAGACCGACTTGGTCGACTCGACCTCGGCACAGGTCCCGTTGGCCGCGACCGTCGCGCCGACCTCGGGGAGCTGGACGTAGACGACGTCGCCGAGCGCGTCCTGCGCGAAGTCGGTGATGCCGATCTTCGCCCGGTCACCGTCGACCGCGACCCACTCGTGCTCGGCGCTGTAGCGCAGCCCGTCCGGATGCTCCACGTGCAGATCTCCTCGGTCGACGCCTGACTGAATCTTGGGGAATCGGGGTGATCGTAGGCAGTCAGCGCAGCGCTTGGCGGATCGCCCGCGCGTACTCCTGCGCCACCTGACGCGCGCCCTGATCGCTCTCGGCTTCGCACCAGATGTGGGTGATGGCCATCTCGGGATCCGGGAGGACGAGCACCCACCCGTCGGGACGGAGGACCTTCACCCCGTCGACGAGCACCAGATCGTTGTCGGCCTCGCGCTCGAGGATCTCCCGCATCACGGCGCCCTTCTGCTCCCAGGCGGTCGACACCTGCTCGTGCACGAGGTGGACTCGCGGGAGCTCCTGCACGACCGACGACAGCGATCGGTCCGTGGCGGCGAGGAGGTCGAGCATCTTGGCGAGGGTCGCCGTGCCGTCGTACGCAGGGAGGAAGTCGGGCCAGATGTAGCCGCCGTCGTGCGATCCCGCGAAGGACACCTGCTCGCTCGAGGCGACCTCCATCAGGCTCGCGTCCGAGACCTTCGACCACACGATCTCGGCACCGCGTGCCTCGGCGATCTCCTCGGCCGCTCGGGTCACCGTGACCGGGAGCGCGATCCGCGCGTGCTCCGTCGTCTCGGCGACGAGGAGCACGAGGGCGAGGAGCGTCTCGGTGTGCGAGAGCACGTGGCCCTCGTCGTCGACGAAGACGACCGTCTCGCCGTCAGGACTGATGATGCACCCGAGGTGGCTGCCGGACGCCTGGACGAGGGCACCGATCCGCGCGTGGTGCGCCGCGACGTCCGTCGACGCGTCTGTGCTGGTGCTGGCGTACGGGTTCACCGCGAGCACTTCGGCGCCGAGCTTCGCGAGCACGGAGGGCATCACGATCGATGCCGCACCGGACGAGTAGTCGAGGACGACCTTGAAGGCACGCTCCTCGAGTCGCTGGACATCCACCGCTTCGCGAAGTGCTGCCGTGTAGAACTCGATCGACCTCGGCGGGAACACGATGTCACCGATGTCACCCGCGAACGCGCGTCGGTAGTCCTCGCGTGCGAGGAGCCGCTCGATCTTCCGCTGGGCACCTTCGTCGATGTCGCGTCCGTCGGCGTCGAACAGTCGCAGCTCGACGCTGTCGGGATCGCCCGGCGCGAGTCGGACGCTGATCCCGCCGCGCGATTCGCCGTTGCGGACCTGGAATCGGGTGAGCGGCACCGTGGCCAGCTCGACGTCTTCGACGTTGACGCCGGCCAGGTTCAGCCCACCGATGACGGCGCGCTTGAGCGCGCGGGCGACGCGGCTCGTGTCGCGGCTGGTCGTCACCACCGAGCCCCGCTTGAGGGCCGTGCCGTAGGCCATCGCGACCCGCACCGCCACCTCAGGGGTGATGTCGACGTTGGCGAGCCCGCGAATCCCGCGTCGCCCGAAGAGGGTGCGCGCTCCCCTGGTCTCCCACACGATCGACGAGGTGACCACGGCGTCGTCCTCCACCGACTTGAACGGGTAGATCTTCACGCCGGCGTTCACGACCGCACGCTCGCCGATGAAGCACTCGTCGCCCACGACGACGCCCTCGTCGACCCGCGAGTACGCGCGCAGGTCGCTCGAACGCCCGATGGTTGCGCCGCGGAGCCGCGCCGAGCGGCCGACGTAGACGTGATCGTGGCAGATGCTGCGTTCGAGGAACGCGTCGCTTTTCACCACGACGTCGGAGCCGAGCACCGTGTACCCCGACAGGCGGGCACCCGCCTCCACTCGACAGTTGTCACCGATGACGACCGGGCCATCGACGTTCGCGCTCGGGTCGACGACAGCGCCCTCCCCGAGCCAGATCCCGTTGCCCAGCTCGAACCCGGTGATCTCGGCCGAGACCTTGCCGTCGAGCACGTCGGCGTGGGCCCGCAGGTAGGCCTCGGTGGTGCCGACGTCCTCCCAGTACGCATCGGCGATGTAGCCGTGCAGCCGTAGCCCGCGCTCGAGCGCGGCCGGAAACACGTCGCTCGCGAAGTCGACCACTTCGCCTTCGGAGATGAAGTCGAACACCTCGGGTTCCAGGACGTAGATGCCGGTGTTGATCGTGTCGGAGAACACCTGGCCCCAGGTCGGCTTCTCGAGGAACCGCTCGATCTGCCCGTCTGGTGCCGTGATCACGATGCCGAAGTCCACCGGGTTCTCGACACGCTTGAGTGCGATCGACGCGAAGGCGTCGTGCTGCTTGTGAGCATCGACGAAGGCGGTGAGGTCGAGGTCGGTGAGCACGTCACCCGAGATCACCAGGAAGGTGTCGTCGAGCTCCACCGACGCGTTCTGGACCGAGCCCGCGGTCCCGAGCGGCGACTCCTCGGTCGCGTACCGCATGCGCACCCCGAAGTCGGAACCATCACCGAAGTAGTTGCGGATGTGGTTCGCGAGGTACGCCACAGTCACGACGATGTCGTCGAAGCCGTGCTTCGTGAGCAGCGAGACGATGTGCTCCATCATCGGCCGGTTCACCAGCGGGATCATCGGCTTGGGCTGGTTGCTCGTGAGCGGCCGCAGGCGCGTGCCTTCACCGCCGGCGAGGATGACCGCCTTCATCCTGTCACCTTCATGCCGTCACCTTCATGCGGTCACCTTCATGCGGTCACCTTCATGCGGTCACCTGGCGCGCTCGATCGGCCTTGCCCTCACGCAGCGCCGTGCGCGCGAGCGGAACGTAGGTGACGGCGGCGTAGTAGCTGAACCCCAGGCCCAGGATCGTGAGCGTCCACGTCGCGAAGGAGACCAGGTCGCGGAAGGCCCCGGCGCTCAGGGTGTCGACCCACAGGAACCCGGGAAACGCGAAGAAGAGGAAGAAGGCACCGGCCTTGCCGACCCACTGCACGTCGATCCGACGAGCACCGGCCGCCGCGAGGACGAGGGTCACGATGCTGATCGCTGCCTCCCTCGCCAGCACCGCGACGCCGACCCACGGGGGGACGACACCGTCGGCGTTCAATGCGATCGCCGCAGTGCGTAGCACCTGGCGATCGGCGACAGGGTCGAGGATCTTCCCGACCTCGCTCTCCTGGTGGTAGCGCCGGGCGATCCAGCCGTCGACCCAGTCGGTCGCCCCGAGGAGCCCGAGCAGGAGGAAGGCTGCGGTGCGCTCGTCGACGTCGAACAGGAGCCAGAGGAACAGCGGGATGCACAGGAGCCGGAGCAGGCTCAGGGCGTTCGGCACGGTCAGCACGCGTCGGCCCATGCCGTGAGCGTAGGCGTCTCCTGTCGTCAGGTGGCCGACTCCTGTTCGTGCGCCCGGGAAGGCAGCAGGAACTGCGCCGCGGTGCGCGACGCCGAGATCGGTCGGATCACCTCGACGATCACGCGCTGGTGCTCGGGGTGCTGGTGGTAGCGCGTCCATGCCGCGGCGTCCTCGAAGTCGCCCACGATCGCGAAGTCGGCGTTCCCATCGGCCATCGTGAGATCGGTGCCGAAGTGGTAGTCGGTGAGCTCCGGGATCACGGCCGGGAGCGCGGACAGCGCGTCGACGACGGCCTGGATCGCCGCGGGCTCGGTGCCCGGCTTCCAGGTGAAGCACACCACGTGCCGGAGGGGGCCTGCGGGGGTCGAGCTCATTGCAGGCCCCCGTTCGCGCCACCGTCGACGGGGATCGCCGCACCCGTGAGGAAGCCCGCGTGCTGGGAGCACAGGAACGCGGCGATCGCCCCGAACTCTTCGGCGGTGCCGAGCCGCCCGGCCGGGATGCCCGTCGGGTCGTTGCCCCCGAGGGAGCGGAGACGCTCGGTGTCGTGCAGCCCGGGCTGCAGGGAGTTGACCGTGATCCCGTCGGGTGCGATCTCGCGTGCCAGCGTCTTCAGGAACCCGGTGAGGCCGGCGCGCGCGGTGTTCGAGAGGATCAGGTACGGGATGGGTTGACGGACGGCGATCGAGGTGATCGCGACGACCCGACCCCATTGCTGGGCCTGCATGCCGGGAACTGCTTCGGCGCACATAGCGATCGTGGACAGGCAGCTCAGCTCGAACGCCCGCGCGTACTCCTCCGGATCGGAGACGTCGGCCCAAGCACCCGGCGGCGGCCCCCCGGCGTTCGCGACGAGGATGTCGATGCCACCCAGCGATGCACGCGCGGCGCGCACGAAGCCGGCGGCCCCGTCAGCGGTCGAGACGTCGGCCACGATCGGAACGGCGCCGATCCGTTCCGCCGCGGCGCCGACTGTCTCGGCGTCGCGCCCGCAGACCGCGACCTCCACCCCTTCGGCCGCGAGTGCCTGCGCCGTGGCGAACCCGAGCCCACGCGACGACGCCGCCACCGCAGCTCGTCGTCCGGCGATGCCAAGATCCATCAGGTCGGCTCCATTGAGCGGTGGATGGGTCCGTCGCCGTCTCGCAACGACGGGGCGGCGCGACCAGTACGTCGGGCGATGATCTCCGCGCAGATCGCCACCGCCGTCTCTTCCGGCGTCCGAGCACCGATGTCGAGACCGATCGGCGCCATCACGCGCTCGAGCGCGGCGTCGGACACCCCGACCTCGCGCAGGCGCTCGACTCGCTTGGCGTGCGTGCGGCGGCTGCCCATCGCGCCGAGGTAGCCGACCGAGGTCCCGAGGGCGGTGACGATCGCGGGCACGTCGAACTTGGCATCGTGGGTGAGGACGCACACCGCGTCACGCGGCCCGAGCTTCTCCTCCACGGTCGCGAGGTACCGGTCGGGCCAGTTGCACACGACCTCGTCGGCCATCGGGAACCGGCGCGCGGTGGCGAACACCTCACGCGCGTCGCACACGGTGACCCGGAAGCCGAGCATCTTGCCGGCGCGCACCAGCGCCGCAGTGAAGTCGACCGCGCCGAAGATGATCATGTGCGGCTGTGGCGCGAACGACTCGATGAAGACGTCGACGTCGCGCTCGCGCGCCTCGCCGTGCGACCCGTAGTGACGGGTCACCGTGAGACCGGACTCGAGCTCGCCGAGTGCGTCGCGAGCGACCACCCGGTCGAGGTCCGGGTCTCCGAGCGTTCCGACCGTCGCGATGCCGGGCCGGACGAGGAGCTTGGCGCCGAGGTGCGCGCCGGCGGTGACCGTCGCGAGCGCGACGGGTGCATCGGCGCGCAGCGCATCACCGAGGGATTCGTAGACCGGGCCGGCGGCTACCACGGGTGGCCGATCACCAGTCGAGCGGTTCGACGTACACGTGGATCGTCCCGCCACAGGTGAGACCCACGGCGAACGCCTCGTCGTCGGAGTACCCGAACGACACGACCCCGCGCTCGTGCTCACCCTGCAGGATCGCCAGCGCCTCGGTGACCACCGCGCCCTCCACGCAGCCGCCCGACACCGAGCCGGCGACTTCACCCGACTCGCTGATCGCCATCGCCGCGCCGGGATCGCGCGGGCCCGAACCCTCGAGCCCGACGACGCGTGCGATCGCGACGCGTTGGCCCGCCGCGTGCCAGCGATCGATGTCGGCGAGCAGCTCCCTCATCGGGCCGTCACCCTTCCACTGGCCGCGCGCCCGATCACATCGACGAGCTCGTCGAGCGCGGCGAGCGAGTGGCCCTCGACGAAGTCGTCGACGTACGGAAGGGCGGCGGCCATGCCACGTGCGAGCGGCGCGTACTCGGGCGTCGCCTTGAGCGGGTTCACCCAGATGATCCGGTGGGCGACCCTCGAGAGCCGCGCCATCTCCGAGCCGAGCACCTCGGGAGCACCGCGATCCCAGCCGTCCGAGAGGATCACGACGATCGCGCCGCGCGCCATCCCCCGTACCCCCCAACGATCGTTGAAGGTCCGGAGTCCCTCCCCCAGGCGCGTGCCGCCCGACCAGTCCTGCACCCGGTCCGCGGCCGCAGCGAGCGCGGCGTCGGGGTCGCGGCTCGACAGCTCGCGCGTCAACCGGGTGAGGCGGGTCCCGAGCGCGAACGCCTCCACCCGCCCGCGGCCGACGACCGCGACGTGGAGGAAGCGGAGCATGGCGCGGGCGTACGGCTCCATCGAGCCGCTGACGTCACAGAGGAGCACGATCCGACGCGGGCGCGTCGACGCGGACCGGAACGCCCGTGGTGTGGCCTGACCGCCGGATCGGAGCGACCGGCGCACCGTGCGGCGGAGATCCGTCCGACCGCGCGAGTGTCCGGTCGGACGCTGGCGACGTGACGGGCGAAGCGCGTGGATGAGCCGGAGGTCGGTCATCAACCGCTTCGCCTCGGCGTGCTCGTCGGGCGTGTACTCGGCGAAGTCGCGTCGCCGAAGGACCTCGGCGCGGCTGAACCGGAGGCTCAACGTTGGCGGCTGCTCGCGCTCGCCGTCGTCCTCGTCGGCGCGTGCCGGTTCGGCATGGTCGTCGCCGGCGTCGAAGGCGATCGTGATCTCGGTCGGCGCCGGAACGGCCGCGACGACGCGGCTCGGCGTTCCATCCCAGAACGCGTGGAACGCCCGGTCGTAGACCGCGACGTCTTCGTGGCCGCGCAGCAGCGTGGCCCGTCCCGCCCAGTACGCGTCGCGCCGGCGCTCGAGCCCGACGGCGGCCAGCGCACGCGCGTAAGTGATGGTGGTGCCCACCGGTACGACGAGCCCGGCGCCACGCAGGATCCGAGCGAACGAGACCGCCGCGCGCGTCGCGGCGTCGCTCGGGACGCTGCTCACCTCAGGCACGGTCGCGACGCTCCCCGGACGCGGCTGCGAGACGTTCCAACCCGTGCGCGCGAGCGCGCTCCTGGTCTTCCCGGTACTTCAGCACCGTGCCGAGGGTCACGTCGACGACGCGCTCGTCGAGCGTGGCAGTTCCGAGCGCAGCGACGGCGTGGGCCCAATCGATCGTCTCGGCGACACCCGGGGGCTTGTAGAGATCGAGCTCACGGAGCGCCTCGACGGCGGCCGAGACCTGTCGAGCGAGCTCCTCCTGCACCTCGGGGGCACGCACGCGGAGGATGGCGAGCTCGCGCTCGAAGTCGGGGTGCTCGATCCAGTGGTACAGGCACCGACGCTTCAGCGCGTCGTGCACGTCGCGGGTGCGGTTCGACGTCACGACGACGATCGGTGGACGGGCCGCATGGAAGGTGGTGAGCTCGGGCACCGTGATCGAGTAGTCGGCCAGGACCTCGAGCAGGAACGCCTCGAACTCGTCGTCGGCACGGTCGACCTCGTCGACGAGGAGCACGGGGGGCGTCGGCCCGTCGTACGCGATCGCTCGCAGCAGCGGGCGCCGTACCAAGAACCGTTCCGAGTACAGCGCGTCTTCGTCGATCGCGTCGCCCCCGGCCTCGGCGGCCCGGAGGTGCAGGAGCTGGCGGGAGTAGTCCCACTCGTAGACGGCCTGGCTGGCGTCGATGCCCTCGTAGCACTGCAGGCGCACCAGCTCGCCCCCCGTCCAGCGAGCGAGGACCTTCGCGACCTCGGTCTTGCCCACGCCCGCCTCGCCCTCGAGGAGGAGCGGCCGCTCGAGCGTCAGCGCGAGGAAGATGGCTGTGGCCAGGCCTTCGTCGGCCAGGTAGTCGTGCGCGGCGAGCGCGTCACGGACGTCGTCGACGGTCTTCGCGGGTCCGGACACGGCGTCAATCGTACCCGTGGTGCTTGTGGGCCCCGTCAGAGCCCGAGTGCGGCGCCTTCCGAACGAGGGTCGGACGTCGCGCCGTACCCACCGCTCGTCCGCCAGATCGCGTGGGCGTGGCCCATCCCCGATTCGAACGGACCGGTCATCACCACGTCGTGCCCGAGCGCCCCGAGCTCGTCGATCGTGGACTGCTCGAACCGCGACTCCGCGTGCACTCGCCACGAGCCGACGTCGACCCGCCACCGCGGTGCCTGGATCGCGTCCGCCGGGTCGGCACCCTCGGCGAGGATCGCGTGGAGCACCTGCACGTGGACCGGGACCTGCGCGTCGCCGCCCATGCTCCCGAACGCGGCCCACGGCACGCCGTCCCGCACGACCATCGCGGGGATGATCGTGTGCATCGGACGCTTCGAGGGCGCGAGCACGTTCGGTCGCGACTCGTCGAACGAGAACGAGAAGCCGCGGTTGTTGAGGTTGATCCCCCACTCGGGGACGTGCACGCCGGAACCGAAGTGGATGAAGTTCGACTGGATGAGGCTGACGATCATGCCGTCGGCGTCCGCCGCGCACAGGTACGCGGTGCCGCCGGGTTGCGGCTCGCCCGGATCGGGGCGGCCGGCCCGATCGGGGTCGATCGCCCGGCGACGGTCGGCGACCCACTCGTCCGAGAGCAACGTGTCGGCGTTGACCGGCATCGCCTCCGGGTCGGTGACCCAATGGTCGCGATCCGCCAGCGCCTGCTTCGTCGCTTCGAGGAGCAGGTGCTCCCGGGCGGCGCCCGCATCCGCGGGTGTGAGCCCGTCGAGGATGCGCAGCGCCTCGAGCGCGCTGACCCCTTGGGTCGGCGGCGGCAGCTCGGCTATCTCGGCGTCGCGATACGACGCACGCATCGGGGTCGTCCACTCCCCTGCGTGCGCGGCGAGGTCGTCGGGCGTCATCGCGCCACCGGCGCTCTGCACGGCCTCGGCGATCGCCTCGGCGATCGGGCCGCGGTAGTAAGCGTCGGGCCCGTCGGCCGCGAGGGCTTCGATCGTGCGCGCCGTGGTGGGCTGGCGGAGGACCTCCCCCTCGCGCACGTCGCCGTAGACGGACTGCCAGGGGTCGAAGCCCCGGTAGAAGCGAGCCGACTCGGCGAACACCGCGGCCGCGGGAGCAGTGACCTCGAAGCCGTCTCGCGCGAGCTCGAGCGCCGGCGTGGCGAGGTCCCCGAACGTCCGCGTCCCGAACCGATCGAGGAGCTCGAACCAACCAGCGACCGCCCCCGGCACGGTGACCACCGCACCTCCGAACGGTGGCAGGTGGGCGCCGTGGAGGTCGCGGGCGTCGGGCAACGACGTCGCCGCCGGCGAGCGCCCGGAGCCGAGGTACCCGTGCAGGTCGCCGTCCCCCACGATCGCGAACACATCGCCGCCGTAGCCACAGAAGTACGGGGCGACGACGCCGAGCGCCAGGTTCGCCGCGAGGACCGCGTCGAGCGCGTTCCCGCCCCGGGCGAGCGTCGCCAGGCCTGCGGCGGAGGCGAGGTAGTGCGGGCTCGCGACCGCCGCATGGGGATACCGAAGTCGCCGAGCCACGAGGCCCGAGCCTACGGTGCCCCTGTCCATGGACGTCGTGATCGAGACCGTCCCGGAGCTGCTCGCTCGGCTCCCGTCGCTCATGGACGCGTGGGTCGTCGGACTCGATCTCCGCGGAGTCGGGGTCGACTGGGCGCACGTCGAGGTGGTGGGCGCAGGGTTCGCCGGCTGTCGGGTCGCACCCGACGACGAGGCTCGGCTGCACGCCGCGGGAGCGACCGTGCTCCCTCCGCTCGATGGCTTCGACTTCGAGCCGTACCGGACGTCCCTGTACGACCACGACGAGCTGATGGCCGGCTACGAGCCCGGTCGTCCGGAGACGACCCTCGACGCCCGCATCGGCCGCTCGACCCGGGCGCGCCCGACGCCGTTGGAGACCGTGGCGCGAGGCATCCACGACTCCTGCATCGACGCCGCGCTGGTGCGCTTCCTCGGTGCGCCGCACGGGCCGGTCGTCGGCATCATGGGGAGCCACGCGACGCCGCGCAACGACCCGCAGTACCGGGAGGTCGCCGAGCTCGCGCGGGGACTCACCCGCGGCGGCTTCGTGGTGGCCACCGGGGGCGGACCGGGCTTGATGGAAGCCGCGAACCTGGGCGCATGGATGTCGGGGGCGTCCGACGACGCGCTCGGCACGGCGCTGGACACGCTTGGGGGCGCGCCGACGTACGCGGAGGACGCGGCCGCGTTCCTGGAGCGAGCGCTCGAGGTGCGCAGACGCTGGCCCGCCGGTGCGGACAGCCTCGGGGTCCCGACGTGGCTGTACGTCGACGAGCCCCTCAACCAGTTCTCGACCCACATCGCCAAGTACTTCCAGAACAGCATCCGGGAGAACGGGCTCCTGGCGATCGCGCTCGGTGGGATCGTCTACACGCCCGGCGGCAGCGGCACCGCGCAGGAGATCTTCACCGACGCGGCGCAGAACGACTACACGTTGTACGACGTGCGCAGCCCGATGGTGTTCCTCGGCACCGCGCACTACGAGCAGGAGCATCCAGGGCTGGTCGCCGCGGTGCGCGATCTCGCCGAGCACGGCGGCTGGGCCGAGCTCGTGCGCGTCGTCGACACCGCGGACGACGCGGTCGTCGCGATCAGCGACCTGGTCCACCCGGACGTGAGTCCGGCCGCGCGCCCACTGCGGAAGCGCTGAGCACCCGATGCCCGTTCGCAAGGTCCGGGTCGTCCCCCGCTCCGATCCGGCATTGCTCGCCGGCTTGACGAGCATCCGCGCCGAGCTGCACATCCCCGAGGAGATGCCCGGTCCCGTGACGGCTGCCGCCTCCGCTGCGTCGGCGACACCCCGCGCGCTCGGCGACCGGCTCGACCTGCGTGACGTGCCGTTCGTGACCATCGATCCGGCGGGCAGCCGTGACCTCGACCAGGCGTACTTCGCCGAGCGGAGGGCCGGTGGCACGCGGGTGCGCTACGCGATCGCCGACGTCACCGCGTTCGTGGCGACCGGTGATGCCGTCGACATCGAGGCGCACGCGCGCGGCGTCACCGTCTACCTCCCCGACGAGCGCGCACCCCTCTACCCCGAGGTGCTCGGGGAAGGGGCGGCGAGCCTCCTACCCGATGGCGATCGGCCCGCACTGTGCTGGACCATCGAGCTCGACGAGGCCGGCGCCGCCACCGACTGGCGCCTCGAGCGCGCGACCGTGCGGAGCCGTCGCCAGATGACCTACGTCGAAGCGCAGCACGAGATCGACGGGGGGACGGCGACCGAGGCACTCCAGCTCCTCCGCGAGATCGGGCTGCTCCGACAGGCTCAGGAGCACGCCCGCGGTGGTGTGAGCCTGCCGCTGCCCGACCAGGAGGTGCAGGTCCGCCCGGACGGCTACGAGCTGGCCTACGAGGTGCCCCTGGCCGTCGAGGGGTGGAACGCCCAGATCTCGCTGCTGGCCGGCATCTGCGCGGCCCACACGATGCTCGACGGTGGCGTCGGGATCCTGCGGACCCTCCCACCTGCCGACGACCACGCGATCGAACGGCTCCGCCGAGTCGCCCAGGCGTTGGGGATCTCGTGGCCGGCATCGAAGCGGTACGCAGATGTGGTGCACGACCTCACGCCGGGAGACCCGGCCGCCGAGGCGTTCGTCGAACAGGCCGTCGCCACGCTCCGCGGTGCCGGCTACACGCTCGTGGATCCGACGGCGACCACTCCCCCGGTGCACGGTGCGCTCGCGACGCCGTACGCGCACGTGACCGCTCCGCTGCGTCGCCTCGGTGATCGCATCGCGAACGAGATCGTCGTCGCGCTCTGCGCGGGCCACCCACCGCCCGACGATGCACGCGCCGCGCTGGCGGGGCTTCCCGACCTCATGCGGGAGGCGAATCGGCGAGCGGCCGGTGCAGAGCGCGCCGTCGTCGATCTCGCGGAGGCGCTCGTCCTTCGAGGGCGCATCGGCGACATGTTCGCGGGGACCGTCGTTGACCTCGATCGCGACCGGGCCACGGTCATGGTGCGCGACCCCGCGATCATCGCCCACCTCGATGCGGGCGCGCTCCAGCTCGCACAGGAGGTGCAGGTGCGGTTGCGCGCCGTCGACCCGACGAAGCGACAGATCGCGTTCGACGCGGTCTGAGCGTCGCGGTCAGAGAGGTGGTTCAGCCTGCGGCGCGCTCGCCGTGCGGGTCGAGCCCGTCGCTCGCCTGGGCGACGCAGCGGTCGTAGCGCGCCCGCACCTCGGCCGCCAGGCGAGGGTCGTCACGTCGGTTCGCGAGCTGCACGAGCCGAGTGAAGTGCCGCTCGAACGGCGCCACGCCGGCGACCAGCGACTCGGCCTCGGCCGCGTCGACCAGCTTCCAGAGCAGGAACTCGGCTTCGTCGTCGTCGCCCTGGATCAGCAGCTCGTCGACCGTGGTGACCCACTCGGCGTGGTGGCGTCCGACGTACTCGCCGGGCGCGTCGATGTGGTCCGACTGCCGCGACTGACAGAACCCGCAGCGTTCGCCGAAGCCGATGACCATCCCGCAGCGCCGACAGCGCGTGATCGTCACGTAGCTGCCACGAAGCGAGTGCTCGCCGGACAGCGGCAGCTGTGGTCTGTGGACAGCCATGTGGACAACCTGTCGGGAATGCAACGGAGACGCACGCGAACGTTACCGAGCAACAGAGAGCACTCACAACCCCACTGGATTGCTGCTCGTCACATGAACAACACCGACCACACCCGCAACATCTCCAGCGGTGCGGCGGGTACGTCCACAACGCGGTCAAAGGCCCTGTGTCAGGCCGGTGACCTTTCTTGGTCGGGCTGCCGGGACTCGAACCCGGGACCTTCGGTCCCCCAGACCGACGCGCTAACCAAGCTGCGCCACAGCCCGTGGCAGCCGCCGTGCGACGCCAGGCCGCGATGCTATCGGGACCGCCGCGCGCGACCTCTGGTC
>JBBQFJ010000065.1:0-17093 GCA_038321755.1 Acidimicrobiia bacterium | reverse complement strand
GAGGGACCAGGCGCGCACAGAGAAGGAGGATGCGCGGGATGGTGGCGGCCTCCTCGTAGCCCCAGGTCTCCTCGATGAACCGAGGGGGTGGCGGCGGTTCGTGCATCTCCTCGATCAGGAGGCCGGCGTCGCTCATCGCGTTGACGTACTTCCCGAGTGGTCGGTGGATGAAGCGCAAGGCAACGCCAGGTGCCACCTCGTCGACGCCGATGTCGTCGCGGAGGTACTCGCCGACCCGCCAGTACCGCTCCCCCGCCACCTGGTCGTCGATCCAGCCGCTTCCCGGCGCCTGGAGCAACGGATGGCTCAGCACGAGCACGAAACGCCCATCCGGCTCGAGCACCCGCGCGACCTCGCCGATCGCGGCCTCGAACGCGTCGACGTGCTCCAGCGCGAGGCAGACCAGCACGGCATCGAACGTCGCGCTCCGACATGGGAGTGCGTCAGCACGGGCCCGCGCGTAGACGGGACCTCCGCCGCGCTCGAGGCCGACGCTGAGCTGCGACTGCGTCGGGTCGACACCGACGACCGAGATGCCGAGGCCCGCGAGGTGCCGGGCGACCTGCCCCTCCCCGCAGCCGACGTCGAGGACCCGACGGGCATCCCCGAGCCGGCGGGCGACGAGCGGGAGGATCTGGTCCTCGTACTCCGGGTCGGCGCCGGCCGCGTACTCACGTTGCCACCACGCGGCGTGCTGCTCCCACAGCGCTTCGTTCTCCCCGCCGTCCATGCGTCTCCCTGGGTGGGACCGGTGCCGCTGCGTCGCGATCCCTCTCGTCCTTGTAGGGTCCACCCCGCAGAGCACCCCCCGCAGAGCACCCCCCGCAGGTCACCACCCCGCAATGAAGTGGATCACACGCCAATCGCCGGAGGAGCGACCCATGGACATCGGACCGGTCGAGATCCTGGTCGTCGGGTTCCCCGGCAGCCAGTTCACTGGTGAGATCGCACCCGCACTCGCCGAGCTCGTCGAGACGGGGTTGGTCAGGGTGATCGACCTCGTCTTCGTCACGAAGAGCCCCGAGGGCGACGTGGTCGGCATCGAGCTCTCCGACCTCGACGACTCGGTGAGCGCGGCGATCCACCCCCACGTCGAGGAGCCCAACGGCTTGCTCGCCGACGAGGACATCGAGGATCTCGCCGCCGACCTCGCTCCGGGATCGTCTGCCGCCATCCTGCTGTTCGAGCACGTCTGGGCCACGAAGTTCCGCGACGCAGTCCTCGGATCCGGCGGCGAGCTCGTCGCCTCGATCCGGGTCCCCAAGGAAGTCGTCGACGAGGTCGTCAGCGCGCGCTGATCCGGCCGACCGACACACCGCGACACGAACCGACACACGAGGAGACAGCAATGCTTCGACGAGGACGACCGATCCTTCGCACCGCCGCGATCGTGGGCACCGCCAGCGTGGTGTCCGGTTCGGTGCAGCACCGCCAGCAGCAGAAGTACGCCGCGCAGGACGCGCAGCAGTACGCGCAGCAGCCCGCACCGGCCGCCGCGGCGCCCGCCGACTCGAGCATCGACGAGCTCACCCAGCTCGCGCAGCTCCACGACCAGGGCATCCTGACCGACGAGGAGTTCGCGGCGAAGAAGGCGCAGATCCTCGGTATCTGAGCCCCGGCGCGAGCGGCGCGATGACACACTCGGATCATGCGCTACACCCGGATCTTCACCGACGACGACTCCACCCGGTTCGAGGACCGGGAGCTCTCGTTCAGCAGCGCCGCGTTCGCGCCGCCAGCACCGCCGATCGATGTCACGACCGCCGTCGCTGCCCGGGAGATGTTGGTCATCCGATTCTCGGCCGGCTGGAGCGATGCCGCGCATCCGGCTCCGGCTCGGCAATGGATGTTCGTGCTGTCCGGACGCGGTGAGAGCACGGCCGGCGGCGAAACCCGGCAGTGGGGAGCCGGCGATGTCTTCCTGCTGGAAGACACGGCGCCGCCCGGGCACGGAACGACCATCCACGAGGACACCGTCATGGCGGTGGTCCGTCTCTGAGCTCACCTTCCCGATGCGTGTCGAAGGGGGCTGACGTGGACGACGAGCTGGGATCCGTGGATCTCTACTGGATCCCCTTGGGCGCAGGCGCGCACGTCGTGCAGGTCAGCGGCAAGCTGTTCGAAGCGATCTCGGCGCTCGTACACCGACGAACGCGCTCCGACCTCTACCACTCCGCGCTCGAGGTTCGCGTCGCCGAAGGTCAGTTCGCGATCGAGCAGGCGCCGGTTCCCGACCTCCACGGCGAGCAGCGGGGCGTCGTCGCGGAGGGGCCGGTCGGCACGCGATGGGCTGGACGCTTCCGGATCTTCCGCTACGAGATCCGACGCTGGCGCGAAGGGCGCATCCCCGACCTCCACGACGCGGTCGCGAGCCCGATGCGGGTGGCCGTCGATCCCGTCCTGGCGCGACGCATCCTCGAGATCCTGCCGTCCATCCCGACCCCCGTGTGGGGCCGGGACGAGCTCCGCGCCGGCGAGATGTGGAACTCGAACTCGGTCGTCTCGTGGGTGCTGTCTCGCAGCGGCGCCGATGTCGCTGCGGTGCATCCGCCGGACGGAGGTCGGGCACCGGGGTGGGATGCGGGGCTCGTGGTCGCCGCTCGCGATCTCGAGCGCGACGGACGCGCGCAGGCCTAGAGCTCGACGTCGAACACCATCGCCAGACCGCGCAGCAGCTCCACCCATTCCGGCGGGGTCGACGCCGGCAGGGGCACACGGAGGCTGAGCGCTTCGAGCAGCATCACGCCGTCACCACGCAGGCACGGAGCGCCCGGTGGAGCCGCGCCCTCACGCACGGCGACCGACTCGCCGACATCCAGGACGAGGGACAAGGTCGGATCGCTCACGTCGACGGCGACCAGCTCGGCGATCTTCCGGCCCGCGGAGATCGCGAACGCCGGACCCAACGCCGCGACGTAGCGCAGGGACGATCCGACTTCGTCCGGCACGGCGGGAGCAGTGCGTTCGAGCGGCAGCGCGACGTCGCGTTCGTGGACCCAGCAGTCCCAGAGTGCGTGGTGCGCGAGCAGGCGGATCGGCACGTGGCCGACGGGGCACTCCGCGAGCATCGCCCATCCGCGATCGTCGAGCTCACCGATGGCATCGAGGAACGCGTCGTTCGACGCCACGAACCGGTCGAACACCTCTCGTGGCGCGAGCGCCCGCATGGGCTCGACCAACAGGGGTGGCGTCGCTGCGGGATCGAACCCGCGAAGCATCTGCGTCGGCTCGCCGGCCAGACCCGCGCGCACCGAGGCAGCCCAGAAGTCGTTGACCCCGATGAGGTGCGCTACGACGTCCTGCACAGTCCAACCTTCGCAGCGGCTCTGCGAGCTCCACTCGCCTTCGTCGATGCTCGCAAGCATCGCTTCGAAGCGTCGGCGCTGGCGGACGACCGGCGCGAGCTGATCGTCTGGTTCGCCCACGATCGAGATGATCGGCGGTCCCTCGTACCGCGGCGACAGCAACACGGCAGGGACCCTACCGAACTGCAACCACCCGCAGTACCGTTCCGACGTCGCGCTCGACGTCGACGAGCACCGTCCAAAGGGAGATCTCATGGCCGCCGGAACCATGGCGTGACTGCCGATCCGCTCGACGCAACGCGCGGCGTCCCGCACGAGCTCCTCGCCGAGCTGCGAGAGGGCTGCCCGGTGTCGAGCACCGAGTCGGGCATGTACTTCCTCGCGCGGCACGACGATGTGCTCGCGTGCACGAAGGACATCGAGTCCTTCCAGGCCAGCTTCCGCGAACCCGGGGTGCTCGTCCCGTCGGAGGAGCAGCTCATCAGCGAGATCCCCGAACCCCGGCACGGCAAGATCCGCAAGATCATCAACTCGGCGATCGCGCAGCACCGGATCGGTCGGGTCGAGCCGTTCGTTCGACAGCTCTGCAACGACCTGCTCGACGACCTCATCGAGCGCGGCGATGCCGACCTCGTGCGCGACTACGTCACCCCCATCCCCGCGACCGTCATCGCCCACCTTCTCGGCGCCGACCCGGCCGATCACTCTCGGTTCGCGGAG
The DNA here is from genome assembly GCA_038321755.1 of Acidimicrobiia bacterium. Taxonomy (GTDB): domain Bacteria; phylum Actinomycetota; class Acidimicrobiia; order IMCC26256; family PALSA-555; genus JALHSW01. The sequence goes on along the minus strand of JBBQFJ010000065.1, from coordinate 13,068 downwards.
TGGTCCGACGTCGTCGTGCAATCCACCTACGCGACGAAGAACCGCGGGGAGCACGGCGAGGACGGTGAGGGTCTGGCCGGCGTCGCCCCGGACTTCACTGCGCACCTCGACACGATGATCGCCGACCGCAAGGGGGCAGCTGACCCGCCGGACGACTTCATCACCCGGCTGATCAACACCGAGGTCGACGGCGAGCGGCTCACCGATCTCGAGAAGCGCACGCAGCTCGCCTTCCTCCTCATGTCCGGGAACGAGACGACGAGACACCTCATCGGCAACCTGCTCGAGACGATCTGCACCGATCCCGCGCTGTACGCGCAGATCCGAGCCGATCGCGACCTGGTGCCGACGGTCGTCGAGGAGTCCCTGCGACACGATCCCCCGATCCACGTGCTGCTGCGCGACTGCACCCGGGACACCACCGTCGATGGGCATCCCATCCCCGCCGGCGTGAAGGTGGCCTTCGGCCTCGCATCGGCCAACCGCGACGAGCGCACCTACGAGGACCCGGACGCCTTTCGGCTCGATCGCCCCAGCGCACGCGACCACCTCGCGTTCGGCGGCGGACCGCACGTCTGCCCCGGTGCATCACTGGCGCGACTCGAAGGGCGCGTCGCGCTCGAGGTCTTCCTCGATCGAGTCGCGACGGTGCATGTGCACGACGGCTACCACCGGGAACCCGTGCCGGTGTTCTGGGCCAACGGCCCCCGGCACCTCCCAGTCACGCTGATCGGCGCCGAACGCGCTCCGTGAGCGTCAAGACGTTTCTCACCCGATCCGTGGCACGATGCGTGCATGACGGATGAACGGTTCGAGGTCGAGCGCACCATCTCCGCGGCACCGGAGGAGATCTTCGCTGTCCTCAGCGATCCTCACGGCCACGTGACCATCGACAGCTCCGGGATGCTGATGGACGCGACGGGCGAACCCGTGAGCGCGGTCGGTGACACGTTCGTCGTGCACATGGACCGCGAGTCGTTGAACGACTATCCGCTCGGCCGCTATGACGTGACGGTCACGATCACCACGTTCGTCCAGGATCGCGAGATCGCCTGGTCGGTCGACGGCGTGATCGACCCTCCGCTCGGACACCGCTACGGCTACCGGCTCCAGCCCGTCGACGACGGCACGATCGTGACCGCGTACTACGACTGGTCGAACATCGATCCGACATGGCGAGCCGCCGACATCTTCCCGGTGATCCCGGAGAGCGCGTTGCGCGCCACTCTCGGGATCCTCACGCGGACGGTCTCGAAGTAGCGAACCCTGGGACTGACGCGTCCTCAGTGAGGCGTCTCGAAGCCGACGTCGATGCCCGTCGCCGAGTGGTCGAGGTCGCGAAGCGCGGCACCGACCCGTGCGGCGACCATGCCCCGGAGCTCGGCGGCCGCGTCGGGGAGCGAGATGCTCACCTTCAGAGCACCCCGCCGGCGACGAACGCTGGCCGACGCGCTCGCATCATCCAGCGCCGCGTGGGTCAACACCTCCCGCACCATCGCGTCAGCGACACGACTGTGCTCGGCCAGCGGAGCGTTTGCCGCCTCCTCGCACGCCGCCGCAAGGTCGTCGTGGCTGCTGACGGCAAGCGTGGTCCACGGCTCGAACGGGTTGACCGACGCATCGACGGTGAGGAGAGGGATGAGGTGGCGCACGGCGCACGTGGCCCCGTCCTCGTAGGGCGACGGCCATGCCCACGGGCGGTCGCGCACCGTCACTGCGACATCCACCGGTGCGCCCTGAAGCGGGCACTGCGCTCCGTCCCGCAGTGCGTTGCACGGGAACGGCGCCACACCCTCGGCGTGGCAACTGACGATCTCATGCCCCGCCGCCACGAGCTCGCGCTCGACCCGCCCGACCGCCTCCGGCATCGTGCCGACGAGGAGCACCCTCATGACGAGGTCGTCATGGTCTGCTGAGCTCGGGTCCGCTGCATGGGTTCGATGCTGCGCCTTCCGCGCACCTCCCGATAGGGACCAAGGTCACGAACGGGTCGGGACCCGTTCGGCGGTGTGAGCCCCACCCCTACACTCCACTGCGTGACCGGGCCCGTGCGCATCTTCCTCCTCGACGACCACGAGGTCGTCCGGCGGGGCGTGCGAGAGCTGCTCGAGAGCGAAGAGGATCTCGAGGTGGTCGGCGAAGCCGGATCCGCGGCCGAGGCCCTCGCCCGCATCCCTCCGACGCATCCCGACGTCGCGGTGCTCGACGTCCGTCTGCCCGACGGCAACGGCGTCGAGGTCTGCCGAGAGATCCGATCGCGGGACTCTGACATCCGCTGCCTGATCCTCACCTCGTTCTCGGACGACGACGCGTTGTTCCAGGCGATCATGGCGGGGGCGGCGGGCTACCTGCTGAAGCAGATCAAGGGCACCGATCTCGTCGACGCAGTCCGGCGGGTCGCGGCCGGCCAGTCGCTGCTCGACCCGACCGTGACCGCACGCGTGCTCGAACGGCTCCGCACGGGCAACGAGGTCGACGAGCGGCTCGCACAGCTCACTTCCCAGGAGCGCAGGATCCTCGACCTCATCGCTGAGGGCCTCACGAACCGGCAGATCGCCGCCCGTGTGCACCTGGCCGAGAAGACGGTCAAGAACTACGTGTCGAACCTCCTCATGAAGCTCGGCATGGAACGCCGAACGCAAGCAGCGGTGTTCGCCGCCGGCCTGCGCGATCCGTCACGGACGACGCCCGGAACCTGAACGCCCGGAACCTGAACGCCCGGACGGGAACCTCTACTCCTCGGCGCGCGGCATCGGAACCGACCACTCGACGACCGTGCCCCCCTCCGCGCCCGTGCCGATCTCGCACGACCCACCGAGCTCGGCCGCCCGCTGACGCATGTTGCGGACCCCGTTGCCCGACGTCGCATCACCCGACAGCCCGACGCCGTCGTCCTCCACCCGCAGCGTCATGCGATCGTCAGCCTTCACGCTCACCACGGACGACGAGGCCTGCGCATGCCGTCCCACGTTGCTCAACGCCTCCCGAAGCGTCGGCAGGAGCTGCTCGGCGACCTCCCGGGGTGCCGCGTCGATGACCCCCTCGAAGAGGACGCGCGGCTCGAACCCGAGGACGAGCTTCTCGTCTGCGATCACGCGGGTGATGTCGCTGCGCAGCCCGAACGCATGGCCCGGCCCTCCGCTCTGCAGGCCGAAGATCGCCGAGCGGATCTCCCGGATCGTCTCGTCGAGCTCATCGACCACGTCGGTCAGCCGCGCCGCCGCGTCCACGTCCTGGCTGCGCGCCTGCACCCCTTGCACGGCGAGACCGGCGGCAAAGAGCCGCTGGATGACCACGTCGTGCAGGTCGCGCGCGATGCGGTCTCGATCTTCGACGAGGCGCAACGTCTGCTCTGCTTCGCGCAGGCGCGCTTCATCGGCGAGTCGAGCGGAGATGTCGCGAACGATCTTCACGTACGCGCGTGGACATCCATCCTCGAAGTCCGTCGCCTGGAGCACGATCTCGACCGGGATCTCGCTCCCGTCCCGGTGCCGGTGGACGGCAGTGAAGCTCACCGACGAGAGGTGACCGTTCGCCAGCGGCTCGAGGAGCTCTCGGAGCCGAACCTCGTCGAACTCGGGAGTCAACTGCAGCATCGTCATCTCCCGCAGCTCGTCGAACGAATACCCGACCTGATCGACCGCGCCCTGGTTCGCGTAGGTGAACCGAAGGGTGTCCGCGTCGAAGATCAGCACTGCGTCCCACGTCGCGTCGAGGATCTCCCGGACGCGCTGGGTCTCCGCCTCCACCGCGAGCCGTTCACCCACGTCGCGCACGACCGCGATGATCCGGAGTGCGTCGCCGTTCCGGATCGGGCTCAGGCTCACCTCGACCGGGAACTCGGCACCGTCGCTGGCGCGCCCGAACAGGACCTGCCCGCGCCCCATGGCGCGCGTCCGTGGCTCGGCCCGGTACTGCATCCGATGCGCACGATGCAGGTCACGTGAGCTCGCGGGGAGCAGGTCGTCGACCGAGCGACCGAGCAGCCCATCGGTGCCGTACCCGAAGAGCACCTCGCACTGCGGGTTCACGAAGAGGATGACGCCGTCCGAATCGATCAGGAAGATCGCGTCGGGTGCTGCGTCGACGATCGCCCGAATGGCGTCGTCGCTCGAGCCCCTCTGATCGAGCGCCATGATGTCCCCGGGGGCCGATCGCTGGGTTGCAGTCCGCAGGCTAGTTGCGATTCGGCCTCCGACGGCTCGGCCAAGCTCGGCCGGGCGCAGCCGCGCTACTGCACGATGAAGGCCGTGACCATGCCGAACATGCCGGTGTCGCGCTCGGCGTGCGTGAGGATGTGGCAGTGCCAGGCCCAGACGCCTGGGATCGTCGCGTGCACGAGCACGGTGTAGCGCTCCCCTGGCGCGACCGAGATCGTGTCGGCCTGGTAGGGCTGCGGGAGCGCGAACCCGTCCTTCGCGATCACGAGCTGGGGCATGCCGTGCAGGTGCATCGGGTGGATCTGCAGACCCTCGTTCAGGTAGTGGACCTCGACCCAGTCACCTTGCTTGGCGATCACCGGCGCGGTCGCGGGGAACGACTTGCCGTTCAGCGACAGTCCGATCACGCCGGCGTCGTTGAGCACCATCGGCAGCTCCTGGGACACTATGACTCCCGCGGGCACGGGCTGCTCGTCGATGAGGAACGCTCCCGCCAGACCGTCCGGTACCTGGTGCTCGGCGAAGTCGTGCGAGTGGTACATCCCGACCGCCGGCCCCTGTGCGACGAACTCGTACGTGAACTTCTCCCCTGGCTTCACGGGCGGCTGGGTCACGTCGGGCACGCCGTCCATCGAGTTCGGCACCTGGATGCCGTGGAAGTGGATGACCGTCGACTGCGGCAGCTGGTTGTCGAGCACGATCCGGACCTTGTCGCCCGACTGCACCCGGATCGTCGGCCCCGGGACCGTGCCGTTGTAAGTCCACGCCCGCACCGTCTTGCCGGGCTCGACCTCCCAGTCGACGACCTTCGCGGTCAGGTCGAACTCCTTCGTGCCGTCGGCCTGCACGACCGGAGCGAGATCCTGGGCACCGACCCCCTTGGTGTTCGGACCCTTCGTGAGCTGGGCCACGAACGCATCGGTGGGCTGCTTCATCACCTTGTCGGCGGCCGCGCTCTGCGCCGCCGTCTCGGCCGCGGACGTCGACGCCTGGCCACCGGCACCCGAGGAACCGACCATCAGCATCGCCTGCATGCCGGCGCCCTTGTGACCAGGGATGGCGCAGCTGATCGTGTAGTTCCCGTCCTTGAGGCTGGAGATGTCGAGGGCCTCACTGCTTCCCGGAGCGAGGTCCGAGGTCTTCAGGTCGGTGCCATCGATGGTGAGGTTGTGCGCGACGGTCCCAGCGTTCTTGATGCTGAGCGACCCGCCCGCGGCGGCCTCGACCATCGCGGGATCGATCTTGAACTCGGTGAGCGTGACGACGGTGCCCGCACCCGCCGCGGCCGCGTTCTGCGCGTCGACGCTGTTGGACCGCGCGTCTCCCGCGACGATGAGCGCCCCGAACGCCAACAGCACGGTCACGAACATCAACATGCTCGTGGCGAAGCCGAAGCCACGCGGGTCGTCTCGACGAACTCTCACAGGGATCCCTCTCAGGTCGGGGTCGTAGGTCGGGGGCGACAGGTCGGAGTGACGCAGGTTCTACGGTTCGGACCGTGACTGCTGCATCGCCAGCACGTCGCGCGCGAACTGGTCCACTGCTCCCCAGTCCGTGTACTCGTAGTCGTGCGTCATGTCCGTGTCGCCGCCTTCGCGGCGCACGATGCTGCGCATGATGCGGCGCTTCAGCCATCCGTACTTCGAGTACGGCAGCGCGCCGGCGAACATCGCGACCAAGCGCGGCCTGAAGCCCGTCTTCGCGAGAAGCTCGTCGACGACCGTTCGGGCTGCCGCCGTGTGCTCGTCGTCAGGGTTCACCGAGGTGAGGCTGACCTGGAACAGCGCCGACGGCAGCTCGCTCAGCACCGTCGAGTGCCGCTTGAGGTAGCGCGTGAGCGCGGCGCTGTGATGCACTGCGTGGATCGAATCGCCCACCACGACGAGGTCGTACCCACCGGGCATCGGCGCGGTGCCAGCATCGACGACGTCGACCGCGACTCGCCCGTCGCGCAGGACGGACGCGATCCGCTCGGTGATCTTCGCCGTCTGCCCCTCGACCGTGTGGAACACGATCAAGCCTCGAGGCGTGTCGGTCATGCGGCGTGCTCCTGGTGCTCGACTGCGGGTCGCCGGTCACCCTCCTCCCCGGGACGACCGGCCACCAGGGCAGAAGGTCCCGAACCTGCGGGTCTGATTCGGGACCTTCGACCCAGAGGTCATCGGCGCGACGGATGACGGATGAGTCACACCGTGGCGACGTAGACGGTGCTTGCCGATTCGCCCCCCGTGGAGAAGTTCGGGAAGGTCACGACGTGCGCTTCGCCGGACGCGAAGACACGCTGGACGACGGCGAGAAACTCCTTGTCCGGTGCACCATCGGCCCACAGCGCGAACACTCCCCCTGGATGGAGTCGATCGGCGAGCTGCCGCAGCCCGGTCGTCGTGTAGAAGCCCGCATGGCTGGGATCGAGCACGTGGCGCGGACTGTGGTCGATGTCCACGGCGATCACGTGCACGCGACCGGTCATGTCGGAACCGAACCCGGAGCCGGCCGCGAGCATCGCGAAGAAGTCTCCGTGGACGAGTCGGCACCGCGGATCCGAGGTCAGCGCATCGGCGAGCGGGACCTGATGGCGTTCGTGCCACTCGATCACCGCACCCAACGCCTCGATGACGTACATCGAGCGAACGCGCGGATCCTCCAGCACGGCTCGCGCCGTGTAGCCGAGCCCGAGCCCGCCCACCACGACATCGATCCCGGTCCCCGGGAGGTCGCGACCCTCGATCGCGCTGAGCGCGAGCCTGGCGAGCTCGACCTCGGCGACCGTGAAGAGACTCGACATCAGGAACTCGTCGCCGAGCTTCACCTCGAACACGTCGATCCCGAGTGTCGGCTCCAGTCGTCGACGCAGACTGATCTCACCGATCGGGGTGGGTCGCCGGTCGATCTCCTCGAAGCGCGCGCTCACGACCCGATCGTGCCAGCTCTGCTCGCGCGCATCTCGACAGCATGCACCGCAACCCGACGCCTGTCAGCCCACGTCGGCGTTCCCGTTCAGATCGCGCCGAGACGAGGCTGACGCTCGGATCGAGGCTCGGCACCTCTGCGAGCATCGGAATAGGTTGAGTGCCGTCAGTTGAGTGCCGAAAGCACAGGTACGGACTATTGACACGAGGATCCCGTGAAGTACTCGACCTGGCGACGATCGGAAGCGGGTCGCCCCGTGCGCACCGTCATGTGGACGCTCGCGCTCGTCATCTCGGGGTTCCTCGCAGGAGCGTCGATCCTCGTCGTGTCGCGCGTCGCGGTCTCGCCTGCGCAGCAAGGCGCGAAGGACCTCGCAGAGCGGACGCTGCCGGCCAGCGCCGCGCTCGCGGCGACGATCGCGGGCGCAGTCGCCAGCCAGAGCTCGTTCCTGGACATCGTCACCGCGACGGACCCCACGGCGCGAGCACAAGGGATCGCCCTCGCCCAGCAGCGCGGCGCGCAGCAGGACGCGGCATGGAGCAACTATCGCCGTCTGGCCCGCAACGGGCCGACCGAACGGCGCCTCCAGCGCGAGTACACGGTGCTGGACACGGCGTCTCGCTCAGCTGGGGCACTCGCCGTCGGCCTGAGCCCAGACGATCCGTCCTTCGACGCCACCCTCGACAACGAACGAAACCTCGCGTCGCAATCGCAGGCGGCACTCGCGAACATCGAGAACCGCATCTACGGGCCGCGGGTCCTCGACGATGCCCAGGCCGTGCTCGATGACGTGGACGCCATGCGCCTGACGTCCCTCGTCGCATCGGCGATTGCGTTCGCACTGTTCGGGGCCATCGGCGCCTACCTCATCCGTCGGTCGATGCTCTTCGATCGCCAGAGCGTCCGGGACCGACACGCCCACGGCTTCGAGCGTCGGCAGTCCGATCTCGAGACCCAGCTCCAACGAGGACTCGAGATGGAGCCCACCGAGGAGGGCTCGTTCGCGGTCGTGCGCCAGGCGATCGGGTCGGTCGCACCGAGCCACCCCGTCGAGCTCCTCGTCGCCGACTCGAGTCACGGCCACTTCCGACAAGTGGTCGCCAGCTCCGAGGAAGATCCGTTCGCCTGTCAGGTCGGCGCACCGAGTCAGTGCCCCGCCGCGCGCAGCGGCCAGACGCACACGTTCGCCGACAGTCGCAACATCGACACCTGCCCGTACCTGCGGGACAAGCCGGAAGCCGTGTGGGCGACCTGCGTCCCGCTCAGCATGAGCGGGCGCACGATCGGCGTGCTGCACGCCGAGAACCGGATCGGCGACCCGGCGGACGAGCACCTCGCCGCCGAGCTCGAGCTCATCGCGAGGAAGGCCGGCGACCGGATCGGTGTGCTCCGCGTCCTCGCCCGCACCGAGGCGCAGGCCCAGGTGGACCCCCTCACCGGACTGCCCAACCGCCGCACGCTGGAAGAGCGAACTCGTGACCTGCTCTCGGCGGGGCAGCCCTTCGTCGTGGCGTTCGCCGATCTGGACCACTTCAAGGACCTGAACGACGCACACGGGCACGACACGGGTGATCGTGCACTCCGCCTGTTCGCACGGGTCCTGCGCGACAGCATCCGGCCGAACGACCTCCTCGCCCGCTACGGCGGCGAGGAGTTCGTCGTAGTCCTGCCGAACTGCACCGTCGTCGACGCTCGCGTCGTCGCCGAACGGATCCGAGCGCAGCTGCTCGACGCGCGCGACGGCGGGTCCGTCCCCTCCTTCACGGTGAGCATCGGGCTCGCGGAAGCCGAGGGCGGCGAAGCGGTCTCCGAGGTGATCGACCGTGCCGATGCTGCGCTCCTCAGGGCCAAGCAGCTCGGGCGCGATCGGGTGCTCGCATCCGGTCAGCTCTTCGACACGACGGCCGAGCTCCCGAGCGATGCGAGCGGCGCGCCGATCGAGCCTCCGGTCCGTCCGTCGCTCTCGTGAGACCGAGCCGATGAACGCGCTGCTCGAGACGCACCCGCATCTCTTGCCCGCGCTCGAGGACGCCGTGCGCGTGTACGACGGCAAGACCTCGCGCCATTCGGTTCGGGTCGGCCATCTCGCCGACCTCCTCGGCGACGCCATCAACCTCGGCTTCGCCGACCGGATCTCGTTGCGCTGGGCCGGCCTCCTGCACGATCTCGGCAAGATCTCGGTCTCCGAGAGCATCCTCGCCAAGACCGGGCCGCTCACACCGGACGAGTGGCGTGAGGTGCAGCGTCATCCGGCGGTCGGTTCGGACATCCTGCGGAACGTCTCGCCGCACCTCGGTCCGATCGCGGACGGCGTGCGTGCGCACCACGAGTGGTTCGACGGGTCGGGATATCCGGACGGCCTCGCCGATGAGGTCATCCCGCTCATCGGCCGCATCGTCGCAGTCGTCGACGTCTTCGACAGCCTCACGCACCGGCGCGCCTACCGGGACCACCACTACTCGCGAGGCGCCGCCCTCGAACTGCTGCACGAAGAGGCCGGGTCACATTTCGACCCGGCGCTCGTGGCGGCATTCACCGACCTCGTCACTGCAGGAGCCCTCGGAGACTGACCGAACCGAGCATTCCGGCGCCCGCCTCCGCCCACGCGGATCAGGTTTCGACTGCACCAGCCGGCGTCCGGCGAGCCCGGCGCGGCGCCAAGATGCGCACCAACGTCATGAAGAGGACGACGCCCGCCGCCAGCAGACAGGCCCACTGGAAGAGCGCCTCGTGTCGATCGGTCCCCGCGGTGAGGCCGTGGACCGTCGCGGTCACGAAGATCACGTAGCTGGAGAGGTGGATGGCGTGCCAGGTCCGGCGCGGCAGGCGCCGCATCGCGAGCGAGGTCACCTCGACGGCGAGGAGCAGGTACATCGCGATGACGCCCAGCCCCACGGCTGCCGGCTCGTAGCTCGAGACGAAGGGCACGAGGAAGTCGGCGGGGCTGAAGCCGATGAACTGATCAGCGGCGAGCCCGAGGAGGTGGACCCCGAGGAACGCCACCGCCAGACCACCCAGGAAGCGGTGCACGTCGAGGACCCACGCCGGGGACGGCTTGCGCACCAGCCGCGTCGAGAGCTGGAGCCCCCCGATCACGGCCAAGGACGCGAGCGCCCAGGAGACGATCCCTCCGGCGCGGGCGACGTACCACCAGTCCTGTGATTGCACCCGCGGAGCCTACGCCCAGGCGTTCGCTGCCGCGGGTGCCGGTCGTCAGCTGCCGCGGGCGCCGGTCGTCAGCTACCGCGAGTGGCGGTGTGCGACACCTGCGGCGTGCTGGCCCTCGGCGCGGCCGGCGCCGGGGCGGCAGGTGTTACGGCGGCCGGGGTCGCAGCTTGCGTGCTCGCTGCGGTCGGCGCCGCGACAACTGCGGTCGGAGTGCTCGCGGGGGCCGGCGCAGCCGCGTTCACGTTCGCGACGGCGACGGTGCCGGCGACCGTGAAGAACGACGCGACGCTCAGCCCGGCCAGCATCCACCGGGTCGCCGCCGCCGGATGATGGCGCTTCGTCTTCGTGCGGGACGAGTTCGTGCGGGACGAATTCGTGCGGGACGTGGCCGGCGAAGCGGTCTGGGGCGCCGCGGGGCGCCGCGAGGCGCTGGACGCGGCCCGACGTTCTTGGAGCCGGCGGATGCGTTCCGCCTGCTCGAGGTCGTTCGCGTGGTCAGTCATGCGATTCTCCTCCTCGTGGGGCGCTCTGCTGCGCCGAGGTGGTCGGGGTGGTGCGGTGCTCGCCCTCGCGCTCGCCGCCGGTTCGCGCGCTCGTGGTGCGCACCGGCGTCGGCGAGGGAGCCGCCGATGAGGCCGCCGGAGCGGAGACGACCGCTGGTGTGGGGTTGGCCGCCGGTGGGGGCGACGAGGCGAAGCCGAGTGCTCCCATGCTGGCGCCGATCGCCACGACGGCGGTGACCAAGCTCATCGAGATGGCCGATGCTGCTGCGACTGCGGTGTTCCGCTGCACGGATGCTCCTTCGTGTCGGGGCCGCTCCCTGAGGGGTCGGCAGTTCCTCTCTCGCTGCAACTCACTCAACACGACCGCCGTGAAGGTCCGAGGGCGAGGTCCGTGAAGGTCCCGTGAAGGTCCAAGGCGAGCGGAGCGGCGTCGAACGGACGGTCCTACGATGCCGACATGGGCAAACGCGTCCTCGTCGTCGACGACGAGGATCGGATCCGCGGCATCGTGCGGGGCTACCTCGAGAACGACGGCTTCGAGGTGGCCGAAGCCGGTGACGGCGACGAAGCCCTGACCATCGCCGAGACCTGGAAGCCCGACCTCGTCGTGCTCGACGTGATGATGCCGCGCACCGACGGGATCGAGGTGCTGCGGCAGCTTCGCTCGACCTCCGACGTCTACGTGATCCTGCTCACCGCCCGCTCTGACGAGGTCGACAAGCTCGTCGGCCTCTCGGTCGGCGCCGACGACTACGTCACGAAGCCGTTCAGCCCGCGGGAGCTGGTCGCGCGGATCAAGGCCGGACTCCGCCGGGCCGGGACCGCACCCGAGAGCGACGCGCCGGACCGCGTGGTCTCGGACGGGCTGGTCATCGACGTCGGCGGGCGCGAGGTCGAGCGCGGTGGCCGCCCGGTGGAGCTGAGCAGCCTCGAGTTCGACCTCCTCCTCGCCCTTGCTCGCGCTCCGGGGCGCGCACTCACTCGCAGGCAGCTGCTCGAGAAGGTCTGGGGCTGGGACTTCTACGGCGACGAACGGGTCGTCGACGTGCACATCCGCAGCATCCGCAAGGCGCTGGGCGACCCGGCCGACGCGCCCGAGCTGATCGGCACGGTGCGCGGGGTCGGCTACAAGTTCCTCGGACCGAAGTGATGCGGAAGCTCTGGCGCCGGCTCGACGTCCGCCTGTTCGCGTCGTACGCGCTGGTCGCGATCGTCGTCGTCGCGGCGCTCGCGATCACGGTCGGGCTCATCGCTCCTTCACGCTTCGACGACGAGCTCCGCAGCATCGCCGGGACGGAGAGCAACGAGAGCGAGTCGCACTCGGTGTTCGTCGACGCGCTGCGGTCGTCGCTCCCGATCGCGCTCATGGTGAGCCTTGCTGCGGCGGCGATCGTGTCGGCGCTGGTCACGCGCAAGATCCTGCTGCCGGTTCGACGGGTGCGCGATGCGACCCGCCGACTCGCCGCTGGTCACTACGACGAACGGGTCGCCGAGCCCGGTGAGCTCGAGCTCGCCGAGCTCGCACGCGACGTGAACCGCTTGGCCATCGAGCTGGAGACCACCGAGCGGCGGCGCACACGCCTCATCTCGGAGGTGGCGCACGAGATGCGGACTCCGCTCACCACGATCGAGGGGTACGTCGAAGGGATCCTCGACGGCATCTTCGAGCCGACCGAGCAGGTGCTCGTCGCAGTTGGTGAAGAAGCATCACGGCTTCAGCGCCTCGCAACTGATCTCGCCGAGCTCTCCCGCGCGGAAGAAGGCGCGCTCGGGCTGACGCTGCACGAGGTGGACCTCGCCGATCTCGCGTCAGCGTGTGCGGAACGATTGCGACCGCAGTTCGACGGGAAGGGCGTTGCGCTGACGATGCGCGCCGAGGCGAGGGAGACGGTCGACGTCGACCCGGACCGCATCACGCAGGTGCTCACGAACCTGTTGGGCAACGCCCTCACGTACACACCGGCCGGAGGCAACGTGGTCGTCGCCGCGTCCCGTCGGGGCGACGTCGCCGAGGTTGCGGTGACCGACGACGGGATCGGGCTCGAGCCCGACCAGCTCGACTCGGTGTTCGACCGCTTCTACCGCGTGCAGGGTCCGACGCGTCCGGCCGGCGGCAGCGGGATCGGTCTCACGATCGCCCGAGGCATCGCGCACGCGCACCACGGCGAGATCGCGGCGTCGTCGTCCGGCGCCGGATCGGGATCGACCTTCACGCTCACGCTCCCGATCGCCGCGGGGGCGTAAGCGCGGTCAGGAGCAGCCTGGTCGGGAGCGGGTGGTCGGGAGCCCGGACGCGAGCGGGCCGGCCGAGCAGTGTGCTCGGCCGG
>JBBQFJ010000064.1:0-17876 GCA_038321755.1 Acidimicrobiia bacterium | reverse complement strand
GTCAACGTGATCTTCGACGTCGTCGGCTGGTACTCCTCGCCGCCATAGCACCACCGCTCCGGCTCGTGCACTCAGCGGGCCTCTGGGGCCCGTTGCGTGCACCGTCAGTACGTCAGGTGCGCCGCAGGTATCCGCCGGGAGACGCGGTGAGCAGCAGCTTCGCGTTCGCGAACTCGTCGCGCTCGAAGCTCCCAGCCTCGCCGCCTTCCTCGAGCCAGGCGTCGAGCGCGGAGCCGGGGCTGTTCCCCGGACCCCACGGACGGGGTCGGTGCTCTTGTTCGGGGATGTCGTCGACGAACGTGTCGGCCACCACCAGGAACTGGCCGGCCGTCACGAGCGGCGCGAACGCGCGGAGCTCGGCGAGGACGTGCTCGTGCGTGTGGTTCGAGTCGAGCACCACCATCACCCGTTCGACCGCCTCGGCCTGCTCGCGCACCTGGCCCACGATGGCGGCGTCGAGCGACGAGCCCTCGATCATCGTGACGCGGTGCGCGAGCGGGTGCGCTTCGATCGCCTCGCGGTTGTGGTGGCGAATGTCGATGTCGATGCCGAGCACCTCGCCCTCACCGAGGAGCTGCAGGATCGACGCGGAGAGGATGAGCGAGCCGCCCCGCGCGATGCCCGTCTCGATGATGAGCTGCGGCTTCGTCTCCCAGATGATCTCTTGCAGCACCACGATGTCGGGTGGCATCTGGATGACCGGGAGGCCGAGCCAGCTCCACTGGTACGACCAGTCGTGCCGGTCGGCGGCGACGTTGAGCGCGAGTGCGTCGCGCTGCAGGTCGGCGTCAGTGGCCATGCTCGCGGCATCGGCACGCTTCTTCGCCTCGAAGTCGGCGCGGTCGTCGTGCACCATCAGGAACGCTCCTGCAACGGGAACTCACGGTCACGGTCGCTGATCACCACGGGCTCGATGGGCCACTCGATCGCGAACGCGGGATCGTCCCAGCGCACGCCACTCGCGGCGGCCGCGGCGTAGGGCGTGGAGATCAGGTACTCGACCTCGGTCGCGTCCTCGAGGGTGACGTACCCGTGGGCGACGCCTTCGGGGAGGTACAGCGCGTTGCGCGCCGCGGCGCTCAGCTCGGCTGCCACCCACTGCCAACGGGTCGGTGAGTCGTCGCGCAGGTCGAGCGCCACGTCGTAGATGGCGCCCGCGGTGCAGCGCACGAGCTTCGCCTCTTCGTGCGGCGCGGTCTGGAAGTGCATCCCCCGCAGCGTGCCGCGGCGCTCGTTGAAGCCCACGCTCCCCTGGACGATCGGGAAGGGCACCCCCGCGTCCACGAACGCCTCGACGCAATAGGTGCGGGCGAAGAAGCCGCGCTCGTCGGCGAGACGGGCGGGCTCGATGAGGAAGACCCCGGGGATGCGCTGCTCCGAGAAGTTCACGTGAGCACCTCGACCGCGGGGACGGGCACGACGAAGCGGCAGCCGAAGTCGCGCACGTCCCCCATCTGCTCGACGATCTCCTCCCGCAGGTTCCAGGGGAGCACCAGGAGGTAGTCGGGACGATCACGTCGAACGTGATCCGGCTCGAGGATCGGGAGGTGCGACCCGGGCAGGTAGCGGCCCTGCTTGTGCGGGCTGCGATCGACCACGTAGCCGACGTCGGCCGGGGTGACGCCCGCGGCGTTCAGCAAGGTGTTGCCCTTGGCTGCCGCGCCGTAGGCCGCGACCCGCTCACCACGCCCACGCGCGTCGTCGAGGAACGTCCGCAGATCGGCGAGCAGCGCCCGCACCCGCGGCTCGAACGTGCGGTAGCCGCCGACGGTGTCGAGCCCGGCGGCACGCTCGGCGCCGAGGATCGCGCCGACCGACGGGCGGACCGGCCACGCGGTGCTCTCGGCACGCGCGGCCCAGATCCGCAGGCTCCCGCCGTGGGTCGTGAGCTCGTCGACGTCGAACACGTGCAGGCCGCGTCGCGCCAGCACGTCGCGCACGGCGAGGAGTGAGAAGTACGAGTAGTGCTCGTGGTAGATCGTGTCGAACTCGGTGCGCTCGACCATGCGCAACAGGTGCGGCACCTCGACGGTGAGCACACCATCGGGAGCGAGCACCGTCGCCAGACCGCTCACGAAGTCTTCGAGATCAGGAACGTGGGCCAGGACGTTGTTGGCGATGACGAGGTCGGCCGCATGGCCGCGCTGCACGAGGGCCTCGGCGCACGCCTGCCCGAAGAACGACACCTCGGTCGGCACTCCCGCGGCGAGGGCCACCTCCGCGACGTTGGCGGCGGGCTCGACACCGAGCACGGGCACCCCCGCAGCGACGAAGTTCTTCAGCAGGTAGCCGTCGTTGCTGGCGATCTCCACGACCTGTGAGTCGACACCGAGGCCGAGGCGCGCGGTCACGGCCTCGACGTACGCGGCGCAGTGCTCGAGCCAGCTGTCGGAGTAGGAGGAGAAGTACGCGTAGTCGGAGAAGATCTCCTCGGCGGGGACGACCGCTTCCACCTGGACGAGCAGGCAGTCGCCACAGACCCGCGCGTGCAACGGGTACGAGCGCTCGGTGCCGGCGGCGAGCTGCTCGGGGCTGAGGTACGAGTTCGCCAGCGGCTGCTCACCCAGGTCGAGGAAGGTCACGTCCAGCGTCGCCCCGCACGAACGACAGGTGGGAGCACTCATGGCGATGCACCGAAGGTCGCGATCTGGGCGAGGGTCACGTCGCGCGCGTCGTCACCGCGCTCGACCGCGAGATGCCACTCGGCGGTCCACCGGGCCGCTTCACCGAGATCGAGCCGTGGCGCCCAGTCGAGCACCTGGTGCGCGCGCGTCGCGTCGAGGCGCAACACCGCGGTCTCCGGCGCGGGCGATGCGTCGGCGGCCGGCACCCACGCTGCACCTCCCCCGAACGACCCGGTGAGCAGGTCGACGAGCTCGGCGACAGTGCACGCGGCCGCGGGCTCGGGGCCGAAGTTGAGCGCGTCCGGCGCGCGGCTCGGGTCGTCGAGCAGCCGCTGCGCGAAGAGCAGGTAGCCGTGCAGCGGATCGAGGACGTGCTGCCACGGACGCACCGCGCTCGGGTTGCGGAGCGCGAGCGGCTCGCCCTGCTCGCGAGCGCGGAGCAGGTCGGGGACGACGCGATCGATCGCCCAGTCGCCGCCACCGATGACGTTGCCGGCGCGGCCGGTCGCGACCCCGACGTTCCCCTCGGCGAAGTAGCTGCGCCGGTACGCCGCGGTCACGAGCTCGGCGCCGGCCTTGGAGCTGCTGTACGGGTCGACGCCACCCAGCGGCGAGTCCTCGTCGTGCGCGCGCCCGTCGACGTGCGGCTCGTACACCTTGTCGCTCGTGACCACGACGACCGCACGCACGCTCGGGCACGAGCGCACCGCGTCGAGCACGTTCGCCGTGCCGACGACGTTCACCTCATACGTGCCGATCGGGTCGTCGAACGCAGGCCGCACCAGGCTGCGCGCCGCGAGGTGGAAGACGACCTCGGGTGCTACCGCTTCGAGCCGCGTCGCCACCCCGCGGCGATCACGTACGTCGACGATCTCGCTCCCGTCACCACCGCGGTCCAGTCGCGCGAGTGCGTACAGGTTCGGGTCGGTGGGCGGGTCGAGCCCGAGGCCGTGCACCCGCGCGCCGAGTGATTCCAGCCAGAGCGAGAGCCACGCACCCTTGAAGCCGGTGTGCCCCGTGACGAGCACCGAGCGGTCCCGCCAGGCGTCGGGGTTCACCACACCTTCCACGGCGCGGTGCCGCCGGCCCACTCCGCCTCGAGCAGGTCGCGCTCCCACATCGTGTCCATCGGCTGCCAGTAGCCATCGTGCTGGTACGCCGCAAGCTGGCCGTCGGACGCGAGCTTCGGGAGCACGTCGCTCTCCCAGACGGAGGAGGGACCGTCGATCCGGTCGAGGACCGCCGGCTCGACGATGAAGAAGCCGCCGTTCACCTGGCTCGGGCCGACCGGGTGCTTCTCGAGCATCTCGGTGACGCGATCACCCTCGATCGCCACGATGCCGAACCGGGCCGACGGCCGGACCGCCGTCATCGTTGCGAGCAGGCCAGCGCGCTCGTGCAGCGCGATCGTGGCCCGCACGTCGACATCGGCAACCCCGTCGCCGTAGGTGAGGCAGAACGGCTCATCGGAGTCGAGGTAGTCGCGCACGGCGCGCACCCTCCCCGCGGTCATGGTGTCGAGCCCGGTGTCGGCGACCGTCACCCGCCACGGCACCCGCTCGGGATCGTGGTGCTCGACCGTGCCCGACGCCAGGTCGAAGGTGACGTCGGAGTCGTGCAAGGAGAGGTTCGCGAAGTACTCCTTGAGGAGGTACCCCTTGTACCCGGCACACACGACGAAGTCGACGATGCCGTGCGCGGCGTAGATGTTCATGATGTGCCAGATGATCGGCCGCCCGCCCACCTCGACGAGGGGCTTGGGCCGCACACCCGTCTCCTCGGCCAGCCGGGAGCCACGACCACCAGCCAGGATCACCGCTTTCACCGGCCCAAGCATACGGCCAGGCGAGGTGGAGGCCTCAAGCCCTGGGGTAGAACGCAGCGGCGGCACGCGCCGCGTCGACGGGCGACTCGTACTCGGCGAGTTCGGGGCTCCCCGCTGCGCGATAGGCGAAGCGCTTGAGCGGGCCCGCGTGCTCGAGCATCGACGCGACACGGCCTCGCAGACTCGCCTTCGGCGCTGAATCCATCGCCGTCTCGGCGTCGAGATCCACGCCGTGCGCCGACGCCGCGCCTTCGAGGATCGCGTACTGCGACGCGCGCTCCGCCTCATCGGTCCACTGCATCGCTGCGAGGTCTTCGGAAGCGCGA
The DNA here is from genome assembly GCA_038321755.1 of Acidimicrobiia bacterium. Taxonomy (GTDB): domain Bacteria; phylum Actinomycetota; class Acidimicrobiia; order IMCC26256; family PALSA-555; genus JALHSW01. The sequence continues at coordinate 13,101 of JBBQFJ010000064.1, read as the reverse complement.
CGCACGAGGTTGGCGCGGTCGAGCTCGGGAACGGACCCAGCCGGGCAGCGCGCCGCAGCCGTCACGTAGTCGTACGCGACGACGTTGTGCACCGCGCCGTAGAGGCCGGGGATCGGGAGCCGATCGATGATCTCCGGGTCCGCGAGCTCGATGAAGCGGCGAGCGTGGGCGGGGTCGAGCGCCTGCATCCGCCCGTTGGAGCGGACCGAGTTGTACGAGAGCAGGAGCGGGCGACCGACATCGATGCATCGATCCGCCAGGACCAGAGCCGGCACCATCGAGGTGTAGTCGGGCGCGAGCGGGTGGAAGACGCGACCGGTCGCCGTTCGGATGCGTTCGAGCAGCATCCGCGAGAAGGCGCCGAAGACGATCTTGCCCCTGAAGTAGTGGGTGCCTCCGAGTGAACGCGGCTCGGCCATGGCGAAGCGTTCGACGAGATCGGAGTGCCCGTCGTAGCTCGATGCAGCCTGCACGCTGCAGGCCGGACGGTACCGACCCGCACCCAGGTCGTGATCTTCGTCCGTCGGGTCGAAGCCTTCGCTCCACCAGGTGACGACGTCGGAGGGCGATTCGTCGAGCGCGCTCGCGGCAATCGTCAGTGCGCCCGGTTGGAGCACCGTCTTGTCGATCACGACGGCGACGTGGTCACCGGTCGCCGATTCGCACGCGAGCTCGAAGTTGTCATGCATCGGGATCGGCGCCGGTGGCGTGACGTAGCGCCAGCCGTCGCGTGCCCAACGGTCGAACACCACACGTGCCGGCGCCGTCGTGTAGTTGTCGCACACCACCACTTCGAAGTCGGTGAACGTCTGCTCCGCGAGCCCTTCGAGGCAGAACTCGAGAAGGTCCGGGCGATCGCGGGTCGGGACGACCACGCTGAACCGTGGAGTGGCGCTCACGCGCCGCCGCTGGTGGTCGTCGCGCTTGGCTCGATCCCCTGGGCCGCAGCCATCTTGCGGAACGGGCCGTCGTTGTCCATGAGCGCGTCCCACGAACCGTCCTCGACGACCCGGCCCCCGACGAGCACGAGGATGCGATCGGCGAGCTGCACGGTCTTGATGCGATGCGCGACGACGAGCATCGAGCACTCCCCCTTCAGGGAGACGAGCGCGTCCTGGATCACCCGCTCCGAGTCGCTGTCGAGCGCGCTCGTCGCCTCGTCGAGGACGAGCAACCACGGCTCGCGGTACAGCGCGCGAGCGAGGGCAACGCGCTGACGCTGGCCACCCGACAAGCGGGCACCCTTTTGGCCGAGGTGCGTGTCGAGCCCCTCGGGCATCGCCCGCAGCACCTCACTGAGGTGGGCGAGCTCTGCGGCGCGCTCGGCACGCGCTCGATCGGGCGTCTCGCTCCCCCACGCGATGTTCTCGATCACGGTGCCGAAGAAGATCGGCGCGTCCTGCATGACGAAGCCGACCCGGTGGCGCCAGGACTCGAGATCCATCTCGCGCAGGTCGCGACCATCCAAGGTGACGTGACCCGTGGTGGGGACCATCAAGCCCGTGACGAGATCGAGGATCGTCGTCTTGCCGCCACCCGACTCGCCGACGAAGGCAACGCAGCCGTCGGCAGGGAGCTCCCACGAGACGTCGTGCACGGCGGGCACGTCGTGGCCGGGAAACGAGTACGACACCTGCTCGAACGCGAGCTGCGGCGGCGCCCCGAGCGCGGTCGTCCCGGACGGAGGCTCGACGTCGGCGATCGCCCCGTCGTAGCGCTCCTTCCACGTCGCCCACCACGACGCCTGCACCCGCGCGCCGAGGATCCCGGACTGCGCCTGCTGGAGCTTCGGGGCGAGTCGGTAGAACAGCGCGAGGAAGACCAACGGCTCGAGCGGCGAGTCCCCCTGAGCGATCAACGCGACCCCGAGGATGCCGGCGATGAACAGGAGGCCGGCCGTGTCGAAGATGAGGCGCGTCATCGGCGGCCACATCTGCACCTTCACGAAGAGGTTCCGCCACGCGTGGTAGCCGGTGTCCGCACGCGCGGTCGCAGTGTCGCGAAGCCCGGAGGACCGGTAGAACTTCGCGTTGCCGAGCACGTCGGTGGTGGTCTCGGTGAGCTCGGACGCCTCGCCCGAGAGGTGCCGACTCACGTCGCCCGCGCGCTTCCCGGCGGCCCGGTACACGAGGGCCATCGCTGCGCCGAAGATCAGCGTGGCGAGCGTCATCAGCGGGCTGATCGCGAGGGCAACGACGATGAACGACGCCGCGATCAGCGTGTACCCGATCGCACTCACGATGTACTGCGTGCCGACACCAACCTGGGTGGCTTCGATGAGCACCGACTTGCCGGTCTCACCCAGCGAGAGCTTCAGGAACGACGGCCACGCCATGTTCAGCAGCGCCGCGGTCATGCGCGAGCGCAGTGACTCCTCGACGTCGGCCTGGAGCCGGAGTGCCGCGACGTCGGCCAGGTAGCGGAGCAACGCCGAGAGCAGCCCGAGGCCGACCAGCGCGATCAGGGCGACCACCACGAGGTCGTCGCCCTGGAGTCCGAAGTACTCGCGACCCACCTTGCTGTTCCCATCGAGCGCGCCGGAGAGGAGCGGCAGCGCCGCCGCGATCCCGAGCGCTTCCGCGAAGCCGGAGAAGACCGCGAGCACCACGCACCACTGGGCTTTCCGATAGAAGCGGCCGAGCGCTTCGCGCCAGAGTCGGAGGAGCGCCATCAGCGCACCTCGCGCTCTTGGCGCATCCGCCGGTACGCTGCACGGGCGCGGTCCTTGCCCGGGAACGGGAGCCTGCGAACGAACAGGCGAGGGTGCGCGACCGCTCGACCGAGAGCAGCGCCCTTGGCGAGTCGCCGTTCGATGGCGTCGCGTTCCGCGGCGGGGAGCGAATCGCCGACGCCGGCGCTCGCGACGTGCTCGTCGAAGGCGCCGATGAACGCGGCGTACGACCAGCGGCCGGAGGCGATGAGGTCGTCGTAGGCCCGATCGGTCATCCGCTTGCGTTCGGTCGGGTCGCAGAACCGGGCCAGCACGTCGTCGAAGTTCGAGAAGTCCTTCTCGAGCGCGAAGTAGTGGACGTCGGGTTCGAGCACGTCCGAGTACCGGCCCCGATAGAGGATCTGGGCGACCCGGAAAGCGGCCGCCTCGAAGTGGCGGGGGCTGACCGTGCGGTACGGGATCTTGTCCTCGTACTCGTGCAGCACCCGGGCCTCGACCTCGTCAAAGGTGAGGTCGGGCTCGGCGGCGAGGAGGGCATCGGTGCGGACCCGGGCGGTGTCGTCGAGGTCGAAGACCGAGGTGCCGGCCTCCACGCCGAGCATCCCCCGACAGTTCGCGACGAACTCGTACCAGGAGTCCCCGTAGAGACGGCTCGTCTCGGACGCGTCGATGTCGAGCTGCAACGTCGCGCCGCGGTCCGATGCCGCGGCGTGCTCGAGGAAGCGCTCACCGATCTGGTGCTTCTCCTGCGCACCGCGACCCTGGAAGAACGCGAGCTGCCGTGCCCGATACCCGACGTCGATGGCGCGGTCCTCGTCGGGGACGAACATCCGCTTGGCCACGTCGATCATGTCGTCGCCGACGTAGCCGGTGAGCGTGGACCGGATGTCACGCACGTCGGTGTAGGTGCCGTACACCGCGGCATGCTGTTCCTGGTCGAGACAGGTGTAGACGGCGTCGACGTCATAGCGACGCAGGAACTCGAAGCGGCGGGTGCAGAAGCGATGCTCGTCCTGGAAGAACGCGATCTTGTACGCGTCCTGCTCACGGTCGAGGTATTGCAGGTACCGCTTGGGCAAGAGGTAGTAGTCGCCACCGAAGATCGAGTAGTGCAGCACGATGACCTTGAAGTGCATCCCGGCGAGCGCGCGCGGGAAGCCGCGGTCGGTGTTGACCGAGAACACCGGATACCGCGAGCAACGCGCGAACGACTCGACGTGCTCCATGATCGTGGGCGCGTTGTCGACGGGATAGTGGTGGTAGAGGAACAGGGCCCCGTCGATCACCTCGTCCTGAGTAGCGGTCACGCGACGGCTCGGGCGTAGAGGTCGAGGCCGACGAGGCGGTCGAGGTGCAGCGCGAGCAGCACCGGACGGGCCTGCGGAACGCGCGCCACGTCGATGTTGCGCTTCTCGACCTTCACGGACGAGAACCCGCTGAGCATCCGCTTCAGGTCGCCGCGCGCCACGAAGTCGGTGTGCGGCGCCGCGTTCCCGGCCTGGTCGGCGTCGTACTGCGCCCGCGCGGCAGCACCGGCCTGGGTGCGGTCGCGGCGAGCAGAGAGGGCGCGGCGCGGCGCGCTGACGACACGGCGAGCCGACCAGCGGTTGTAGACCATGATCACCGCCACACCACCCGGCTTGATGACCCGCCGGACTTCCGTGATCGCCCGGGCGAGGTCGCCGGTGTGGTGCAGGCAGCCGATGCTGCACACGAGATCGAACTCGCCGTCGGCGAACGGCAGGTCGAGGGCCGATGCCTGCCGCGCGTCGCACTCGGCCGCGCGACCGGCGAGCGCGATGCGGTGCTGCATCATCCCGACCGGCCCAGGCGAGATGTCGACGCCCGTGTAGCGCGCCCCGCGATCCACGATCACGCCGCCGAGGGTCCCGTATCCGAGCCCGATCTCCATCACGCGTTTCCCCATGAGGTCGTCGGGGAGGTAGCCGGTGAGGTACGGGTAGAAGGACAGGTACTCGGCATCGAACTTGCGGAGGTCCTCCGCGGTGCGGCCTGACACCCCGACCGACTTGGCCATCGTCGTACCGCAGAGCTCGTCCCAGAAAGCCGCGTTCTGCTCGTCGAGATCGTTCGGTGGGCTCGTGTCCTCGCTCATGCGGTCGCGCTCCGGACGGCAGCGATCACACGGTCCTGAGTGGCTTCGTCGAGGTACGGGTGCATCGGGAGCGAAAGCACGTGCTCGGCGAGGTGCTCGCTCACGGCCAGACCGTCCGAGGCGCGAGGGAACCCGTCGTACGCAGGCTGCGCGTGCAGCGGCTTCGGGTAGTAGATCGCGCTCGGCACGCCCTGCTCCTCGAGCCGGGCGGCGACGCCGTCACGGTCCTCGGTCACGATCGTGTACTGCGCCCAGGCGCTCGTGGCCTCGGGCCGCACGGCCAGCACGTCAACGCCCGGGATACCGGCGAACGTCTCGTGGTAGCGGGTCGCGACCCGGTCGCGCGCCAGCAGCTCGTCGGGGAAGATCGCCAGCTTCTCCAGCAGCACCGCAGCCTGGATCGTGTCGAGTCGGCCGTTGAGCCCGATCCGCACGTTGTCGTACTTGTTCGTGCCCTGCCCGTGGACGCGCAATGAGCGCAGCGTCGCCGCGAGCTCGGCGTCGTCGGTGAAGATCGCTCCACCGTCGCCGTAGCACCCGAGCGGCTTGGCCGGGAAGAAGCTCGTGCACGCGAGGTCCCCGATCGCTCCGGTCCGACGCGCGCCCCACGTCGCGCCGAAGCTCTGGGCCGCGTCGGCGATCAGCACGAGGTCGTACTCGGAGCAGAAGCCCTGGAGCTCGTCGTAGTCGGCGGGCTGCCCGAACAGGTCGACGCCGATCAGCGCCCGCGGCGTGACGCCGGCACCGCGCGCCGCGTGCAAGGCGCCGACGAGGCCGGCCGGGTCGAGGTTGGCCGTGTCGGCCAGCACGTCGACGAACACCGGGGTCGCACCGACGAGCGCGACGACCTCAGCGGTCGCGGCGAACGTGAAGGTCGGGACGATCACCGCGTCACCGGGACCGATGCGCAGTGCGAGCAGCGCCATGAGCAGCGCGTCGGTGCCGCTCGAGCAGGTCACCGCGTGCGTGACGCTGCAGAACTCGGCGAGCTGCGCCTCGAGCGCCGCGACCTCGGGGCCCATGATGAAGCGTCCGTGCTCGAGCACCCGGGCGATCGCCGTGTCGATGCGGTCGCCGAGTCGGGCACGCTGGGCCTGGAGGTCGATCAGCTCGATCGCAGCCCTGGCTGCCGGCGGCGCTGCCGTCACGTGATCTCCTCGAGCCGATCCGGGCCCGTCTCGCGGTAGCGCCGGCCGGAGCGGGGGCAGACGAGATCGTCGCCGAGGCGCTCACCGTCGTGGCTCATCCAGCCGATCCGCCGGGCCGGGACGCCGGCCATCAGCGCGAACGGCGGGACGTCGCTCGTGACGACGGCACCCGCCGCGATGAACGCGTACTCACCGAGATCGTGGCCGCAGACGATCGTCGCGTTGGCGCCGATCGACGCGCCACGCCCGACGTGCGTCGGGGCGAACTCGTCCTTGCGGGTGACAGCAGCGCGGGGGTTCACGACGTTGGTGAACACGCACGCCGGACCGCAGAACACGTCGTCGTCGAGGGTGACGCCGTCATACACGCTCACGTTGTTCTGGATGCGACAGCGATCACCGATGCGCACGTTGGGCCCGACCACGACGTTCTGGCCGATGTTGCAGTCCTGCCCGATCGTGCTGCCCGCGAGCACATGGCTGAAGTGCCAGATCTTGGTGCCGGCACCGATCTCGCTCGGCTCGTCGATGTACGCACTCTCGTGGATCATGACGTCCTCGATCGCCGGGACTCGATGGCCCGCACTCGGCGCCGCCTGCGCCAGGCTGCGCTCCGCGGCCTGGAGCACCCGGAGCACCCGCACACCTTCTCGGCCGTCGGTGCGCGGCGTCGCGCCGGTCGCGACGCACTCGAGGAAGTGGCTGCACTCGGCCTCGAGCGGCTCGCCTTCCTTCACCGGCACCGCCTGCGCTTCCGCGCGCACCGGCTCCGGCACACCCTCACGCCAGTCGACGCGGTGTGCGTAGAGCGCGAGCTTCGACTCCCACGGCTCGCGGTCGTCGAAGACCGCCATGCCCCGGTCGCCCACGACGACGAGCTTCTGCTCCTTGTACGGGTGCAGCCACGACACGAAGACGTGTGCCTGCTCGCCACCGGCAAAGGAGAGGTGCGTTGTGGTGACGTCGGCGACGTCGCGGTGCAGCGGCCAGGAACCGACTGCGTGCACCGACGTGGGCTCGCTGCCCACGAGCGAGAGGATCATCGAGATGTCGTGTGGGGCAAAGCTCCAGAGGATGTTCTCCTCGCGTCGGAACCGGCCGAGGTTCAAGCGGTTGGAGTAGAGGTACTCAATGCGTCCGAGCGTGCCCTCGCGCACCAGCTCGGAGAGGCGCAGGAACACCGGGTGGTACTGGAGCAGGTGGCCGACCATGACGATGCGGCCCGCTTCGTCGCCGGCCGCGCACACGTGCTCGGCGTCGGCGACGTCGAGCGCGAGCGGCTTCTCGACGTAGACGTGCTTGCCGGCCGCGAGCGCCGCGAGTGCGAGCTGGGCGTGCTGGGCCGCGGGCGCCGCGATCGCGATCGCGTCGATGTCGGGGGCGGCGAGGACCTCGTCGAGCCCGAGCGCGACCACACCGTGGTCGGCGGCCATGGCACTTGCCGTCGCCGGGTCCGGGTCGTGGACCGCGGCGAGCGCGCCGAGCTGGTCGAACACGCGGACGAGGTTCTTGCCCCAGTACCCGCAGCCGAGGACCGCGACCCGGGGCGTCGGGCTAGAGCCGCTCACGGTGCTCGCCCCCGCCACCACTGGAGTTCACCGCGTCGAACACGGGCACTCCTGCCGCGTCGAGCTCGTCGAGCGGCCAGTCGGTCCCGCCGACCAGCACCACCGCGAGGTCGAAGCCCGCGCGCGCGGCGTCGCCGAGCGGGAACGACTTGTGCTCCGTGCCACCGAGCGTGAGCGCGGGAACGTGCGGGTCGACGTACTCGACGCTCGCACCGGTCCCGAGCAGGAGCTCCATGACCCGGATGGCCCGCGAGTTGCGGATGTCGCTCACCCCGGGCTTGAACGCGGCACCGAGGCACAGGATCTTGGAACCGTTGAGGGTGCGACCCCGCTCGTTCATCATCGCCTGGACCCGGCGCACCACGTAGTGCGCCATCCCGGCGTTCACGTCGGACGCCACGTCGATGAACTTGGTCTGGAAGTCGAACTCACGCGCCTTCCACGACAGGTAGTGCGGATCGACCGGGATGCAGTGCCCACCGGGGCCGATGCCGGGGTAGAAGGCCTGGAACCCGAACGGCTTGGTGGCCGCGGCGTCGATGACTTCCCACACGTCGATGCCCATCTCGTGGGCGAGCACGGCGAGCTCGTTCACGAGCGCGATGTTGACGGCGCGGTAGGTGTTCTCGAGCAGCTTCGCCATCTCGGCCGCGGCCGGGTTCGCGACGACGTGCACGAGGCCCGGGTCGTCCATCACCGCGTCGAGCAAGGCGCGGGCGTGGCTGGTGCACGCCGGCGTCAGACCACCGACGACCTTCGGCGTGTTGTGGACCGTCCACGTGACGTTGCCCGGGTCGACGCGCTCGGGCGAGAACGCGAGGTGGAAGTCGACGCCGGCACGCAGCCCCTGCTCCTCGAGCACCGGCTGCACGACCTCCGTGGTCGTGCCCGGGTACGTCGTCGACTGGAGGATGACGAGCATCCCCGGCTTGAGGATGCCGGCCACCATGTGCGTGGCTGCCTTGACGAACGCAAGGTCGGGCGTCTTGGCCTTGTCGAACGGCGTGGGCACGCAGATGAAGATCACGTCCGCGTCACCGAGCGACGCGGGCGACACGGTGGCCTCGAATCGCCCCCCGGTCACCATCGCCGCGACGCGATCCGAGGACACGTCGTCGATGTGGCTCTCGCCCCGGTTCAGCGCGGCGGTGCGCTCCGCGTCGACATCGAAGCCGATCGATCGGAAGCCGGACTCGGCGTAGGAGATCGCGAGGGGCAGCCCGACGTAGCCGAGGCCGACCACGCCGACGACGACGTCGCGGTCCGCGACGCGCTCAGTGAAGTCGTCAGGCATCGTGGCCACCGTCCTGGCGGACCTTCTGCCACCACTCGATGGTCTGCGCGAGCCCGTCCTCGAGGGAGACCTGCGGCTCCCAGTCGAGGATCTCGCGCGCCCGGGTGATGTCGGGGACGCGCCGACGCGTGTCCTCGAAGCCCGGGCCGTAGTAGCTCTCGTAGGATGTGGGCGCGACCTCCGCGCTCGACCCGACCGCGTCCTTGATCATCGCGGCGAGCTCGAGGATCGTGGTCTCGCGCGTCGCGCCGAGGTTGAACACGAGCCCTTCGGCCTCGGGCGTGAACCCCGCCAGCATCGTGCCGCGCACGGTGTCGTCGACGTAGGTGAAGCACCGACTCTGCTGCCCGTCGCCGTGCACCGTGAGCGGCTCTCCCGCTGTCGCCTGGCGCAGGAAGTTCGCCACGACCGAGCCGTAGCCGCGCTCGTCGAGGCGCGGACCGAAGGAGTTGAAGTAGCGCACGATCACGACCGGGAGCTTGTTGGCGGCGTACGCGAACGCCAGGTGCTCGTCGATGGCCTTGGCCGTCGAGTACGACCAGCGGTGCACCGTGGTCGGGCCGAGGACGCGGTCGTCGTCCTCGCACATCGGGACCTTCGAGGTCTTGCCGTAGACCTCGGAGGTGGAGGCCACCAGGACCTTGCGCCAGTAGCGGAAGCAGGCGCCGAGCACGTTCTCCGTGCCCCGGGTGTTGGTGAGCAGCGAGTTGAGCGGGTCGACCACGATGTGGCGCACGCCGACCGCGGCGGCGAGGTGGAAGACGAGCTGCGCCGCCTCGACCTCGGCGTCGACCAGGTCCGCGTCGAGGATCGACCCGTTGACGAAGCGGACGTCGTCGAGCCGGGCGGCGAGGTTCGCAGCCTTCCCGGTCGAGAGGTTGTCGAGGACGGACACCTCATGACCGGCCACACAGAGGCTGTCAACGAGATGCGACCCGATGTAGCCGGCTCCGCCGGTCACGAGCACGCGCACGCCGACCATTGTAGGGGTGGCTCCCCGGCGACCCCTACGGTTGCACCCGCGCCCGCGGTTGATCCGGGACAGTTCTCAGGCGGTGGGCTGCTCCCGAGGAACGATTCGCCTGTAGCGGTGCTGCTTCGGCAACTTGACCTTCCAGCCGCACAAGGGTTCCTGGCCCTCTGCGTACACCTCGGCCCCGAGAGTTCGGGCGGCGGCCATCGCTTGGTACTGCAGCTCTAGGTCCCCATCGGCGAGCAACTCGACGAGCGCATCGAGGGCGGTACCACCGAGCTCCGAACGCACCGCGTGCTGCCACTGAGGGAGCGCTTGCGTGTGGATCGGGGCGGGATGCTGCGCAAGCCACTGAGCAACGGCCTGGGTGCTGGAGGTCGTCACGCTGCTCATGGCTTCACTCCTCTCGCATGGTCACCTTCGATGGTACCGATGTCGAACCCTGCTGCGAGCAGATGCGGAAGCCAGACCAACCCGCCCCCGGACGTCGCGTGGAGCCGGACGTCTCCGCCACGGATGATGATTCGGAATGCCTCGGCAGCGACGAGGTCTCGATCGCGGCCGTCCATCTGAGGCAGCCGCCTGCCGAGAACCGAGATGGCAGCGCGATCCCTGATCGGGAGCGCCGTGATGTCAGCGCAGATGAATCTGCCGGGCGTGACCCAACTCGCCGGTGGGCGCAAGGGGAAGATCAGGTTGTTCACGTCGACAGCGCCGACGCTCTCGCCCTCACCAGCAAGGTTGACGATGATCCCGGGCTCGCCAGGGATGACGTTGGTCTCGGGCATCGAAACCGCCTTCCGGAGCTCGATTCATGTACCCGACTCCGGTTCCTCGGTTCCGTCACCTCTCCGGTTTGTTCCTGGGCCTCGCCTACGCTCGCTCGTCATGCTCCTGACGCGACCGCGCACCCGATGAGTGCCATTCGCGTCATGCGGATCATTGCCCGGATGAACGTCGGCGGGCCGGCGCTGCAGGTGAGCGCGCTGGCCGACGGCCTGGATCCGCAACGGTTCGAGCAACGCCTCCTCGTCGGTGACTGCGACGAGGGCGAGGCCGACTACCTCACCCTGCGGGCACCGCACATCGAGGCGGTGCGGGTGGCCGGCCTCGGCCGCTCCCCCAACCCGACTGGAGACGCCCGCGCCCTCGCCACGATCACCCGGGAGATCCGGTCGTTCCGGCCCCACGTGGTGCACACCCATACGGCGAAGGCCGGGGTCCTGGGGCGCAGCGCCGCGATCCTGGGCGGCGCGAAGACCCGCGTCCACACCTTCCACGGCCACCTCCTCCATGGCTACTTCTCGCCGCGGGTCACCAGGGCGGTCGTCGAGGTGGAGCGCGCCTACGCGCGCCGCACGACGCGGCTCGTCGCGGTCGGACGTCAGGTGCGCGACGAGCTCCTCGCCGCGAAGATCGGGAAGCCCGACCAGTACGTGATCGTGCCACCTGGCGTCCGGCTCCCGGCCGCTCCCCCACGAGCCGAGGCCCGCTCGATGTTGGGGCTTCCGCCCGACGCGCCGGTGGTGGCGTTCGTCGCGCGCCTCACGCAGGTGAAGCGCCCGGATCGCTTCGCCGAGGTCGCCCGGCTCGTCGCCGCCGCGGTGCCGGACGCGCACTTCGTGGTGGCGGGCGAGGGCGAGCTCTTCGACGACCTGCGAGCCCGACTCGAGCCGTTGGGCGACCGAGCGCACCTCGTCGGCTGGCGTCCGGACGTCGAGACGATCTACGCCGCGGCCGACGTCACGGTGCTCACGTCCGACAACGAAGGCATGCCGGTGTCGCTCATCGTGGCGGCGTCGATGGGCTGCCCAGCAGTGACGACCCGCGTCGGGAGCGCGGGCGAGGTGGTGCTCGACGGCGAGACCGGGTTCGTGACCGACGTCGATGCCGCAGCACTCGCGGATGCGACCGTGCGGATCCTCGCCGACCCGGCGCTGCGTTCCCGCTTCGCCGCGGCCGCGGCGGCGCACGCCCACGCGCACTTCTCCGCCGACCGCCTCGTGCGCGACATCGCGGCGCTCTACGAGTCGATCGTCCCGGCCTCGGTGGCCGCATGAACGCGCTCGTGACCGGCGGCGCCGGGTTCATCGGATCGCACCTCGTCGACGCGCTGCTCGACAGCGGCCACGCGGTGCGCGTCCTCGACGACCTCTCCACCGGCGCTCGGGAGAACGTGAACTCGAGCGCCGAGTTCCTCGAAGGCGACGTCGCGGCGGCTGACATCGCCGCGGCCGCGGTGGCCGACGTCGAGGTCGTGTTCCACCAGGCCGCGCTGGGCTCGGTGGCCCGATCGGTCGAGAACCCGCTCGCCACCGACCATGTCAACGTGCACGGCAGCCTCGCAATCCTCGAGGCCGCGCGCCGGGCGGGGGTGCGGCGCGTGGTCGCGGCGTCGTCGAGCAGCGTGTACGGCGGGGTCGCGCCCCTCCCGAGCCCGGAAACGCATCCCCCGGCGCCGAAGTCGCCGTACGCCGTCACCAAAGTCACGCTCGAGCACTACGCGCGCGTCTACGCCGAGCTCCTCGGTCTCGAGACGGTGTGCCTGCGGTACTTCAACGTGTTCGGGCCCCGTCAGCGCTCCGACTCCGCGTATGCCGCGGTCGTGCCCCTGTTCATCGAAGCCCTGCGAACCGGCGCCCGACCGACGATCCACGGCGACGGGCTGCAGCGCCGCGACTTCACCTACGTCGGCGACGTCGCGCGCGCCAACCTCCTCGCCGCGACCGCCGATGCGTCGGTGTGCTCGGACCGCGTCTACAACATCGCCGGCGGACAGCGGGCCACGGTGCTCGACCTGCTCGGAGCGATCGGACGCATCCTCGACGTCACGTCGGACCCGGTCCACGACGAGCCCCGTTCCGGCGACGTCCGCGACAGCGAGGCCGACCTGACCGCCGCCGCGCGCGACCTCGCCTACCGACCGACGGTCACCCTCGAAGACGGGTTGCGCATCACCGTCGCGTCGTGACCGACGTCCACGCTCGATCTCAGAGGACGACGTAGATCGCGACGAGGTAGAGACCCGCAGTCAAGATGGCGAGCGCACCGCGGGAGAAGCGCGTCCGTGCGCACGTCGCGATCACGATCGCCAGGGCCGGCATCGCGCTCAGGCCGTAGCGAGCGACCGGCGGGAGGTAGGTCCCTCCTACCCAGTAGTCGCGCAAGACGAAGATCGAAGGAGTCACGAGGAACGCGAGGACGAGCGCGAAGCCGAGGCTCCCGATTCGCTTGACGATCGAGTCGCGGAGGACGACGGCCAGCATCGCTGCGATCGCCAGGAACTCCGCGGCCTGCGCCAACATCAGGTACGCGTCGTTGAGTCGCGCCG
>JBBQFJ010000063.1:0-17898 GCA_038321755.1 Acidimicrobiia bacterium | reverse complement strand
AGGAGTACGGCATCATCGACGAGGTGATCACCAACCGCGAGCTCGCCGCCGTTGCCGTGGCAGCCGGCGTGAGCTAGCGGGCATCGGCCGGGGGGAGCGATTTCGTGGCCAAGTTCGGTGACGGCGGTGACCTGCTGAAGTGCTCCTTCTGCGGGAAGAGCCAGAAGCAGGTCAAGAAGCTCATCGCGGGTCCGGGCGTCTACATCTGCGATGAGTGCATCGATCTCTGCAACGAGATCATCGAGGAAGAGCTCTCACAGACGTCCGAGGTCCACTTCGACGAGCTCCCGAAGCCTCGCGAGATCTTCGAATACCTCAACGGCTACGTCATCGGGCAGGACAGCTCGAAGAAGGTGCTGTCGGTCGCGGTCTACAACCACTACAAGCGCGTGCAGGCCGGCGCGTACGGCGATCCCGACGTCGAGCTCCAGAAGTCGAACATCATGCTCATCGGGCCGACCGGGTGCGGCAAGACGTTGCTCGCCCAGACGCTCGCCCGGCTACTCAAGGTGCCGTTCGCGATCGCGGACGCGACCGCGCTCACCGAAGCCGGCTACGTCGGCGAAGACGTCGAGAACATCCTGCTGAAGCTGATCCAGGCGGCCGACTACGACGTCAAGAAGGCCGAGACCGGGATCATTTACATCGACGAGATCGACAAGATCGCGCGGAAGGCCGAGAACCCGTCGATCACGCGCGACGTCTCGGGTGAGGGAGTGCAGCAGGCGCTCCTGAAGATCCTGGAGGGCACCACCGCGTCGGTGCCGCCGCAGGGTGGACGCAAGCACCCGCACCAGGAGTTCATCCAGATCGACACCACGAACATCCTCTTCATCTGTGGCGGGGCGTTCGCCGGGCTCGACAGCATCATCGAGGCCCGCCGCGGCAACCGCGGCGTCGGCTTCCGGGCCGACCTCCGTCGCGCCGAGGAGAAGGACCTCGGTTCGCTCCTCGGGGGCGTGCTGCCCGAAGACCTCTTGAAGTTCGGGCTCATCCCCGAGTTCGTCGGTCGCCTTCCCGTGATCGGTGCCGTGCACAGCCTCGACCACGACGCGCTCGAGCGCATCCTGGTCGAGCCCAAGAATGCACTGCTGAAGCAGTTCCAGAAGTTCTTCCAGTTCGACGACGTCGACCTCGTCTTCACCGACGATGCGCTCGACGCGGTGGCCGACGAGGCCTTGAAGCGCGGCACCGGTGCCCGTGGTCTGCGCGCGATCCTCGAAGAGGTGTTGCTCGACGTGATGTACGAGCTCCCGAGCCGTACCGACGTCGCCCGGTGCGTCGTTGATCGCTCGGTCGTCCTCGAGCACATGACGCCGACGATCATCACCGTCGGGGAGCCCGGCCGGCGTTCGGCCTGACCCTCAGCCTTCAGTGAGTCATCTCCTCGCGGCCACCAGCGAGGTCAGCTTCGACGGCGTCCTGCTGGTCATTGTGGTCGCGGTCGCGATCCCGCTGCTGCTCGCGCTCACGCCGCGCATCCCGGTGCCGGCGTCGGTCGTCGAGATCCTCGCCGGGATCGTGCTGGGCCCAGCACTCCTCGACATCGTCAAGCCCGACGACGAGGTGATCCTGGTCTCGGCCAAGCTCGGCGTCGCGTTCCTGCTCTTCCTCGCGGGGCTCGATCTCGACTTCGAGATCATCAAGGGTCGGCCGCTGCGTCTCGGCCTCCAAGCCTTCGCGCTCTCGGCCGCGCTCGGGATCCTGCTGACGTTGCCGCTCGGCCTCTCCGACGTGATCGTCGACCCGCTCTTCGTCGGGATCATCCTCACTGCGACGTCCCTCGGGATCGTGCTGCCGGTGCTGAAGGATGCGGCGGTGCTCGACACCGAGTTCGGGCATTTCGTCGTGGTGGCGTGCTCGGTCGCGGAGTTCGGTTCGATCGTGCTGCTGTCGATGTTCTTCTCGGGGTCGGGATCCGCAGACCCGTTCGAGACGGTGATGAAGCTCGTGGTGCTGGTGCTCACGGTGCTCGTCGTGGCACTGCTGGCGGCACGCGCCGCGCGGTCGCGGAAGCTCACCGACGCGCTGTACAAGCTGCAGGACAGCAGCTCGCAGATCCGGATCCGCGTGGCCGTCCTGCTCCTGCTCGCACTGCTGGTCGTCACCGACGACCTCGGCCTCGACGCGATCCTCGGAGCGTTCATGGCCGGCGCGCTGCTCTCGCTGCTCACCGACCCCGATCGGGACGAGGATTTCGGGCAGTTCCGCCACAAGCTCGAGGGGCTCGGGTTCGGGTTCTTCATCCCGGTGTTCTTCGTGTCGACCGGTATCGCCTTCCCGATCGACGAGCTCTTCTCCGACGCGACGACCCTGCTGCGGATCCCGCTGTTCCTCGGGCTCCTCCTGGTCGTGCGCGGCGTCCCCGCGTTGCTCTTCCGCAAGGACATCTCGCGGACGCAGGTGGTCGCGTCGGCGCTGATGCAGTCGACGTCGCTTTCCTTCATCGTCGTGGCGACGACCCTGGGAGTGAGCATCGGCGAGGTGCGTCCGATCAACGCGGCGTCGCTCATCGCCGCGGGGATGCTCTCGGTGCTGATCTTCCCGGCGACGGCGCTCGCACTCCTCCGGTCCGAGGAGCGACGAGCCGGGTCGAGCGCGGTCTCGCCACCATCGCCCGACGCGACACCGGAGCCCGAGGGCGGCCTTCCGTAGACTCCGAACATGGCGGTGCCTGAGAAGCCGACCCTCGACGGGCTCGAGGACACGTGGAGTGCCCGGTGGGATGCCGAGGGCACGTATCGCTTCGACGGTTCCCGCACCCGGGCCGAGGTGTACTCGATCGACACGCCACCCCCGACGGTGAGTGGCTCGCTGCACGTCGGACACGTGTTCTCGTACACCCACACCGACGCAATCGCGCGGTACCAGCGCATGTGCGGGCGCGACGTCTTCTACCCGATGGGATGGGACGACAACGGCCTGCCGACGGAGCGGCGCGTGCAGAACTACTTCGGCGTCCGATGCGATCCGAGTCTCGGGTACGACCCCGACTTCGAGCCGCCCGAGAAGCCGCCGAAGCAGGCACTGGCGATCTCGCGGCGGAACTTCGTCGAGCTCTGTGACCGACTCGTCGCCGAGGACGAGCAGAAGTTCGAGGAGCTGTGGCGACACCTCGGCCTGTCGGTCGACTGGTCGCTGACGTACACGACCGTCGGAGAGGCCGCGCAGCGCGTCTCTCAACGCATGTTCCTGCGGAACCTCGCGCGTGGCGAGGCCTACCAAGCCGAGGCGCCCACGCTGTGGGACGTCGATTTTCGCACCGCGGTTGCGCAAGCCGAGCTCGAGGACCGCGAGCTGCCCGGCGCGTATCACAAGGTCGCGTTCGCCCGACCCGAGGGTCAGGCACCGATCGAGATCGAGACCACACGTCCGGAGCTGCTCCCCGCGTGTGTCGCACTCGTGGCGCACCCGGACGACGAGCGCTACGCCCCGATGTTCGGGACGACGGTTCGGACTCCACTCTTCGGGGTCGAGGTGCCGGTCGTCGCCCACGAGCTCGCCGATCCCGAGAAGGGATCGGGCATCGCGATGATCTGCACCTTCGGTGATCTCACCGACGTGATCTGGTGGCGCGAGCTGCAGCTCCCGACCCGTTCCATCCTCGGGTGGGACGGCCGCATCCAGGCGACCCCGCCCGCCGAGCTCGCCGAGACGAAGGCGCAGCTCGACGCGTGGGAAGAGCTGTCCGGCAAGACCGTGAAGCAGGCGCAGAAGCGCATCGTGGAGATGTTGCGGGAGTCCGGTGATCTCGTGGGCGAGCCACGTGAGATCACTCACGCGGTGAAGTTCTACGAGAAGGGCGATCGTCCACTCGAGATCGTCACGACGCGCCAGTGGTACCTCCGCAACGGCGGTCGCGACGCCGACGTCCGGGCGCGGCTGCTCGAGCGCGGGGCCGAGCTCGACTGGCACCCGGACTACATGCGCGCGCGTTACGTCTCGTGGGTCGAAGGGCTCAACGGTGATTGGTTGGTCAGTCGCCAACGGTTCTTCGGCGTCCCGTTCCCGCTCTGGTACCCGCTCGGCGACGACGGTCTGCCCGACTTCGACGCACCGCTGGTGCCGTCCGAGGACCGGTTGCCCGTCGATCCCTCCAGTGACGTGCCCGAGGGCTTCACCGAAGCCCAGCGCGACGAGCCCGGCGGCTTCATGGCAGATCCCGACGTGATGGACACCTGGGCGACATCGTCGCTCACCCCGGAGATCGCGTGCGGCTGGGAGTCGGACGCCGATCGCTTCGCACGCACCTATCCGATGGACCTCAGGCCCCAGGCGCACGAGATCATCCGCACCTGGTTGTTCTCGACGGTCGTTCGTGCCCATCTCGAGTTCGATGCACTCCCGTGGTCGCATGCTGCGATCTCCGGGTGGGTGCTCGACCCCGACCGCAAGAAGATGTCGAAGTCGAAGGGCAACGTCGTCACCCCGCTGAACCTGCTCGAGCAGTACGGCTCCGACGCGGTGCGCTACTGGGCAGTGAGCGGGCGACCGGGGACCGACACCGCGTTCGACGAGGGCCAGATGAAGGTCGGGCGGCGGCTCTCGATCAAGCTGCTCAACGCGTCGAAGTTCGCGCTCGGTGTGATCGGCCAGGGGAGTGAAGGGGCAGATGCCGCGGCAGCCGCCGATCCGGCCGCCGTCACGCAACCTCTCGACCGCGCGCTCCTCGCCGACCTTGCCGCGCTGGTCGCCGAGACGACGGCGTCGTTCGACGAGTACGACTACGCCCGTGCGCTCGAACGCACCGAACGGTTCTTCTGGGGCTTCTGCGACGACTACGTCGAGCTCGTGAAGCAGCGTGCGTACGGGGACGGTGCGGCCGGCGAGGCTGGCGCGGCGTCAGCACGCGCCACGCTCGCGATGGCTCTCGGGGGCCTGCTCCACCTGTTCGCCCCGCATCTTCCGTTCGTCACCGAAGAGGTGTGGTCGTGGTGGCAGGAGGGCTCCGTCCACCGGTCGTCCTGGCCCGACGCGGCTCCCATCCGCACCGCAGCGGGCGACGGCGACGCCGAGGTGTTCGCGGTCGCCGCCGAAGTGCTGGGCGAGGTCCGCAAGGCCAAGACCGGGAGCAAGCGATCGTTGAAGACCGTCGTCACGCGCCTCGTGGTTCAGGGCGACGCGGCGCTGCTCGCGCGCGTCGACGCGGTGCGCGGTGACGTGTGCGAAGCCGCGCGGGCCGACGACGGCACGCTCGAGCTGCTCGAGACCGCCGAGTTCCGTGTCGACGTCGAGCTCGCCGAGCCGGAAGCCGACTGAGCGCCGAGATGGATGTCGGCGACGCGCGCGCGTGGCTCGACGCGCACGTGAACCTCGAGTCGCTCGGTGTGCCGGTCGACGTCCCACGCCGTGCGAACCATCCGACGCTCGAGCGCATGGAGGCACTGGCTGCGCTGCTCGGCTCGCCGCAGCTCGAGTACCCGTCGATCCACCTCACCGGCACCAACGGCAAGACATCGGTCACGCGACTCACGACGTCCCTCCTCGTCGCCCAGGGTCTGTCGGTAGGGTCGTACACCTCCCCACATCTGGAGCGGGTCAACGAACGGATCGGTTGGAACGGTGAAGAGATCCCCGAGCCCGACTTCGTCGACCTCCTGGCCCTGATCGCCGACATCGAGCCGTACCTTCCGGCCGCGCCCAGCTACTTCGAGATCTTGACTGGCGCCGCCCTGCGGTACTTCGCCGACGTCGCTGTCGAGGCCGCCGTCGTGGAGGTCGGGATGGGTGGCGGTTGGGACGCGACCAACGTCATCGATGCGCCGGTCGCGGTCATCACGAACGTGAGCGTCGATCACGTCGAGTACTTCGGCCCGACGCTCGTCGACATCGCCCAGGAGAAGGCCGGCATCGTGAAGCCGGGCGCGACGCTTGTCCTCGGAGAGACGTCGCCGGAGCTCGTGTCGATCTTCGAGGCGCGTGAGGCGGGTGCGGTCTGGTTGCGGGATCGCGACTTCGGCGTGAGCGCGAACGCACTCGCGCACGGCGGTCGGCTTGTCAGCATCTTCACGCCGGGTGGCTCGTACTCGGAGGTGTTCCTCTCACTCCACGGCGCGCACCAGGCCGACAACGCGGCCGCAGCGATCGCCGCCGCCGAGGCGTTCCTCGGACGTGCGGTCGACCCAGAGGTCGTCGTCGAGGTGTTCGGGCAGGCCCGGTCCCCGGGACGGCTCGAGGTCGTGGGCTACCAGCCGCTGGTCCTCCTCGACGGTGCCCACAACGTGGCCGGAGCCACCGCGCTCCGGGCCGCGCTGGCGGAGGAGTTCCCGTCGTCGCCGCGGACGCTCGTGATCGGCCTCCTCCAGGGGAAGGACCCCGACGAGATGCTCGAGGCCCTCGGCGCCGCGCACGCCGCCCGGGTCGTCTGCTGCCGCCCACCCAGCCCCCGGGCCCTCGCGCCCGAGGACGTCGCGAGCGCGGCACTCGAGGCGGGTCTGGAGCGAGACCGCGTCGAGGTCGTCGACGACGTCGCCGACGCGGTCGCCCGTGCGGTCGCGGTGACCGGGCCCGAGGAGCAGGTGGTCGTCACCGGCTCGCTGTACGTCGTGGGCGCTGCCCGCGCTGCACTCGTCCCGGGCGGCTGAGCGGCTCCTCCGGTCGGGCTCCACTTCGGGCTCGGAGCGAGCGCCCGATAGGTTGGCGCCCCATGAGCAACGGAACCCGAACCCTCGTCCTCTGCAAGCCCGACGCGGTCGAGCGTGGACTCGTCGGCGAGATCATCGGCCGGCTCGAGGCCAAGCAGCTCCGGCTCGTCGCCGTGGAGCTGCGCCAGATCGACGCCGAGCTCGCGGGCAACCACTACGACGAGCACCGAGACAAGCCGTTCTTCGGTGAGCTCGTCGCCTTCATCACCCGCGGTCCGCTCGTGGCGATGGTCGTCGAGGGCGGTCCGGACACGTGGAAGGTCGTCCGCGGGCTGATGGGCGCCACCAACCCCCGAGAGTCGGCCCCCGGCACGATCCGAGGCGACCTGGCGCTCGAGACGGGCGAGAACCTGGTGCACGGCTCCGACGGACCCGAGTCCGCCGAGCGCGAGATCGCCCTGTTCTTCCCGAACGCCTGACCGGGGCGCCTGACCGGGGCGCCTGCCTGGGGAACATGAATGCCGCGGGATCGGCATCCGGGACTGGAAGACTCCGGCGCATGGCTCCCAGCAACGTCCAACCGCCGCTCGCGCGGGGGTCCGCACCCCCGCGCGAGGGACGGCTGGACCCGCCTCCGAGGAGGCCGTAGCCTTGGCGCCTCGTGGCCCCCAGCCGGAAGACCATTCTGTGACCGCGCCGTGGTACTCCAACGTGATCGGTCGAGACATGGCCGTCGACCTCGGCACCGCGAACACCGTGGTGTACGTGCGGGGTCAGGGAATCGTCCTCAACGAGCCGTCGATCGTCGCGGTCAACACGCGCAGCGGTGACATCCTCGCGGTCGGCTCCGAGGCCAAGCGGATGCTCGGTCGCACCCCGAGCCACATCGAGGCGATCCGCCCACTGAAGGACGGCGTCATCGCCGACTTCGACATCTGCGAGAAGATGCTCCGCTACTTCATCCAGCGGGTCCACCAGCGCAACCGCTGGGCGAAGCCGCGCATGGTCATCTGCATCCCGTCCGGGATCATGGGCGTCGAGCGCCGCGCGGTGCAGGAAGCGGCCGAGTACGCCGGAGCCCGCAAGCCGGTCATGGTGATCGAGGAGCCGATGGCCGCCGCGATCGGCGCCGGACTCCCGATCCACGAGCCGGCCGGGAACATGATCGTCGACATCGGTGGTGGTACCACCGAGGTGGCCGTCATCTCGATGGGCGGGATCGTCGCGAGCGAGTCGAGCCGGATCGCCGGCGACGAGTTCGACGAGGCGATCCTCGCGTTCATGAAGCGCGAGTACTCCCTCGCCCTCGGTGAACGCACCGCTGAAGAAGTGAAGATGAAGCTCGCCAGCGCGTACCCGCTCGAAGAGGAGTTCCACGCCGAGGTACGTGGACGCGACCTCGTCACCGGGCTGCCGCGCACGATCGTCGTGTCGACGCAGGAGATTCGCGAAGCGATCGAAGAGCCGGTCGCCGCGATCGTCGACGCCGTGAAGGTCACCCTGGACAAGACGCCGCCGGAGCTCGCGGCAGACGTCATGGAGCGCGGCATCGTCCTCGCCGGTGGCGGTTCGATGTTGGTGGGGCTGGAAGCTGCGATCGAAGCCGAGACCGGCATGCTGTGCCGACGAGCGAAGGATCCTCTCTTCGCGGTCGTGCTCGGCTCGGGACAGTGCCTCGAGCAGTTCGACATGCTCCGCCAGGTCCTCATCAGCGGTCCCGACGACTGACCGAGCGCCCCGACCAGCCGAGCGTGCCTGGCGAGTGTGGGCATCGGGTCTCGGGATGCCGAGCGAGCGCGAGCAGCGAGTAGGAGACGCTCATGGCCGTCTATCGACGCGATGCGCGGCGTCGCCCCGTCCTGCTGATCTTGATCGTCCTCTCGCTCGTCCTCGTGACCCTCGACTCACGCGGCAACGGCTTGATCGACTCGTTCCGGCGGCTCTCGCGCGATGCGCTCGCGCCGGTGCAGTCCGTCGTCGACTCCGCCTTCACGCCGCTTCGCAACGGCATCGACGGGATCACCGGCTACGGCTCGGTGAAGGACGAGAATGCACTCCTCAAGAAGCGCGTCGCCGACCTCGAGGGCCGCCTGCTGCGTGAGCGCGCCGTCGGCTCCCAGGTCAACGACCTCGGCAAGCTGCTCGATCTTCCGACGATCCAGGACGCGACGGGCGTCGCCGCACGCGTGATCAGTGGTGCGCCCGGCAACTTCGAACGCACCGTGGTGATCAACAAGGGGACCGCGAAGGGCGTCGACGTCGGGCAACCGGTCGTGGCCGGGAACGGCCTCGTCGGCAAGATCACCGAGTCCTCGAGCGGGGAGTCGACGGTGACCCTGATCGACAGCCCCGGCTTCGGGGTCGGCGTCCGACTCGAGAACAGCAACGAGCGCGGGATCGCCGAGGGACGCACCGGTGAGCGGGAGATGCGGCTCAACTTCCTGACGAAGATCCTCGCGGAGTGCGGGGAGAACTCGCCGCCGGGCACGTGCATCAGCAAGGGTGAGGTCGTGTTCACGTCTGCGAGTCAGGCCGCCGCGTTCCCGCCCGACATCCCCGTGGCCAAGGTCACAGGGATCACGAAGAAGATCGGCGACCTTGAGTCGACGGTGTCGCTCCGGCCGCTCGTCGACCTCAACGACCTGGCGTACGTGAAGGTGCTCCGCTGGCCGGAGCCCAAGAGTGGCTGAGGGTGCATCGGTGAACGCCACGTGGTGATCCGGCGCGTCCGCCTGGTCCTGCTGGTCGTGACGCTCGCGGTCCTCCAGACCACGGTCTTCCCGCACCTCCGGGTGTTCGGCGCGATCCCGGACCTGTGTCTCGTCGCGACCGTCGCGATCGCGTTCGAGGAAGGTCCCCAGACCGGTGCGATCTTCGGGTTCGCCAGCGGACTGGTGATCGACCTGTTCCTCGCGTCACCGCTCGGGCTCTCGGCGCTGGCCAACTCGGTGACCGGATACTCCGTTGGGGTCTTCCAGAGCGGGTTCGTGCGCGAGTCCCGCACCATGCCGATGGTCCTCGGCGGGATCGGGGGCCTGATCGGTGGGACGATCTTCGCGGTCGTCGGAGGGATCGCCGGCCAGGCCGGCTTCCTCTCGTTGAACAGCGTGAAGATCATCATCGTGGCCTCGATCTACGACGCCCTGGTGGCGCCCGCGATCTTCCCGTTCGTCCGGTGGGCCAACCACGATCCCGACATGGGCTACTCCCGGCGGCGATAGGCCGCGTCCGGTGAACTCGGCCGATCTCGTAGCCTCGGAGCGTGCCGTCCCCACCGTCCCGGTCGGGTCCTCCGCCGCGTCCTGATGACCCCCGGCCTGGAGGCCCGCCTCGTCGCCCGCCGACCGTCCGCCCCGGCCGGGCATCGGCGTCGAACGGACCGCAGCTCTCCCGTCGTGGGTTCCTCGCGGCTGCGGGCGCGACCGTGGCCGGCGTCGGACTGATCGCCCTGGACCCGTTCGGAGGCGGAGGAGCCACGGACGGACCGTCGGTGCGCGTGCTCACCGGCGCGCAGACGCCTCCCGACTCGGCGACGCACACGTTCGACGCGGTCATCCGCGGCGGACGGGTGATGGACCCGGACTCCGGGCTCGATGCGGTCGCCGACGTCGGGATCGACGGCGGAACGGTGACGGCGATCACCGCGGGGACTGCGTTAAAGGGCACGTCCGTCATCGACGCGAAGGGACTCGTCGTCGCGCCCGGCTTCATCGACATCCTGAGCTACGAGCCCAACGAGTACGGCATCTGGTTCAAGATCGCCGACGGCGTGACGACGAACCTCGGCTTGCACGGGCTGCAGTCGCGCGCCAAGGACTACTTCGACGTGTGGGGCTCGGACACGAAGCGGCCGCCGACGAACTACGGCGGCGCGTTCAGCGATCCGTGGACGCGTGCCGCGCTGGGCATCGGCGTCGACAATCAGGCGTCGCCGGAGCAGATCGACGCCCTGGTCAAGATGTGCGACGAGGACCTCAAGGGCGGGTACATCGCCGTCGACTTCGAGCCGGAGTACACCCCCGGCGTCGCGTTCGACGAGATCAAGGCGCTCGCCGAGGTGGCAAAGGACCATGGAGTGCCGGCGACGTTCCACGCCCGATACTCCGATGACGTCGCACCCGGCACCAACGCCGAGGCGATCGCCGAGGTGTTGCGGGTCGCGCAGGAGACGGGCGCGCGGGTGCACGTCGAGCACATCATCAGCACCGGCGGCACGTACACGATGTCGCAGTCGCTCGCGACCTTGGAAGCCGCACAGAAGGACGGCATCACCGTCACCGCGTGCACGTATCCGTACGACTACTGGGCCACGTACCTCGCCTCGGCGCGGTTCAACTCCGGTTGGCAGGAGCGATTCCGCATCACGTACCACGATCTCGCGATCGTCGGGACGGGGGAGCGCCTCACGCCGGCGACGTTCGCCAAGTACCAGGCCAAGAACGCGTTGACGGCGGCGTACGCGATCCCCGAGGCCGATGTGCGGACCGCGCTCCAGGCCAAGTGGGTGATGCTCGGCAGCGACGCGATCCTCGAACCGGGTGACCACAACCACCCGCGCTCGACCGGATGCTTCTCACGCGCGATCGGCCGCTACACGCGCGACTTGAAGGTCCTACCGCTGATGGACGCGCTGGCGAAGGCGACGATCCTCCCGGCGCGGCTCACCGAGGGCGGCGCGTCGCAGATGAAGAAGAAAGGCCGGCTCCAGATCGGCGCCGATGCCGACATCACCGTGTTCGATCCCGAGACGCTCATCGATCGTTCGACGATCGAAGCCCCGGGGGTCGAGTCCGAAGGCGTGCGGTACGTGTTCGTCGACGGCAAGGTCGTGCGCACCCCACAGGGCAATCAAACAAGCGTTCGACCGGGAAACCCGATCGTGAAGAGTTAGCCTGTGCATGCCGATCGGTTGGGGCCGAGCACGCGTCGTGATCCTCATGGAAGTGGTACGGGTGGAACCAGCTCGGGCCGGGCTTCGTTCCATGGAGGCGGGTCACGCCGAGTTGGTTCACGGATTCCTGGGATGGGCGAGCGGTGACGGAAGGCAACAGCAGAGTTCGCCTCACCGTGATTGGCATCGTCATCATGGCGTTGTTCTCGACGTTGTTCGTCCGCCTGTGGTTCCTCCAGGTCGCGAACTCGCAGAGCTACGCGGCGGAGACGCGCGCCAACCGCATCCGCGTGATCTCCGAACCCGCGCCCCGCGGCAGCATCCTCGACGCGAACGGGAAGATCATCGTCGGGAACCGCCTCGTCAACAGCGTCCAGGTCCGGCGCGGCATCACCGACGCCCAGCGCAAGGCGATGGTGCCTCGCCTCGCGATGGTGCTCGGCAAGTCGGACCGCTTCGTGAATAGTCGCCTTGACAGTGTGCGGTACTCGCCGTACCAGCCGGTCCCGATCGCGAACAGCGTGCCGTACGAGAAGCTCGTGTTCCTGAAGGAGCGGCCCGAGCTGTTCCCCAACGTGGATGTCGTCCGCCGGAGCATCCGGGTCTATCCGGACGGGCCGGTGGCTCCTCACCTCCTCGGCTACGTGGGTGCCATCAACGCCCAGGAGCAGAAGCTGCACCAGGACGAGGGCTACGGGCCCGAGGACGTCATCGGGAAGGACGGCGTCGAGGCGATGTTCGAGACCGAGCTGCGGGGCGAGCCCCGCATCCGCCGGCTCGAGGTCGACAGCCGAGGGCGTCTGGTGCGCGTGTTGAGTGACCGGGCTGCGGTCGCCGGGAACGACGTGCAGCTCACTGTCAACGTCGACGTGCAGAAGATCGCGCAGGAATCGCTGGAACAGGGCATGCGCGCGGCCGGCGGGCTCCGGGACGCCGGCGACAAGACGAAGTTCTCGACGTTCAAGGCCACCGGTGGTGCTGCAGTGGTGATCGACGCGCGCGACGGGTCCGTCGTCGCACTGGCGTCGGCACCGACGTTCGACGTAACCAAGTTCACCGACGGCATCCCGGCGGAAGAGTTCAAGGTCCTCAACGACCCCAAGAGCAACTTCCCGCTCCTCGACCGGGCGCTGCAGGGTCAGTACGCGCCCGGGTCGACCTGGAAGACCTTCACCTCGATCGCCGCGCTCGAGGCCGGCACCACGACGCCTGACGAGGTCATCTATGACCAAGGCTTCGTGAAGTACGGGGCGACAGGGAGTGAGCAAGAGTTCAAGAACGCCGGGAAGGAGCGCCACGGGAACGTGACGCTGCCCACCGCGATCGCAGTGTCGAGCGACGTCTACTTCTACATCCAGGGGTTCCGCTTCTGGAACTTCTTCCGCGACAAGGACCAGAAGCCTGGCAACAAGGCCAAGGGCTACGCGATCCAGCGCGTCGCCAGGGAGTTCGGCTTCGGGAAGGCCACCGGGATCGGTCTCGCGAACGAGCAGGCGGGGCGCATCCCGAACCAGCTGTTCAAGGAGCGGTTGAACAAGAACAACCCGGACCCGGCAACTCGCGACTGGCTTCCTGGAGACAGCGCGGCGCTCGCGGTGGGCCAGGGCGACCTCCTCGTGACGCCCCTCCAGGAGGCGGTTGCCTACGCGGCGTTCGCGAACGGTGGAACGCTCTACACGCCGCGCCTCGCGCAGAAGATCCTGAACCCCGGACAGTCCTCGGACCTCCGCGAGCTCCCATCGCAGAAGGCGGGCACGGTGAAGATTGCACCCGCGATCCGTGAGCCGATCCTCGCCGGGCTGATCGGCGCGACGACGCCAGGAGGCATCGGGACGGCCGGTCCGGCCTTCGCCGGGTACAACGGCGTCGAGGTCGCAGGCAAGACCGGCACTGCCGAGGTGTTCGGCAAGCAGGACACGTCGGTCTTCGCGGCGATCGTCAACCCGCAGCCGACTGCTCCCGACCAGCCGCAGTACGTCGTGATGGTCTTCGTGGAGCAGGGCGGCAACGGTGGTTCGGTCGCGGCTCCGATCTCGCGGCGGATCATCGAGGCGCTCAACGGCAACCCGGCACCGCCGGCAGTGCGCGCGATCCCGGCCCCGGGAAAGCGGGACTGATGGCGCTCACCAGCAGCTCACGCACGCGCCGCTCGATGCGGGCATCGGCCTACGCGTCCCCGAAGCGCAAGCGGACGATCCTCGATTCGGAGATGTTGGCGAGCCTCGACTGGATCATGCTCGGCGCGGTCGCGCTCCTCGCGATCATCGGCGTGGTGATGATCTATTCGTCGTCGAACGCGAAGATCCCCGACGACCCCTTCTACTTCGTGAAGCGCCAGGCGCTGTCACTCGCGGTGGGCATCGGGGTCGCGATCGTGCTGCTCCGGGTCGACTACCGCAAGCTGCGCGACTTCTCGATGGTGTTCTATGTCGTGACCTGTGCGCTCCTGTTCTTCGTGCTGACCCCGTTCGGGTCGAGCGCCAAGGGCGCGCAGGCGTGGATCGCGCTCCCGGGTGGGTTCCAGCTCCAGCCGTCGGAGATCGCCAAGTTCACGTTGATCGTCGCGCTCGCCGGGTACGTCAACGAGCACCGCGGTGACATCGACCCGTGGCGTCTCACAGTGATCATCGGTGTCGCGCTGGTGCCGCTCGGGCTCGTGCAGCTGCAACCCGACCTCGGGACGAACATGGTGCTCCTCTGCATCGTGATCGGCCTGCTCGCCGTTGCCGGCGTGAAGGGTCGCTACCTCTTGATCCTGGCGATGCTCGCGATCACCGGCGTGTACGCCGTCATCAACCTTGGGATCCTGAAGCAGTACCAGGTCGACCGGCTCACGGTCGTGCTCGACTCCAGCGCCAACAAGAAAGAAGGCGTCGCGTACAACCAGGACCAATCGGTCAAGACGATCGCGACCGGAGGCCCGACCGGGCAGGGCCTCTTCAACGGGCCGCAGACGCGCCTCGGGTTCGTTCCCGAGCAGCAGACCGACTTCATCTTCACCGCAGCCGGGGAGGAGCTCGGCTTCGCAGGCGCGGTGGTGATCATGGCGCTCTTCGGCATCGTGCTGTGGCGCACCTGGCGAACGGCCCGGCTCGCGCGCGACTTCTACGGCACCTTGGTGTGCGCGGGCGTCCTCGGCATGTTCACGTTCATGATCTTCGAGAACATGGGCATGACGATGGGGATCATGCCGGTCACCGGCATCCCCCTCCCGTTCATGAGCTACGGGGGGTCTGCGTTCATCACCTGCCTCGCGTGCGTCGCGCTGGTGCAGAACGTCTACGCGAACCGGTTCAACTGATTGAACCGCGGGAGCGCCGGGGGTCCGACGGCGCCTCGAACACGGGTTCGCTGCGCTCACCAACTCGGCGGCGCCGAACCCCCGGCGCTCCCGCTACACGTCGCTGGAGGGTTCGCTCTGCGCGTTCTGGATCAGCGCGTTCGCCGCTGCGGGTGATCTCGCGCGGATGAAGTGGAGGTGGGCGTTGTTCGGGTCGCTCGCCGCGGCTTCGTATCTTGCTCGGTAGGTCGCGTGGTGCTTCCACGCCCAGGCGATGATGGACCGTTCGGGGTCGGTCGAGAAGAGGTTGGACCACGGTTCTCGGTTGCCGTTCCAGAGCTTCTTCCTCGTTGCGGTGCGGGTGATCGTTCTCGTGATCACGCGCCGCATCACGACGCTTCGCGGGTGGTCGAGGAAGACGACGGTGTCGGCTCGAGCCCAGACGATGTCCTGGACCGCCTCGTAGTTACCGTCGATCACCCAGCCGTCGCGCGCAGCCAGATCGGCGACCTGTGCGCGGAACTGGTCGCGCGGCAGCTCGCCCCAGTCGGCGAGGTGGAACATCGCGTCGAGCTCGATGTGCTCGACGCCGAGACGCGTCGCGAGCGCTTCCGCGAAGGTGCTCTTCCCCGATCCGGAGTTCCCGATCACCGACAGGCGCTGCACGCCGCGAGTCTCCCAATTCCCGGGCACATCGCCGATCTCCCCGGTACCTTCCCGGGCTGGGAGCGCCTCGAGGACCACACCGAGGGGTTCCGGGGCTCGCCCGAGTACGAGCGCTGGAAGGCGCTGCTGCACCACTTCTACGACCCGTTCCCGACCGTCGAGCACTGCGAATCGGTGATTCGCGCCTGATTCGCCGCGGATCCGGGTGGACAGGGGGATTCCCGGGATCTCCGGTAGGATGGGCCCCAACATGACCACCGACCTCTGGCCGAGGATCGAACCTCTGTTGGGCCGGGTCGAGAAGCCCGCTCGCTACATCGGTATGGAGCGGGGCAGCGTCACTCCGCAGCACCGGCCCGACCAGGTCTCCTGGCTCCTCATCTACCCAGACACCTACGAGATCGGCCTCCCCAACCAGGGGCTGCAGATCCTCTACGAGATCCTCAACGAGCGTGAGGACGCCGCTGCGGAGCGTGCCTACGCGCCGTGGGTCGATCTCGAGGCGGAGATGCGTGCCGGGGCGGTCCCGCTCTTCTCGGTCGACACGCACCGTCCGGCCGGCTCGTTCGACGTGCTCGCCTTCAACCTCTCCGCCGAGCTGGTGTTCACCAACGTCCTGAACTGCATCGATCTCGCCGGCGTGGCCGTCCGCGCCGAGGAACGACGCGACCAGGACCCGTTGGTCTTCTGTGGCGGGCACTGTGCGTTCAACCCCGAGCCGCTGGCCGACTTCGTCGACGCGTTCGTCATCGGTGATGGCGAGGAGGTCGTCGGCGAGATCAACGACGTCCTCGCGGCGTGGAAGCGCTCGGGAAAGACCAACCGTGAGGGTGTCCTGCGCGAGCTCGCGTCGGTGCCCGGCGTGTACGTGCCGTCGATGTACGACGTCCAGTACGACGGCCCGTTCCTCGCCGAGGTCACCCCGAGGTACCCGGACGTCCCCGCGGCCGTCGAGAAGCGCACGGTCGCAGACCTCGCCGAGTGGCCATACCCGAAGCAGCAGCTCGTGCCGCTCATCGAGGTGGTCCACGATCGCCTCAACGTCGAGGTCTTCCGGGGCTGCACGCGCGGGTGTCGCTTCTGCCAGGCGGGGATGATCACGCGCCCGGTGCGCGAGCGCCCGGAAGAGCAGGTCCGCATGATGGTGCGCGACGGCTTGCGGCGTACGGGCTACGACGAGGTTGCGCTCACCTCGTTGTCGACGGCCGACTTCTCCGGCATCAACGGTGTCGTCGGTGACCTCGTGAACGAGCAAGAAGGCACGGGGTGTGTCGGCCTTTCGCTCCCGTCGCTGCGCGTCGACGCGTTCACGGTCGGCATCGCGAGCCAGATCCAGAAGGTCCGTCGTACGGGCCTCACGTTCGCGCCGGAAGCGGGCACCTGGCGGATGCGGAAGGTGATCAACAAGCTGATCACCGAGGAAGATCTGTACGCGGCGGTCGACGCCGCGTATTCGAGCGGGTGGCGCCGCGTGAAGCTCTACTTCCTCATCGGGTTGCCCACCGAGGCTGACGAGGACACGCTCGGCATCGCCGAGCTCGCTCGCAACGTCGTCTCGATCGGTCGCAAGTACACCAAGGGCGCGAGCGCGACCGCGTCGGTCGGTGGCTTCGTGCCGAAGCCGCACACCCCGTTCCAGTGGTTCGGTCAGAACTCGGTCGAAGAGCTCCGGCGCAAGGTCGGGCTCCTGCGCGACGCGACCCGGCGCAGCGGCGTGTCGCTCAAGTGGCACGACGCCGAGGCATCTTTCGCCGAGGGCATCGCGAGTCGGGGTGACCGGCGGATCGGTCGGGTCATCGAGCGAGTGTGGCGTTCGGGTGGTTCGTTCCAGGAGTGGAGCGAGCGCTTCGACCTGGCTCGCTGGACCGATGCGATGGCGGCGGAAGGGCTCGACGCCGACTGGTACGTGACCCGACACCGGACGGAGCACGAGGTCCTCCCGTGGGATCACGTCACCGCTGGGCTGCACAAGGACTTCCTCTGGCAGGAGTGGCGCGCCGCGCTGGACGAGCACGGGCTCCCCGATTGCCGGTGGACGCCCTGCTACGACTGCGGGGTGTGCACCGGTCAAGCGCTCGAGCACGTCGTGGCGTCGCGCGTCGCACCGGCTGGTGGCAGCCAGGGCACCGGGCAGGATCTGGAGCAGGGCGGCGCGGTTCCGGTCGCCTTCCTGGGCGTCCAGCCGAGTCGGGGAGCAGGTGCATCCCGTGCGCGGTGATGTCGGCTTCCCGGTCCGACTCCGGTTCTCGAAGCACGGCAAGGTGCGCTTCGTCGGGCATCGCGACCTGGCGCGCGCCTTCGAGCGTTCGTTCCGGATCGCTGCGCTCCCGCTCTCGTTCTCGCTGGGCTTCTCGCCCCGCCCGAAGGTGAGTCTCGGACTCGCACTCGGTGTCGGGCACGAGAGCGACGGGGAGTACCTCGATCTGGAGCTCGTCGACCCGATCGACGTCGATGCACTGCCGGCCACGCTGACGGAG
>JBBQFJ010000062.1:0-18302 GCA_038321755.1 Acidimicrobiia bacterium | reverse complement strand
GCACCGAACGCTCGCGACATCGGCGGCTACGCCACGAAGGACGGCCACCACGTCAAGTGGGGCCAGGTGTTCCGATCCGACGCGATCAGCAAGGCTGACGGCGCGGACCTCGCGAAGCTCGACGCGCTCGGCATCAAGCTGATCTGCGACTTCCGGGGCGCCTCCGAGGTCGCGGTCGATGGTGCCGACCAGCCCGTCGCCGGCGCGCAGCAGCTCAGCCTCCCGATCCTCGACGAGTCGGACGACACCAACACGAAGATCCGCGACGCGATCACGAGTGGCGACACGGCCAAGCAGCAAGCACTGCTCGGGAACGGCAAGGCCGCGCAGATCCTCACCGACGCCGGCAAGACCCTGGCGAACTCCCCCGCAGCCGACAAGGCCTACACCGCGTTGCTCCAACGGCTCGAGGACCCGGCTGATCTGCCCACGCTCACGCATTGCACCGCGGGCAAGGATCGCACCGGGTGGTCGACC
Organism: Acidimicrobiia bacterium; assembly: GCA_038321755.1. Lineage (GTDB taxonomy): Bacteria > Actinomycetota > Acidimicrobiia > IMCC26256 > PALSA-555 > JALHSW01. The sequence continues at coordinate 17,825 of JBBQFJ010000062.1, read as the reverse complement.
GCGATCATCCTCTCCGCGCTGGGCGTTCCGAAGCAGACGGTGATCGACGACTACCTCCTCACGAACGAGTACACGAAGGAGAAGAACGCCGCGACGCTGAAGAGCACGGCGAACCTGATCGATCCCGCGCTCCTCTCCCCGCTCCTCGAGGTGGCGCCCGAGTACATCGCCGGATCCTTTGCCGAGGTCACGAGGAAGTACGGCACCTTCGACAAGTACCTGACCAAGGGCCTGGGCGTGTCGAAGGCCGAGCTCGCAGCGCTGAAGAAGAACCTGCTCACCAACTGACCCGATCCCCACCCCGAGAGGCCGATGACCGAGCGTCTCTACTTCCGCCAGCTCCTCGCGGGCCGCGACTTCGCGGCCGACGACCCGATCGCCCGTCAGATGGTGAACTTCGTGTATCTCATCGGCGACCGCGAGACGGGCGAGGCCGTTGCCGTCGACCCTGCGTACGGTGTTCGTGAGCTCGTCGAGATCCTCGACGCCGACGGGCTCCGCCTCACCGGCGTGCTGGCGACCCACTGGCACCCGGATCACATCGGCGGCGACCTGATGGGCTACGGCATCGAGGGCATCCAGGAGCTCGCCGGGATGGACGACGTGCACGCGTCGGTGCATGTGCACCGCGACGAGGCCGAGATGGTGAAGCACTCCGTCGGCGTCGCCGACTCCGACCTCACGCTGCACGACAGCGGCGACACGGTGATGATCGGCGACATCCCGATCACCCTGATGCACACGCCGGGCCACACGCCCGGCAGCCAGTGCTTCCTCGTCGACGGCAAGCTCGTCGCGGGCGACACGCTCTTCCTCGACGGGTGCGGCCGCACCGACTTCCCGGGTTCGGACCCCGACCAGATGTACGAGAGTCTCACGCAACGGCTCGCGATCGTCCCCGACGACACGGTCCTCTATCCCGGACACTTCTACTCACCGCCGCAGCCCTCGGCGACCATGGGCGACACGCGCCGGCACAACTACGTGTTCCGGATCAGCGGCCTCGAGCAGTGGCGCACCCTGATGGGCCTCGACTGATCCGGACGTTGGATCTAGGAAGGGTCGAACAGCACCGGGAGCGCGACCGGACCCCGGAACGCGAGGCCCTCGATGACCAGCGGGTCGGCCTCGGGGTCGGTGCGCAGGTTCGGGAGGCGATCGAGGATCGCATTGAGACCGACGCGCAGCTCGAGGCGAGCGAGGTGCATCCCGAGGCACTGGTGCTGACCGGTACCGAACGCCATGTGGTTCTGCACCGGTCGGTCGAGGTCGAACTCCTCGGCGTGCTCGTAGCGCGTGGCGTCGTGGTTCGCGGACGCGGTGATGACGCCGATCGGGGAGCCCTTCGGGATCGGGCAACCGGCGACCTCCGTGTCCGTCGTCGCGACGCGGCTCACCTGGGTGACCGAAGACTCCCAGCGCAGCGTCTCTTCGACCAGCGCAGGGATGAGCTCACGATCCGCACGGACGCGCTCCAACACGCCCGGCTGCGTGAGCAGTGCGGCGAGCGCGTTGCCCATGACGCGGAAGGTGGTCTCGGCGCCGGCCGGGAGCAGGAGCCGCAGGAAGCCGTAGAGCTTCTCCTCGCTCAGCACCTCACCATCGATCTCGGCGTGCACGAGGTCACTCAACAGGTCGCCCTGCGGATTCACCCGGCGTTCCTCCACGAGCGGCTCGAGGTACTCGCGCATCGCGCGAGACGCGATCATCCCCTGCTCGGGGTTCAGCGGGCCGGTGTTGATCTGCTCCGACCACTGGTGGAACTGCTGGCTGTCCTCGACCGGCACGCCGACGATCGCGCAGATGACGCGCACGGGATACCGACTCGTGATGTCGCGCACGAGATCAGCGCGTCCGAGCGGTGCGATCTCGTCGAGGCTCTCGTTGATCGCAGGCTCGATCGCGCTCGCTCCCCACCGCTCGAGCTGCGACGCGCGGAACGCGTGCGCGACGAGGTTTCGGTACGAGCGGTGCTCCTTGCCGTCCATCGCGAGGATGAGCTCGCCCATGAACCGGCCGATGTGCTCCGCGTTGATCGTCGACGAGAACGTTGCGCCGTCGCGCAGCACCCCCTCGACGTCGTCCCAGCGGGTGATCTGGTACGACGCCCGCTCGGGGGTCCCCATCATGGAGCCGTCGGACCGGATGACGGGGCAGACCTCCCGAGCACGACCCCACTGCTCGTAGGGCTGGCCGGTCATGAAGTCGACCTCTTGGTACTCGAAGACCGGCGTGTCCTGGCTCATACCTGACACGGTAGTCAGGTTCGCGAAGGTGCCGCTAGCCTCTCGCTCCGTGGCTTCCGAGGGGTTCGATCCGTTCGCCGAGACCGAAGACCAGCAGGCGCTGCGCGCGCTCGCACGCGACGTCGCCGAGCGCGAGCTCGAGCCGAACGCCCGCCACTGGGACGAGACCGAGGAGTTCCCCCAGGGTTCCTGGGACGCGCTCCGCAAGGCCGACCTGTTCGGCATCACCGTCGACGAGCAGTACGGCGGCATGGGGATGGGCGACATCGAAGCGGCGATCGTCCTCGAGGAGCTCGCACGCTACGACGTGTCGAGTGCGATCCTGGCTCAGCTCACGTTCAACGGTCCCCCACGCGCGATCCAACATCTCGGCAGCGATGCCATGAAGGAGCGCTGGCTCCCGATGGCCGCCAGCGGCGAGGCGCTCTTCAGCATCGGCATCAGCGAGACCGAGGCCGGCTCAGCCGTCACGCACATGCGCGCTCGGCTCACGCCTGACGGCCCGCCCGGACCCAACGGCCAGGCCTACCGGCTCAACGGGTACAAGAACTACGTGACCGGCGGTCACAAGGCGCGCGCTTGCCTCGTGTGGTGCCGGTTCCCCGACAGTGAAGGCGCGAAGGGCATCGGCGCCGTGCTCGTCGACCTCGAGGGCGAGGGTGCGTCGGTGCAGGGCACCCACGTGAAGATGGGTCTGCGCGGCACGAGCGAGGCCGAGCTCGCCTTCGACGAGGTGCGCATCGAACCCGAAGACGTCCTGCTCGCCGGCGACGCGACGACCAGCACGTCGTTCAAGACGCTCATCTCGCACATCAACCACGAACGCTGTGGCAACGCCGCGATGTGCATTGGTGCGGCGGAAGGCTCGCTCGAGTACGCGGTGCGCTACATGAACGAGCGCACCATCGGCGGCAAGCCACTCGCTGATCTCCAGGGGCTGCAGTGGAAGATCGCCGACATGGCGACGCAGCTCGAGGGTGCGCGCATGCTGTTGCAGCGCGCCCTGCGCCTCGCCGGACCGCACGGGACTCCGCCGGCACTCGAGACCGCGATGGCGAAGTCAGCGGCGAACCTCGCCGCGAAGTTCATCTGTGACGAGGCGATCCAGCTCCTCGGCGGGTATGGCTACTCGCGAGAGTTCCCCGTCGAGCGCGCCTACCGCGACATCCGTGGCCTCTGCATCGGAGCAGGCACGGTCGAGATCCAGCGCAACTTCATCGGCTCCCAGGTCCTCCGGGGTGCGACCACGTCGAGCACGGGTTGGCGCAACCCGCTCGTCTGAACAGATGACCCGCCTGCGCTCCACCTACCGGAGCCCCGAGGCCGGCGACTACCTCGCACCCGGAGGCGCGTGGGACCTCCCCTCCCTCGACACCCTCTGCACTGACGCGGCGCGCGATGCCGACGGCGACCTGCTCGTCGACGCGTCGGCCGGCGTCCGGCTCGATGGACGCCGGCTCGGCGCCGCGGTCGACGGGCTCGCTGGAGCGCTGCGGTCCGAAGGCGTGCGTCGCGGTGACGTCGTCGCCTGGCAGGCACCGAACTGGTGGGAGGTCGTCGTGCTGTACCGCGCGTGCTGGCGACTCGGCGCGATCGCAGGTCCGATCCACCACCTCGCGGGACCCGCGGACGTCGAACGCATGCTCACGATCCTCAACCCGGTGCTCTACCTCCCCATGGCCGACGTCCGCGGCCCGAACGCTCGGTTCACCGAGCTGGTCGAACGCGCTGCCCCGCACCCGGCGTCGGTCGCCCGACCGTCTGACCTGGCGGTCGTCCTCTTCACATCCGGTTCGACGGGCGGCCCGAAAGCTGCACTGCACACGCATCGCGGGCTCGCCTACAAGGCACAGGTGATGGCGGCGGCGCACCAGCTCGGACCGGAGGACTCCGTGCTGATGCCGGCGCCCCTGGCCCACATCTCGGGCCTGCTCAACGCCGTGTTGATCCCGGGGGTTGTCCCGATGCGGGCCGAGGTGATGGCGAAGTGGGATCCGGAGGACGCGCTCGCGACCATCGAGCGAGAGCGCATCACCTTCATGATCGGCCCGCCGACCTTCTTCGTGGCGCTCATGGCCGCGCCCGACTTCCGAACCGAGCGGGTGGCCTCGCTGCGATTGGTCTCGAGCGGGGGTGCGGGCGTCACGCCCGCGTTCGTGGAAGCAGCCACCGAGCGGCTCGACTGCCGCGTGAAGCGAACGTACGGCTCCACCGAAGCACCAACGATCACCACCAGCTCCCCCGACGACAGCGTGCTGCGCGCGCGGGAGACCGACGGCCGCGCCACCGGCGAGGCGCGCCTGCGGATCAGCGACCCGGCGACCGGGCGAGCGCGCGGCGTCGGCGAGATCGGTGAGCTCTGGCTCCGCGGGCCGGAGCTCTTCGCCGGCTACTCGGATCCCGTGCAGACGCGCGCCGCGATCACTCGGGGCTGGTTCCGCACCGGAGATCTCGCCACCGTCGATGCCGAGGGCTGGCTCACCATCGTCGGTCGTATCAAGGACATCATCATCCGTGGTGGCGAGAACATCGCGGCCGCGGAGGTCGAAGGCGTGCTGGAAGCCCATCCCGACGTCCGTGAAGCGGTCGCGGTCGGCGAGCCCGACGAGCGTCTCGGCGAGCGGGTCTGCGCGTTCGTCGTCGCGACGAAGACGTTCGATCTCGACGCCTGCCGGGCATGGTTCGAGGAACGAGGTGTTGCTCGCTACAAGACACCAGAGCGGATCGTGCAGCTCGACGAGCTCCCGCTCCTCGCCGCGGGCAAGGCCGACCGAGCGGCCCTCCGCGACCGCGCGGCTCAGGCCTGACCTTCGTGTGCTTGGCACGTTCGTTGTTGCCCAGCAACACCCAGCGTGCCAAGAACGGCAGGACGGCTAGCCGTTCGGCAGGAAGACCGACACGATCTGCTCGGTGACCACGGGGTCGCCCGTCGCGACGTCGCTCCATCGGGTCTGCAGGATCGTCATCTGCATCTCGCCCCGTCGGCCCTGCTTCACAAACGGTTTCGAGACGCGCATCCGCCCTTCGAGCACGTCGCCCACGACGGGCTGGCGGTGGTACTCGAAGTGTTGCTCGCCGTGGAGGTAGAGGCCGGAGTCCGAGGTGCCGTCCGACGGCAGCCCCGAGTCGGCCGGGGCCAACGAGCCCGTGCCCCCGTCGGGCTGCAGGTCGGGGAACGTCGCGCCGTGCGTCATCACGAACGTGAAGGTCGGTGGCACCGGCACCGCGTCGAATCCGGCGGCGCGTGCAGCCTGCTCCGACGCGTACACGGGGTTGCGATCCTTGACGGCTCGAGCGAACAGCCACACCGGCGCCGCGTCGATGCGCACGCGAGCGGCCGGTCCCCACTCACCGAACTCCGGTTCCGGCTCCGCCACGCTCAGATGACGCTCTCGCCGGCTTCGACCCGCGGTCGGAGCAACGCTGCAAGCCGTTCCCGATGGAACGACGCATCCCCGAACGACAGCTGGTCGAGCTGTGCACGCTTCAAGAACAGGTGCAGGTCGTGCTCCCACGTAAAGCCGATCCCCCCGTGCACCTGGAGCGCCGACGCCATCACGCGCTTCGACGCGTCCCCGCACCACACCTTGGCGGTCGACGCTGCGATCGAGCCTTCGGGATCGCCGGCCGCCAGGCACCACGCAGCCCAGTAGGTGGTGGAACGCATCCCCTCGACGTCGACGAGCATGTCGGCGCACCGGTGCTTCACGGCCTGAAAGCTGCCGATCGGGCGACCGAACTGTACGCGATCCTTCGCGTACTGCACCGAGAGGTCGAGGACGCGCAGGGCGCCGCCGAGCATCTCCGCGCACGACGCGACGGCACCGTGGTCGATCGCCCGCTCCACGGCATCGGTGCCGCCGAGCTCCACCGCGGGCGTCCCGTCGAAGTGCAGCCACCCCACCTCACGCGTCCGGTCCATCGCCGACTCGCGCGCCGGTCGGCCGACCGCCTCGAGGTCGACGGCGAAGAGTCCCGGCCCGTCGTCGGTCGCGGCCGCCACCACCGCCACCGAAGCGCTCGGCGCGTACGGCGCCGGATCCGTTCGTCCGGTGAGCCTCCACTCGCCGCCGGCGGGCTCGGCGCGCACGGCCTCGGCGTTCCGGCTCCAGGCGACGCACCCGATGCCACCCTCGACCAAGCGAGCCGCCATCTCGGTCGCCTCGCCCGCCGCGAGGGCGTCGAGCGCGAGCACCGTGGAGGCGAAGGGCGCAGGTGCGGCGTGGCCGCCGACCTCTTCCAACAGCACTGCGATCTCGACGGTGCCCAGCCCGAGGCCACCGTCTGCCTCATCCTGCGCAACCACCGGCCAGCCCTGCTCGCACATGGCGCCCCAGAGCGCATCGTCGAACCCGCCGCCGGCCTCGACCACGACCCGGACCTTCGGTGGGGACGCCATGCCGTCGAGCAGCTCGCGGGCCCCACCTCGCAGCGCGACCTGGTCCTCCGAGAGATCGAAATCCACGCCCGTTGCTCCGCTCCACTCGTTCGCTGGTCGGTCACGAACCTATCGGACGGCTCGGATCGGGCGCGAAGGCGCCGCTACGCTGCGAACGACTCGACAAAGAGGAGCGGCCACGGTGAGCGAGCAGCCTGCCATCTTGCGACACGGCGAGAAGGAGGTCGAGCTCCCGATCGTGCGCGGATCAGAAGGCGAGCTCGGCGCGAACATCGCCAAGCTGCGCGCACAAACGGGGATCGTCACCCTCGACAACGGCTTCCTGAACACAGGGTCATGCGAGTCCGCGATCACGTTCATCGACGGCGACGCCGGCATCCTCCGCTACCGCGGGATCCCGATCGAGCAGCTCGTCTCCGGGCACAAGGCGTCGTTTCTGGAGACCTCGTACCTGCTCATCTACGGGAAGCTGCCGACGCGCGACGAGCTCGACACCTTCCGCTACGCGATCCGCAAGCACACGCTCGTGCACGAAGACGTGAAGCACTTCTTCGACGGCTTCCCCAAGGACGCTCACCCGATGGCCACGCTGTCGTCGGCCATCACCGCGCTCTCGACCTTCTACCAGGACAGCCTCGACCCGAAGGATCCTGCGGAGGCCGAGCTCTCGATCATCCGGCTGATGGCGAAGCTCCCGACGATCGCCGCGTACGCGTACAAGAAGTCGGTCGGCCAGCCCTTCGTCTACCCGAACAACAACCTCGACCTGATCGAGAACTTCCTCACGATGATGTTCTCGCTCCCGTCCGAGCCCTACGAGGTCAGCCCGACCGTCGTGAAGGCACTCAAGGTGCTGCTGATCCTTCACGCCGATCACGAACAGAACTGCTCCACGTCGACGGTGCGACTCGTCGGCTCGAGTGAGGTCAACATCTACGCGGCGATCGCGGCGGGCATCAACGCGCTGTGGGGCCCGTTGCACGGTGGTGCGAACCAGGCTGTCATCGAGATGCTCGAGTCGATCCGCGACGGTGGTGGCGACCTCAACCGCTTCGTCGAGCAGGCGAAGGATCCCGACGACCCGTTCCGTCTCTCGGGCTTCGGACATCGCGTGTACAAGAACTACGACCCGCGCGCACGCATCCTCAAGACCATCGCCGATGAGCTCATCGACGAGATGGGCCAGTGCGACGAGCTGCTCGACCTCGCGAAGCAGCTCGAGGACGTAGCGCTCGCCGACGAGTACTTCATCGAGCGGAAGCTCTACCCGAACGTCGACTTCTACTCGGGTCTCATCTACCGCGCGATGGGCTTCCCGACGAACATGTTCACCGTGCTGTTCGCGATGGGCCGCCTCCCCGGGTGGCTCGCGCACTGGAAAGAGATGATCGAGAGCCCGGCGACCAAGATCGGGCGCCCGCGTCAGATCTATACGGGCCCGACCGAGACCCCGTACGTCCCGGTCGACCAGCGCGCCTGACCTCTCGGTCGCCCGCGCGCTCCCCACACCATGAACCTCGAACCGACCGCCGACGAAGCCGCGCTGCGCGCGGAGGTCCGCGAGTGGCTTCGTACCCATCTGCCGTGGGAGTACGGCAAGGGACTCCCCCCGCGCTTCGAGGATCTCGCCGAAGAGGTGACGTTCGGTCGCGAGTGGCAGGCGCAGCTCTCGAGCGGTCGGTGGGTCGGCGTGCCGTGGCCCGAGGAGTACGGCGGTCGCGGCGCCGGCGCAGTCGAGCACTTCATCGTCACCGAGGAGCTCGCGCGTGCTCGTGCACCCGAGCTGGTCGGCCGCATCGGGATCAACCTCGTGGGCCCCACGTTGCTCGCGCACGGCACGCCCGAGCAGAAGGACCAGTGGCTGGCGAAGATCCTGCCCGCCGAGCACATCTGGTGCCAGCTCTTCAGCGAGCCCGGCGCGGGCAGCGACCTGGCGGCCGTGTCGACCCGCGCCGTGCGCACGACGACGGATGACGGCCAGGACGCCTGGGTCCTCGACGGCCAGAAGGTCTGGACGAGCTACGCGCAGTTCGCCGACTGGGGACTGTGCCTCGCCCGTACGAACCCCGACGTCGCGAAGCAGCACGGCATCACCGCCCTCGCCGTCGACATGCGCGCTCCGGGCGTCGAGGTGCGGCCACTGCGCCAGATCACCGACGAGACCGAGTTCAACGAGGTCTTCTTCGACGGGGTCGTGATCCCCGACACGCAGCGCATCGGCCCGGTCGACGAGGGTTGGCGGGTGGCGAACTCGACGCTCACCCACGAGCGCGGCATCAACCCGCGGCAGCTCGTGATCCACGTGCAGCTCGTCGAGGAGCTGCTCCGCCTCGCGCTCGAGTCGGGCGCGTTCGACGACGATCGCCTCCGGCCCCGCCTCGCCCAGGCCATGGTCGAGGTGCGGCTGTTCCAGCTCCACAACTGGCGGACGCTCTCGCGCGTCGCGAAGGGCGATCCGCCGGGACCCGAGGGCAGCGCGCTGAAGCTCTACTGGAGCGAGATGAGCAAGCGGCTGCACGACACCGTGATGGCCGTGCTCGGCCCGGTGGCCCCGCTCTGGCACGGCGCGAGCGAGAACCCCGGCGACGGCACCTGGCAGCGCTCCTGGCTCTACTACCAGGCGTCGTCGATCTGGGCCGGGACCAATGAGATCCAGCGCAACATCTTGAGCGAGCGCGTGCTCGGCCTCCCGCGCGAGCCCAAGCGCGAAGCCTCCTAGCCCCCGGCACACCGCGTACGCTGACGTCGATGTCAGTTCCTGAGTTCGGAGCGATCCGGTACGAGGTCGACGGAGCGGTGGCGACGCTCACGCTGAACCGGCCCGACGCGGCCAACGCCCAGAGCACGCAGATGCTCGAGGAGATCGACGCGGCGCTCGACCTCGCCGATGCCGATGACGCGGTGCGGGTCGTGATCGTCGCCGGGGAGGGCAAGCACTTCTCCGCGGGGCACGACCTCAAGGAGATCCTCGACGGCACCACCGAGTGGGCGCGGATGCGCGACACCGCCGAAGGCAAGCTCCGCCACGAACAGGTCATGTACTGGGACAAGTGCATCCGCCTGCGCGACTTCCGCAAGCCCACGATCGCCGCCGTGCAGGGCGCGTGTGCCGCAGCCGGGCTCATGCTGGCGTCGATGTGCGACCTCATCGTCGCCGCCGACGACGCCCGCTTCTCGAACCCGGTCGCGCGCATGACGGGCGTCGGCGTCGAGCTGCTGATCGAGCCGTGGGAGCTCGGGCCGCGCAAAGCGAAGGAGTTCCTGCTCTGCGCGACCACGCTGACCGCCGTCGACGCCGAGCGGTACGGCCTCGTGAACCGGGTCGTCCCCCGCGCCGAGCTCGCTGCCGCGGCACGAGCGATGGCCGACCAGGTCGCGCTCGTCCCTCCGGTCACTGCGGAGGCGATCAAGGACACGATCAACCACATGGTCGACGGTCAGGGCCAACGCGAGTCGTGGCGCTACCACTTCATGGTGCACCAGTTCGTGAGCAACAGCACGACCGCGCTCGCCGCAACCGACGCCCGCAAAGAGGGTGGTATGGCCGCGGTGAAGCGCGAGCAGGCAGGCGAGTGACCGGACCCCTCGACGGTCTTCGCGTGCTCGACCTCGGCACTCGGATCGCGGCGCCGTTCTGCGCGGGCCTGCTCGGCGAGCAGGGCGCCGAGGTCATCAAGATCGAGCAGCCCGGGACCGGCGACTTCATGCGCGAGATCGGCCCGTTCGCGCCGACCGACGACGGCACCGACTACTCCCTGTTCTGGGCGGTCGAGGGCCGGGGCCGACAGAGCGTCACGCTCGACCTGCGGCGCCCCGAGGGTCAGGACCTCTTCCGCCGCCTCGCCGCGACCGCCGACGTCGTCGTGGAGAACTTCCGTCCGGGGACACTCGAGAAGTGGCACATCGCGCCGTCCGAGCTCCCCGACCGGCTGGTGACGGTCCGGATCAGCAGCTTCGGGCAGGACGGCCCCAACGCGCCGCGCCCGGGTCTCGACCGTGTCGGCATCGGGTACGGCGGACTCCTCCACCTGACCGGGTACGCCGATCGGCCGCCCGTGCGGGTCGGCGTCACCATCTCCGACTACCTCACCGGCGTGTTCGCCGCGCAAGCCGCGACCGCGGCGCTCTACGCGCGCGACGCGCGCGGCGGCACCGGCGCCGTGATCGACGCCGCGCTCTACGGCGCCGCGCTCCGCATCCTCGAGTGGACGCTTCCCGCCTACGACAAGCTCGGCACGATCCGCAGCCGCGAGGGCAACCGACTCGCCAACTCCGCGCCGCTCGACAACTACCCCACGGCCGACGACAAGTTCGTGTGCATCGTCGCCGGCTCGGATGCGAACTTCGCCCGACTCTGCACGGCGATGGACCGGACCGACCTGCCGGACAACCCGAAGTTCGCCCGGCTCGCCGACCGCGCGGCACGCGGCGACGAGATCAACGGGATCGTGGCCGCCTGGACCGCGACGCTCTCGGCGGCGGAGATCGAAGAGCGATGCGTCGCGTGCGACGTGCCCGTTGCGACCGCGTACACGGCTGCCGACATCTTCGCCGACGCGCACATCGCGGCGCGCGGTGACCTGGTGACCGTGGACGATCCGATGGTCGGACCGTTGCGGCAGCAGGCACCGTTCCCCCGCACCGTCGGCCGGGCCGTCGAGGTCCCGTCCGGTGCACCTCGACTCGGCGAGCACACCCGTGCCGTCCTCGGGAGCGCACTCGGGCTCACCGACGCCGAGCTCGACCAGCTCGCGGCCGAGGGGATCACGTGAGCACCCGCCCGGTGCACGAGGGGCTGTTCGGCGAGGATGCCGACGGCACCGCCTTCCTCGTCGGCGGCCGCTGCGACGCGTGCGCGCGCGTGCAGTTCCCGATGGCCCCGACGTGCCCCGCCTGCGGCGCGGACACGATCACCGAGGTCCGCCTCTCCGACCGCGGCACCCTCTGGGGCTGGACCGCGGTCACCGCGCCGCCCCCGGGCTACCTCGGCGAGATCCCCTACGGCTTCGGCGTCGTGGAGCTCCCCGAAGGGCTCCGGGTCATCACCCGGCTCGAGGAGCCCGACCCCTCCCGGTTCGAGTTCGGCATGCCGATGCAGCTCGTCGTCGCCGAGCTCGGTCCCGACCCGGACGCCGACGACCCCGACACCGTCGTCACCACCTACTCCTTCATGCCCGCGGTCGCGACATGAGCTCAGCGGTCGCGATCGCGGGGACGGGCATGCACCCGTTCGGCCGCTTCGACGGCACCACCGTCACCGAGATGGGCGTCACCGCGGTGCGCGCGGCGCTCGCCGAGGCCGGCAACCCACCGTTCCAGGCCGCGTTCTGCGCGACCGTGTACTCCGGGGTCGCCGCGGGCCACAAGGTCCTGGGTGCCCTCGGACTCACCGGCGTCCCGATCGTCGACGTCGAAGCGGGCTGCGCCAGCGGTGGCGCGGCGCTGATGCTCGCGGCCAGCGCGATCCGCGCCGGCCAGTACGACTCGGTGCTCGTGTTCGGGATCGAGAAGATGCCCCGCGGCATCATCCGCTCCTCGTTCTTCGAACCCTGGCGTGAGCAGGCCGGTCTCGCCGCCACCCCGTCATACTTCGCGCTGCGCGCCCAGCGCCTCATGCGCGAGTCCGACATCACGAAGGAACAGCTGGCGCAGATCGTGGTGAAGAACCGCGGGAACGGCACCGAGAACCCGAACGCGATGTTCCGGAAGCCGACGACCGTCGACGAGGTGCTCGCGTCGCGCCTGGTCTGCGAGCCGCTCCACCTCTTCATGCTCTGCTCGCCGAACGAAGGGGCGGCGGCGATCCTGCTGCGCCGCGCCGAAGACGCTGGGCCCGATGCACCCAGGCTCGCCGCGGCGGTGCTCCGCTCGCACCTCCCGGGCTCTGTGCTCGGCGAAGCGACACCCATGAGCGGCATCGCCGACGAAGACATCACCCCGCCGAGCACGCTCGCGGCGACCGACGCCTACGAGGAAGCCGGGATCGGTCCGGGCGACCTCGACCTCGTCGAGTGCCAGGACACCGACGCCGCCCGTGAGGTCCTCGCCTACGAGGAGCTCGGGCTGTGCGCGAAGGGTGCGTCGGGCAGGCTCGTCGACGAGGGGACGACTGCGCTCGGCGGGAGCCTGCCGGTCAACGCGAGCGGCGGGCTGCTCTCGAAGGGTGAGCCCCTCGGGGCGTCGGCCGTCGCCCAGGTCGTCGAGCTCGCCGACCAGGTGCGGGGCCGCTCCGGTGTCCGCCAGGTGGCGAACGCCCGCACGGGGCTCGCGCACACGGTCGGGCGGGGTGCGAACGCCGCGGTCGTCATCGTCACGACCTGACGCCCGCACCCCACTCCGCCTCGCCGACCTAGCCGCCGATGCGGCTGTTGTACTCCTCGATCGCAGTGTTGGCGTTGGTCTTCGCCGCGTTGATCGCCGCCTTGGGCTTCACGCTCTGCGTGAACATCGACTGCTCCGCGGTGCGCACGGCGTTGCGAACGCCCTGGTAGTCACCGATCACGGGGCCGGACGTCGCGACGTTGTTCACGCCGGTCACGAGCTGGTCGAACGCGATCTTGTACCCCGGGTTCTTGGCCCACAGGTCCTGGACGGCCGGGAGCTCGGTCGCGGCCTTGCTGATCGGGACGTAGCCGGTGCCCGCGGCCCACGTCGCCTGGCTCTCGGGGCTCGCCAGGAACTTGGCGAACTCCCACGCCGCCGCCTGCTTCGCGGGACTCGACTTGCTCACGATGTAGTTCGCGGCGCCGCCGACGAGCACGCCACCCTTGCCCACCGGGCCGGGCATCGGAGCCACGCCGAGCTCGACGTTCGGGTACTGCCCACCTGCGAGGACTTGGGTGACGGTCCCGAGCGCAGCCGAGGTGTCGATCGTCATCGCGTGGGTGCCGTTTCCGATGCCGAGCAAGTTGTCGTTCGCACTCGCGCCTTCGTCGTTGTTCACCTCGGCCAGCCCGGACGACACCATGTCGGACATCCAGGAGAAGATCTCCTGCCCCGCCTTCACATCGAACACGACGCCCGTCGCGCGGGCCTTGCGTCCGTTGCTGTTGTTCACGTACGGGTTCCCCGACTTCGCGAGCCACTGCTCGAGGTACCACGGGTCGGTCTTCAGTCCGAACCCGGCCTTCGTCACCGCACCGCTGTCGACGAGCTTCTTCGCGTCGGCCTTGATCTCGTCGAGCGTCGTCGGCGGCTTCTCGGGGTCGAGGCCCGCCGCGGTGAACGCCTTCTTGTTGTAGTAGAAGATCGGGTTCGAGATGTTGAACGGCATCGGCCAGAGCGTCTTGTTCACCGTGAAGTAGTCGGTGACCCGCTTCACGATGTCGGACGTGTCGAACTTGTCGGCCTTCACACAAGCCTGGACCGGCAGGATCGACTGCGTGTCGATCATCTGCTGCAGGCCCGTGTCCTCGATCTGCACGAGATCCGGCAGGTCACCGGTGGAGAGCCCGGCGACGTACTTCGTCAGCGTGTCCTTGTAGGTCGTCTGGTTGACGAGCGCCACCTGCACCTTGCTCTGCGACGCGTTGAACTGGTCGGTGAGCTTCTGGAGCGTCTCCTCGTTCGCGCGCGGCATCGAGTGCCAGAACGTGATGTCGGTGGTGCCCGTGGCCTTGTCGAGTGCACTCAGCGGACACTTGGCACTCGAGGCCTGGAGGCGCCCGGAAGCCTGCGCCGCCGTGGCCGGGAGGGCCATCGCGGCGGCGACGCCGGCCGTGATGACCCAGACGACGAGCCGCTTGGGATGACGAACCATGGTTGCTCCTGTCTGGGACGTTCGCGATTCTGACACTCGACCTCTGGACATTCTGCTTCAGCCCTTCACTGCGCCGGCAGTCAGGCCACGGACCAGTTGCTTCTGGAACACCAGCAACAGGACTGCGAGCGGGATCACCGCGATGATGACACCCGCGAAGGTGACGTTGATCTGGTCGAGGTTGGTGTTCCGGAGCTGCTTGAGCCCGATCTGGACGGTCCGATACTGGTCGTCCTTGGTGACGAGGAGCGGCCAGAGGTACTGGTTCCACGCCGACAGGAAAGCGAAGACGCCGAGCGCGGCGAGTACGGGGCGGGAGAGCGGGACCACAACGCGCACCAGAAAGCGGAGGTGCCCGTACCCGTCGAGCGCGGCGGCATCCTTGAGATCCCGTGGGAGCGTGAGGAACGACTGGCGCAGCAAGAACGCGCCGAAGCCGGTCGCGAGGAACGGGATCGCGAGTCCCGCGTAGCTGTTGTAGATCCCGAGGTCCGTCACCGTCGTGAGGTTCGTGATGATCGTGACCTCGAACGGAATCATGAGCGTCGTGAGGAACACGACGAACAGGATCCGCTTGAACGGGAAGTCGAGAAACGCGAACGCATACGCGGCGAGGGTCGCGGTCACGAGCTGGCCGATGACGATGATCGTCGTCATGATGAAGCTGTTCTTCAGGTACTCACCCATGTGCCCGAGGTTCCATGCGTCGGAGTAGGTGCTCCAGACCGGATTCGTCGGGAAGATGGTCGGCGGACGTCCCCCGATCTCCGCCGGGGTGAGCAGTGAGTTCACGACCGCGATGTAGATGGGGAACAGGACGAAGAAGCCGATGACGCTGAGCAGGACGTAGCGACCGAAGATTCCGAGTCGCCGACGTCGCCGACCGGAGTGCTCCGGCGTCACGATCGGGTCTGCCGGTTCGCGCGCGAGGGTGTCAACGCTCATAGTTCACCCGACGTTCGAGGAACCGCATCTGCACCAAGGTGAACACCAACGTCACGGCAAACAGTGCGATGGCGAGGACCGCGGCCTTCCCCGGGTTCTTCTGTTGCTGGAGCTGCTCGACGATCGCGAACGTGAGGACGTTCGTCTTCTTGTCCGGTCCGCCTCCCGTGAGCAGGTCGATCTGGCCGAACGTCTGGAGCGCGAAGATCCCACCCACGACGACGGCGAAGAAGATCGTCGGCGAGAGCATCGGCAACGTCACGCGTCGGAACCGCACCCACGGCCCGGCGCCATCGACCTCCGCCGCTTCGAGCAGATCGTCGGGTACCGCCTGCAATCCGGCCGACATGAGGATGAAGCTCAGTCCGAGGTTCTGCCAGATCGTCACCACCGCGACGGCCACGAGCGCGATCGGGAAGATGCCGAGCACGGTGTTCGGGTTCTCGAGGAACGGGATCTTTGGATCGACACCGAGCCACGGCAGCAGCCCCACTTGGGCGTTGAAGAGCGTGCCGAAGATCACCGAGGCGACGGCCACCGACGTCGCGACCGTCGACGAGAAGATGGTGCGATAGATCGCCATGCCCTTGAGCTGCTTGTGCACCAGCACCGCGAGACCGATGCCGAGCCCGATACCGATCGGCACGGTGAGCAGGGCGAAGAGCAACGTGGTCCCGAGGCTGTTCCAGAAGTCCTGGCTGCCCAGCACGTCACCGACCTGATCGAGCCCGACGTAGGTGTCGGGGAGCCCAGGGAACGGTGCCGTCCGGTAGAGCGCGAGCTCGAAGTTCTTGGCGAACGGGTAGAAGACGAACACGACGAAGATGAAGAGCGCGGGCAGCAGGAGCGCGTAGCCGAGGAGCGCCTCGCGTCCGCGCCGTCGGAGGCGCCACCGGGCGCGTTGGGTACCCGGGTCGGGTTCGGGCCGGTCGATCGCGAGGTCGATCCCGCTCTCGGCGCCGAGGTCGCTCATGGCTGGATCCGGTCCTCCGACGCGACGTCGAACAGGTGGAGTCGCTCGGGCTCGGCCGAGAGGCGCACCGACGACGCCACCGCCGGCGGCGCGACGTCGGCGTCCTGGCGAACGATCACCATCTGGCCGTCGGCGAGGCGGCAGATGAGGTGTCGCTCGTGACCGAGCGACTCGATCACGGTCACTGTCGCGTCGAGCACCCCGTCGGCGGCCAGCTCCAGGTGCTCCGGCCGGACCCCCAGGATGACGCGCGCGACGTCGTCGCGCGCCGCGGCTGCGGCCAGCTCGTCGGGCAGCGGGATCGCGCCGCCCTCGAAGCGGAGGCTCGTCATCTCGCCCTCGCGGACGAGCTCGCCCTCGACCGTGTTCATCGGCGGGTTGCCGATGAACCGCGCGACGAACAGGTTCGCGGGTCGCTCGTAGACGCGCTGGGGCTCGTCGACCTGCTGGAGGACGCCGCGGTTCATGATCGCTATGCGGTGCCCCATCGTCATCGCCTCGACCTGGTCGTGGGTCACATAGACGATCGTCGCCGCGAGCCGTCGCTGGAGCTCGACGAGCTCCGCGCGCGTCTGGACTCGCAGCTTCGCGTCGAGGTTCGACAGCGGTTCGTCCATCAGGAACGCGGCGGGCCGTCGCACGATGGCGCGCGCCAGCGCGACGCGCTGCCGTTGGCCGCCCGAGAGCTCCGAGGGCTTGCGGTCGAGGAGCTCACCGAGATCGAGCGAGCGCGCCGCCTCATCGACGAGCACCTTCCGTTCGTCCTTGGGCACGTTGCGCGACTTCAGCGGGAACTCGATGTTCCGCTCCACGGTCATGTGCGGGTAGAGCGCGTAGCTCTGGAAGACCATCGCGATGTCGCGTTCCTTCGGCTCCACGTCGTTGACGACGCGGTCTCCGATCCTGATGGTCCCGGAGGTCGGATCCTCGAGCCCGGCGATCATCCGGAGGGCGGTGCTCTTCCCACACCCCGACGGACCGAGGAGCACGAGGAACTCCTGGTCGCGGACCTCGAGCGTCAGGCCATCGACCGCCACGACATCGCCGAAACGCTTCCCGACCGCTTCCAGGACCACTCGGCTCATGCGCTGGGGAGACTAGGTGCCCCGACGCGCCGGAGCACTCCTTCGCGGACCGAAGGGTGGGTGAACGACCGATGAACTCCCGATCGAGCCCCGGGCGGGGTCACGGTCGCGCCGACGTACACTGAGGGTGCAGTCGAGCCGCGTGCACGACAGCACCCATGGGCGGGGTCCTTGGGGGCCCCATCATGACCACGGACGACCGTGTCGGACAATGGTTGGACCCGGCCTGGCTCACCCCCCTCGCCGACCCAGCCGCACTCAGTCGGGTCATCGACGTCCTGCCCTTCGGCCTGCACCTCGTCAGGGTCGGCCCGCAGCACCAGCTCACCGTCATGGGGATGAACCACGCCGCGAGGTTCGGTTTCCCTGGCGGGGAAGCCGCCATCGGTCACGACCTCGCCGACATCGTCCCCGCATC